>JAITVA010000228.1 GCA_031286045.1 Propionibacteriaceae bacterium | reverse complement strand
CTAGTGGGTGCGCTGATCAGGTGGTGATATCTATCATTCTAGAGTTCAGATGGTGGCACCTGATTGATCATCGTTTCCCCAGGCCTGACTGGGATTGTGGCATGAACCCGGTGCCAGTTGTGTGACGCCCGCTGGCGGCAGGCTCCTTCGGCCTCGAAGATCAGGGGCTGGCCTTCGCAATGTCCTCAGGGGGAATGACGGCTATCGGGGGTTTTCCCTACTCAGACCCCTCCACCTAGCACCGGGGGAAAACCGGTGGCCCGCCCCGATGTGCTTCCCATCTTGAGCGGCAAGAATGGATGCATGGGTATGAACGGGTATGTGACAAGGGAAAACGCGGCTTACATGTGGCAGAGGAAGCTGCTTTTGGCGGTGCTGTGTTTTGCGGCTTGCTCCTTTGTGGGGCACTGGCTGGAGATCAGCGTCTCGACTGTGTTGTGGGCGATCACTGGAACTGGTTTCGACGCCAAGGTGACCGACAATGTCACCCAGCCGTACATGATCTATGGCGCGGCCGCCCTGGTCTGCCTGTTCGCCCTGCGTCCCCTGTACCTACGACATCGACTCCACCCGGTGGGCTTGTACTTCCTGTGCGTCAGCGCGGCCGCCGCCCTTGAGCTGGTCGGCCACCAGATTCTTGTCATGCGGTTCGGGCACAACCCCTACTGGGACTACAGCGACTCACCGCTCAACTTCGCAGGCGCCATCTGCCTGGGGAACACGGTCGGGTTCGGCATTATCGCAACTGGTTTCATCATGATCGTGTGCCCCGCCATCGAGCGCTGGTCGGATCGCCAACCGCTGGACGGACTACGGCGAACGGCCATGCAGGCGGCCGGCATGTTCGTACTCGGTTTTGTTGCTCCGCTCGCCGTGATGGTGGGCTACCTCGCGTTCTGCGTCCTGGCCACGCTATGCCTGGGGAGGGTTCAGACCGGCCGACTGCCGGGAGCGGTGGGGCTCGGTTGGCGGTCCAGGGCTAGGCGAATCAATGGCGGGCGGGCCGCCGCCAGACGAGTCATGGGCGGGCACACCGGCGGCGGAGACGGGATTGATCGGCGCCTGCTCCACTTGTCGTGGAAGCGCTCATCGGGAGAGCCCGCCGCCTGATGAGTCCGGCTCGGTGGCGTACATTCTCAGGTACATCACCGCACTGACGCAGGTGGCCAGGTTGAGGCTGGAGACCTGCGGCCTCATCGGCAGGGAAACGATCTGGTCGCAGCGCTGACGCATGGCGTATGACAAGCCAGTACGTTCTGAACCAAAGGCGAAGATGGTTGGCCTGGCGAAGCGTGCCGGGTCGAACCGCTCCCCGTCGGCGTCGAGGCCAACGATGGTCAGAGTAGTGGCCTCCCCACCGGTGGTCGGTGTCGCCAAGGAACCTGACGCGGACGGCGAAGGTGTGGCCAGACTCGTCACCATGGCGTCACGGCCTGCCTGATGACGCCAGTCATCGAGCTCAGCCAACAGGTCGGCTGACGCATAGCAGGGCACTGCCCATTGCAGTCCGGCCGCCCCGCGCACGGCCATCCTGTCGAAGGGGTCGTTCTCGCCGTTGACCAGCACTCCTGCGGCATTCACGGCTGCCGCCACGCGGATGACCGCGCCCAGGTTTTTGGAGTTGCGAGGGTCGTCGAGCAGGATTGTCGGGCGCGCGGTGGTTGGCAGCGCCTGACCCAGGGTCCAACTCGGTCGCTCAGCGCAGGCGAGCACATGGGTCGGCACCGGCTGAGTCGTCAGCTCTCGAAACCTGGCTCGTGAAACTACTTTCGCCCGGTCCTCCAACAGGGTGCGAATCTCGGGTGCGACCGTGTCCGCCACCGCCAAGGCCTTGTCCAGATCGTCCGACAGGATCTGTTCGATCCGCGCGCCGAAACGGGAGGCATGCTTGAGCGCGTGAAGTCCTTCGAGCGTGATCAGGGATGTCATGGGGGTAGGATACCCTCCCTCGTGGGGCCAGGGGTGGTCTGGCGTGGCTGGGTCGCTGTCAGGGACTGACCTACCCTCCCCTGTGGGGTGAGGGGCGGTCTGCCTCGCCTCTCACATCCCCAGGAAGTCCCGCCAGCGCGGCAACTCCATCTGCGATTGGGCAAGTCCAGCCTCGTAACTGGCCCGAAGCTGGGCCACGTCGCGGGTCTGGTTGCTGACGGTCATATGTTCAGGGAAGAAGAGGTAGGCCTGGCCGGAACTCTCCAGATCGAGCAACTCTTCGCGCGTCGTGTTGTACTCGTGTGGCCGCCCCAGAATGCCTTCGGCCACCGCCGGGTGTTTGCGGTAGTAGGCATGGAAAAAGTGGCTGTGTTTCGAGGGCGGTTTGATGTAGTCGCGGGGGCGGGTCAGTACCACGAAGAAGCGCTTGAAACCAGTTTCCTGAGCGGCCGCCAAGGGGATCCCACCGCCATGGCCGAGGGCCCCGTCGACGTAGGTCCGCCCGTCGATCGTGATCGGCGGCATCACCAATGGCATGGTCGATGAGGCTCGGACCCAGGCCATCAAGTCGTCGTCGGTGTGGATGTCTGCCCGCGTCTTGTAGACCGTGCGTCCGGCGTCCATGTCGAAGGCTCCGATGGAGAATCGAGTCGGGTTGGCCCAGAATGTGTCGAAGTCAAAGGGCAGTTGGCCATCAGGTCGGCAGGTCTCCTGATAGATGTAGTGAGCGTTGAACATCCCCTGGCCGCGTATCCAAGTCTTCCATGACCCGAACCGTGGATCATCAGCGAAATCGACGAAGCTCTGACGGGCCCGCAGCGGTGAGCGGGCGATGTAGTTGACCGTGTTCGAAGACCCGGCCGAGATGCCGGTCACAAAGTCGAAGTACAATCCAGCCTCCAACAGCGCACAGACCACCGCAGCGGTGTACGAGGCCCGCATCCCACCGCCTTCGAAGACCAGTGCCGTGTCTGTAATGTTGGTTGTCACATCCATGTTCATCACATCTAGAATATGATGATTTCCGGTGTCCTTCCCAACTTGGCGCCCGGCCGTTCGCTGGTTCGCGGCGGGCACAGCCAAGGTGCAATGCACACACTATGCGGCCTATGTCTCTACCAGAGCGCGGTATTGAGGCTCCGACGGTGTCACTGAAGGAGCTGACGTCGGGCGAGGCGGGTGAGATCACGGGAACCACTGAGATTGGGCTTGTGGATTATGTCACCGAGAGTCTGGCCTCTGGGTTTCCGGCGATTCGTTCACCGTCGGATCCCGCTCGCCCGCATCTGTTGCGCAGTTACATTGATCGTATTGTCGATCACGATATTGAGGAGGCCGGTGGAAGGGTACGCCGCCCGGAAAGCCTGCGTGAGTGGATGCGTGCCTATGGGGCCGCGACTGCGACAACTGCTTCCTACAATGCGATTCTGGGTGCGGCGACTCCTGGGCAGGTCGACAAACTGGCCAAACAAACGGCCATGACCTATCCAGACCTTCTGGAGCGATTGTGGGTAGTGGCACTATTGTCCGCCTGGACACCGAATCAGGCGCATCTTGACCGAATAGGCCAGGCGCCCAAGCACCACCTTGTTGATCCAGCGTTGGCGGCCGGGATGGTCGGCGCGACTCGTGAGTCATTGTTTCAGGGCGGTGGTCCCTCAACGCTGCGGCGCGACGGTACTTTTCTTGCTGCCTTGTTTGAGTCGTTGGTCACTCAAACCGTTTGTGTGTTGGCTCAGATGTGTGGCGCGCGGGTCGGGCATTTCCGGGTTCGCGGGGGTGACCATGAGGTCGACCTTATCGTCGAACGCCCTGATGGTCGAGTCCTGGCGATCGAGGTGAAATTGTCGTCGACAGTGTCATCATCAACACTGGAAGGCGGGCTCACCGCCGCTCCGACGGTATCGCCGTGGCGCCTTTCGCCTTGCTTGGACGGTAGTGGTATTGCTGGGTCTGCGGTGTAGGTACTGTTGTGTCGATCTTGACTGCTGCTCGAACTGCGCTTCATCGGCCCGTCCTCGGGGTCGCTGGGCGTGCCAGCTCAAAACTCCCCATGCAGGAGCACCCCGCGCGGCATCGGGTTCATGGTCCAAGCAGGATGGCCGGGATGACTGCGACTCCGTCTGGGCGTCGGTAAGCGCGAGTGCCGGTCGTGACGACGATCATGTCGGCCATCAGGGTTCCCATCTGCGCCTTCAGCCAGAGCAAATGTCGCACGTCTCTATCTTCGACGGTTCGGGCGAGCTTGACTTCTATGCCGACGAAACGAGCGCCTTGGTTGACAATGAGATCGATTTCATGCCGACCGTCATACTGACGCAGGTGCCCTGCCTCGGCGTCGTTGACATCAGCATAGATTCGGACGCTTTGAACGACCAGTGCCTCAAATAGAGCGCCGAGCATTGATCCTTGGCTGAGTGGGGTCTCCTGCAGATCCCTTCCTGTCAGCACGGTTTCTTGGTCAAGGCTCAGCAGCCGCGCGGACAAGGCCGGATCAACCAGGAAATGGCGGGGCGTCGTGGCCAACCGCGCCAGTGGGTTCATTGTGGGAATCCAGGCCATGAGAGGATCGAGCAGGAAGGCTCGCGCCAACACATCTCGGTAAACGAGTGTGGTCGATTGGGCGGGTTTCTGGTTGACTCCCGCTGTCGAGGCGTCCAGGATGTTCGTGTACGATGCCGATGTCGCGGTGGCTGCCGCATAGGCACGTAACCAGGCCAGAAGTGTCTGAGGTCGTCGCACGTTGATGCCTTGTTCGGCGAATTCGCGGTTGATTGTATTGTCAATGTATCCGTCGAGGCGGGCGCGGCGGGCCCGCGCACCGAGTGGTCGGATACCCGGGAAGCCAGAAGCGAATATCTCCTCAACGTACTCTGGCAAGCCGATTCTCGTCTCTCCCTCAATGGGACCGGGGGGCTGTCGCAGCAGATCGCCCAGACTTACCGTTGCTTGTTCGATTCGGCGTTCAGCTAGCGACAATGGGCGCAACCGTAGTGGCACGATTCGTCCAGCCCCGGAATGGACGGCGGCTCCCTTGGGTGCGCTGGAGCCAGTCAGAATGAATGAACCGGCGGGTGCGCCATCATCGACAGCGCGACGCACGCGGTCCCATGCCTCGGGGAAACGCTGCCATTCATCGAGTAGCAAGGTTCCGCGTGGAACAAGGTCGAACGGCAATGCGGCGAAAGCCTCTCGTTCCTCCTCGACATCCAGGCGCACGCGGCGGGTCGCCCGTCGGGCTGCGGTTGCTGTCTTGCCGACACCTTTGGCGCCTTCAACAGCCACGGCCGACAACTCGGGGAGCAGTTCGTCCAGCAGCGCATCCACGAGGCGGCGGGAGTACTCGGGTGTTTCCATACCTGAAGCCTACCTCAGAATGGCTCCTACGCTTCGTTTCACACATACGCTACGCTTTGATTTTCACACCTTCTACCCTTCACTTCGCACATCCTGCTCGCCGAATGACTCCTGCGTGAAAGTCGCTCAGGAGCCCCGACCGGGCTGGCGTCCTAAACTGGGGCCATGACCTCCCGCTCTCGTACCGCGATGTACGCGCGGCGGCGCAAGCGCAGGATGGCCCAGGTGGTCCATGACTTGACCAGTGGGCAGTGGCAGTCCTTGTGTTCGGCGTGGGGTGGCTGTGCCTATTGCGGGAAGGATGACCCGCATCTTCAAAAGGATTGCATGTTGCCGATCGCGCATGGTGGGCGGTACACCCTGTCGAATGTCGTGCCGGCCTGTCGATCATGCAACGCGAGCAAGTGTGACACGGAGCTGACGGTGTGGATGCGCCGCAAGAAGTTTGATGAGCCGGCCTTCCTCATGCGACACATGCAGATTTGGCCAGCGTTCGCGTCTGCCTCGGAATGACCTATCGGCGGATCCTCTAGGCACCACCGCCGCGACTCGCGTGATCGTGAGATCGACGCTGCCATCCAGTGTCCGTCAGAGTGAGTGGCGTGTGAGATGAAACTGGGCGAAGCGCGAGTGCAATCGCGGGCTATACTTTACAACGATGCACGCCACCGGGCGAGCGATGTGGAGAATCGTGGCTGCTTCTCGCCAGTGAGGAGTCATGAGCGGAGGAAGGCGGCGATGTCGAACTCTCAATCGGTGACGATGAATGATGTCGCCCGCGCCGCCGGGGTGTCGCTCAAGACTGTGTCGAATGTCGTCAACGGATATCGTTACCTGCGCCCGGAGACCAAGGCCAAGGTGGAGCGGGCTATCGAGGAGTTGGGCTACCGCGTCAACGTCACGGCCCGCAACTTGCGCCAGGGGCGGACTGGTCTGATCAAGTTGGTCCTCCCCGAGCTACGCAACCCCTATTTTGCTGAGCTGGCCGATTCCATTGTCAGGGAGGCCTCTGAGCGAGGCCTGCGGGTGTTGTTGGAGTACCCTCGCTACAACCTGGAGTTGGAGCTGGGTGTCTTGCGCGGCGATGATGGCCAGCAGGTCGATGGGGTCATCTTCTCTCCGATTTACGCTGGTCAAGACGACGCTGAGCTCTTCAAGACGAGTTTTCCCTTGGTCATTCTGGGGGAGTCCATTTTCGGCGCGCCCTGCGACCATGTGTCGATGCGTAACATCGAGGGCGCCCGGGCGCAGGCGGAGCATCTGATGGCCTTGGGCCGTCGCCGCATCGCCATCATCGGCTTTGACAATATGCCTGCAGTGTCGTCATCAGCCTTGAGGTACAAGGGTGTCTGTGCGGCTTTGCGCGATGCCGGACTCGATGTCGAACCCTGCCTGGTGGCCGGGCCTGGTCCCTGGCTTTACCCGACAGGGGCTCGGCTGATGGGGGAGTTGCTGGACAGCGGCGCCAAGCCGGATGGGGTGGTCTGTTTCAACGACGCCCTGGGTTTGGGCGCCCTGCGCGAGTTGGTACGACGTCGGATCCGAGTCCCTGAAGATATAGCTATCATCGGTTTCGACAACGTCGAAGAGGCCCAGTACTCTCAGCCGACCTTGTCGTCCATCGATCCAGGCGGCGCCGAGATCGCCCGCACCGCTGTCGAGATGTTGGTTCAACGCATGGGTCTGACTGACGACTTCGATGTCACCGCACCGGCGCGTGAGGTTCTTGTGGACTATCAGTTGGTCGAGCGGGAGTCGACGGTGGGCGTCCTCGCCTGAGCGCACGTCGGCCACCGCTAGGGGTGGGGCGACGGGCCTCCTGGTTGGGATGATGGATCTTCTGGTTGTGGCGACGGACCTCCTGACTTTGAGGCATTGCCTGCCTCCTTCTGCCCGCCGCGCGTGCCGATCTGGCGAGCCAAACGGAAATGTGACCAAATCGTTACCAAGCTGAGCGTGAATTGTCGTTGACACCCCTGTACAACGTTGTTAGAATCCTTCCTATAACGTTGTAGGAAAGAACGTAGGAGTGGCCAATGGTGACCAAGACAGCACCCGTGACTCGACCGCCGCGTCGAGGGTGGAAGTCCCTGCTCTACAACCAGAAGGCGGCTCCATACCTGTTCATCCTGCCCTTCATCTTGACCCTGGGGGTGTTCTGGATCGCCCCGCTCGTGCAGTCTTTCATCATGTCAACCCAGGAAATCCTGTACGGTGACGCCACCTTCGTCGCCACCAAGAACTACGAGAAGATGTTCCGCGACCGGGTCTTCTGGCAGGCCCTCTTCAACTCCCTGAGGTACATGGTCTGCACCCTGCTGATCCTGGTTCCCTTCCCCTTGCTGTTCGCTGTCCTGATCAACTCCAAGATCGGCTCGCCCAGGATCAAAGCGTTCTTCAAGTCGGCCATGTTCATCCCGGCTCTCACCACCGTCGTCGTGGCTGGCATCGTCTTCCGCCTGATGTTCTCTGAGACGGAGACGGCCATGTTCAACCAGATCGTCGAGTTCCTCGGATTCGGGCCGGTGAAATGGCTGAAGGGCGACATGACCGGACTCCTCGCTTTGCTCACCGTCGCCGCCTGGCGCTGGGCGGGTGTGAACACAATGTACTTCTTGGCGGGACTCCAGGCGATTCCAAGCGACTACTACGAGGCCGCCTCGATCGACGGCGCGGGCCCGGTGCGCCGATTCCTCCACATCACCTTGCCCAACATCAAGCCGACCATGGTCTACGTCATCACCATCAGCGTGTATGGCGGATTGGCCATGTTCGTCGAGAGCTTCATCCTCCACGCCGGCAACGACTCACCCATGAACTACGGCCTGACGATCGTGGGTTATCTCTACCGCAAGGGTATTGAAGAGAACGACATGGGCTTCGCTTCCGCCGTCGGTGTGGTGCTTCTCGTCTTGGTGATGGTCATCAACCTCATTCAACTCACCGCGACTGGAACCTTCAAGAAGGAGGACAAGCGATGACCACCGTCACCGACCCTGGGCCAACGCTGGAGGCGACATCGAAGAAGAAGCTGAGATCCCGTGTCGGCGGCATCGTCGTCACTGTGTTCCTCCTGCTCATCGCCCTGATCTCCCTCATTCCTTTCATCGCCATCCTGATCGGCACTTTCCAGGACGGCAACGCGGTCATCCGCAACGGTATGAGTTTCAACATCGACTGGTTGGCCTTGAGCTTCAGAAACTACGTCATGTTGTTCACCGACTCAGGGCTGTACTTCTCCTGGTTCGCGAACTCGATGATTCTGACCGTCGTCTATGTGGCCTGCACCCTGCTGGTCTCGTCCTTCGTCGCGTATGGCCTGGCCATGTACGACTTCAAAGGCAAGACGGCGGCCTTCATCGCTGTCCTGCTCATCCTGACCGTGCCCTTCGAGATGCTGATGCTGCCCTTGTACAACCAGGTCAACAAGATGGACATGGACAACACATTCACCATCGTGATCCTGCCCTTCTTGGCATCCGCCGTCACCATCTTCTTCTTCCGGCAGTACCTCCTCGGCATCCCCAAGGACATCATCGAGGCGGGCAGGATCGACGGAGTCTCTGAGTTCGGCATCTTCTTCCGTTTGATCGTTCCGATCGCGAAACCCGCCTATGCCGCGATGGCGATCCTCAACGGCATGACCTGCTGGAACAACTTCCTGTGGCCGCTGCTGGTGCTGCGCGACGCGAACAAGTTCACGCTCCCCATCGGCCTGAACACCTTGCTGACCCCCTACGGGAACAACTACGAGCTTCTGATCATCGGCTCGTTCTTCTCCCTGATACCTATTCTGATTTTGTTCATCGCCTTCCAGCGCTTCTTCGTTGAGGGCATGACGGCCGGTGCTGTCAAAGGCTGACTGCATCAACCTAACTGGCTTGAAAGGAAAAGTCATGAAGAAACCATCAAAGCCTCTGGCGCTTGGCGTCGCCGGGGTTCTCGCACTCAGTCTGTTGGCAGGCTGCGGCAGCGGCGGCGGCTCGGACGGGGCGTCGACGGCTGCGAAGGGGCCTGACGGCAAGACCACCATCCAGATGTGGGTGTTCGCCGAACTGCACGGAGCCTTCTATGAAGACATGGCGGAGAAGTGGAACGAACAAAACCCCGACAAGCAGATCGATCTGCAATTGACGGTCTACCCTTACGAGGACATGCACAACAAGTTGCAGCTCGCGGTCAACTCTGGCGAGGGTCTGCCTGACATCGCCGACATCGAGGTGAACAAGTTCTCCAACTTCACCAAGGGTTCCAACCCTCCCCTGTATGACTTGACTGCGGCCGCCGCGCCCTACAAGGATGACATCGTCCAAGCCCGCTTGGATCTGTACTCCAAGGACGGCAAGATTCTGGGATACCCGACCCACGTCGGGGCCTTCGTGGCCTTCTACAACGACGAGCTCATGAGCGCCGCCGGAGTCGACTACACCACGATCAAGACCTGGGACGACTTCAAGACAGCCGGAGCCGCCTACAAGACGGCCACCGGCAAGAACTTCGGTGTGGCTTCGACCGGCGTCTTCTTCGTGGAGCCCCTGATCGTCGCCCAATTGGGTGGCAACTTCTTCACTGATTCCGGTGAGTTGACCATCAACAGCCCCGAGGTCGTCGAGGCCTTGCAGATGGAGAAGGACATGCAGGACGCCGGAGCCTTGGCGACCATCGCGGGCGGCAGCCCGGACTCGGAAGAGGCCTTCGGCGCCATCAACGATGGCGAGTATGCGGCCATC
>JAITVA010000161.1 GCA_031286045.1 Propionibacteriaceae bacterium | reverse complement strand
TAAATCGTCAGACTGAGCGAAAACTCGACGATTTCGGTCAATTGTCGAGACCACCCAACCTTATCCAACCCCGAAGGCCAACACCGAGCCACCCACCCCCAAGCCGGGCCACCAACCGGTACGCACCCACTCCTGGGGAACCAATATTGAACCATGCACTGTCATGTGAACGCCGAGTCGGTCCATCGTCGACACACTCAAAGGCCAACTCAACCTCGACAACCCCCAGCAAACACACCCCCCCGAAGACACCCTGACACCCATCACCCCACCACACTCATATACGGGGTCACAACCACCAAAGTAAAACCTGGGACACCCGAACCGACCCCACCATCACGACACCAAGCCACCCACCCAACCACACACCTTCCCCTCCCACCACAGAATCGGAACGATCCATCAATAGCTCGTCTGAAGATCACCCATCTTCAACTCTCACGGTCGGGGTGGGACGCCCCGCC
Organism: Propionibacteriaceae bacterium; assembly: GCA_031286045.1. Classification (GTDB taxonomy): domain Bacteria; phylum Actinomycetota; class Actinomycetes; order Propionibacteriales; family Propionibacteriaceae; genus WQYJ01. Next base: position 9,751 of record JAITVA010000161.1, on the reverse strand, counting down.
AGTAGCTCGTCTGAAGATGACCCACCTTCCCACCCCACCATGGGACCGGCACGCCCCGCCAGTCGCTCATCTGAAGATGGCCCATCTTCCCTCTCCACGACGGCGCCGGGACGATCCGCCGGCAGCTCAGCCAGCGCAGCGACACACCCGCGTCGAGCCCGGCGCAGGCAGCATCAGAAGTCCCTCTTCGCATAGAACCTGACCGACAGGGCGTACGACCCCAGCAGGGCGGCCGCCCAGACCAAGACAAGGATGGCGACCACGGCGGCGGGGTGGGACAGGAGCCAGGTTGACGCGGCGGTCAGGAAACTCGCCATCCACTCCTGTTGGCTAAGCGATCCCATCCCAACAATCACAACGATCATCCCAATCATCGGCACGTAAGCCAGGAATCGGGCCGCAGTGTACCCAAGCTTGAAGATGATCGGAAGTTGGGCAGCGATGACGACGGAGAAGACAGCGAAGAGCAGGCCCAGTTCGCCCAGTGGGAGCAGGGGCTCGAAGGGCTGGCGTCGGACGAGGGAGAGGGCCGCCGCGACGATGTAGCCACCGGCCAGGCTGGCGAGGACAAGTAGGAGGGCGAAGACGTACCGGCCCCGAACTACGGTACGCCTAGACAATGACAGTGTGGTGTAGAGCGTGTCGAGATTGGCCTTCTCCGACATGGCGCAGGGGTAGGTCGCCCAGCTGCACTCCATCGCGGCGGGGACGGCCAGCAGTGCCGCGTCGGAGCCCGTCGACCAGCCGACAGCGACCGCCACGACCAGGAAGATGCCCAGAGCCTTGAGGTTGAGGTACACGCGGATTGTCTGAAAGTCCAGACGGGCGAAGGCCATGACTTTACCCACGGTGGGCCCCCTTGTTCATATAGATGACGATGTCGTCCAGGCTGGGCTTCTCAGTCAGAACCGATGGCGGCAGCTCGGCGCGGTGGGCCGCCTCCAGCAGCCCGTCGAAGCCGGTCGGATGCGAGGAGTAGCCGATGACGAGGTCCCTCTGGCCAGCGCTCAGATCGCTGGGGTCGCCCGCCACCCGGACGTACTTCTCCATCAGATCCCCAGTCGTGCCGCTGAAGACGACACGGCCATCCAGAATGAAAGTAATATAGTCGGCCACCCGCTCAAGATCGGAGGTGATGTGGGTGGAGAAGAGCACACTGTGACGCTCATCGGCGACGAATTGGCGTAGCAAATCCCCAACCTCCTCGCGTGCGACTGGATCCAGTCCACTGGTCGGCTCATCGAGAATCAACAAGGTCGCATGATGGGACAGCGCGACCGCGATCTGGAGTTTGACCCCCATGCCACGAGACAGATCCTTGATCTGTTTGGTCGGGTCAAGGTCAAAATCGCGGAGGCGCGCGGTGAATATCGAGTCGTCCCACTGGGCGTAGAAGGGCTTGATGGCAAGGCGAAGGGCCTCGATCGTCCATTCCCCGACGTACATCGGGGTGTCCATGACGACGCCGACCTCCTCCATGGAGACGACCCGACTGTCCACCCCGCTGATCTTGACCTCGCCGCCGTCACGGTGAATGACGTTGATCATGGCCTTGAGCGTGGTGGTCTTGCCCGCACCATTGGGACCGATGAAGCCCATGACGTAGCCACGCGGGAGGGCGAAACTGATCGGACCGAGCCGGAATCCGTCGTAGGCCTTGGTCAGGTCGCGTAGCTCAAAGGCCTGGTTGGGTATGTCACTCATCGCTGTCCTCCCACAAGAGCTCGATTCGGGTGATGATGTCATTTTTGCCGATGGAGTTCTGCTTGGCGACACTGATCGCTTGGCCCAGCGCCGTCTCGATCTGACTGAGAGCGTTCTCCCGAGCCAACTCCTCATTACGCGGCAGGACGAAACAGCCCTTGCCCGGCATGGTCGTGATGTAGCCCTCGGCCTCCAAGTCTGCGTACGCCCGTGTCGTCGTGATGACCGAGACCCGAAGATCCCGTGCCAGGCCGCGGATCGACGGAAGGGCCTCATCAGTGCGCAAGTCCCCGGTCATGATGGCTGCCTTGATCTGCTCGCGAATCTGCTCATAGATCGCCACACCAGAGCGGTTGGAGATGACGATCTTCATGGGCTGTCTTTCGCGATGAGCCGGGGAGTCGGCAGTTGGGCCGCTGGTGTAAGTACAGTATAGACAGTAAGTACGGTATGTCAAAGTCCCCCAACCCGACAACCCGACATGAGCCGAGGGTCCCCCCGTACCCCGCTGGGTCGGGCCCCAGAATGAAGGGAGACCGGATGCCACCCGCATCTCATCCCCGAATCAGGGTCCCCTCGATTTGGGGAACCGATGATTAATGCTGTGTCGTCAGATGGGTGCTGGGGTGGGTGAGATGCGATCCGCATATCTCGTACATGGACTGGACATCCATCGCTAGATAGGGGGGTCGAAGATCGCCCGTCCCAGCGTTCAGATGGCGGCACATGATTGATCATCGGATCCCTAGGTCAATTTCGCGCCGAAGACGGGCCAAAACGGACATGAAATTGACCTAACGGGCTGTCCCATCGTGGTGCCCTGCGGTAGCAGTCGTCTCGGCCCGTGCACAACTGAGCAAAGTATGAGGCCTTTGGCTCCCCGATTCATACTTTGCCTCAGTTATGTCGCCACTGTCTACCCCTGGGTCGACATAACTATGACCCACTAGGACAACCAACCCTCAAACGGCAAGAGATTGCTCAGTTATGTCGACCACTCACACCCAGACTGACAGCGCTGAAGGTCACCGCCTGGCAGGGAGCGCGCAATCCCCGCAGCCAACCGCCACGCGACACAGCATTTCCCTGACCCATCAGTACCAGTTGGTCGCCTCGGAGTGGGCCCAGGCGGCGCAAGGAGTGCCGTAGCGGTTGGAGATGTAGCTGAGACCCCAACGGATCTGGGTGACGGCGTTGTTGCGCCAGTCGGAGCCGGCGGACGCCATCTTGGAGCCGGGCAAGGACTGTGGGATGCCATAGGCACCGGAATAGGGATTCTCGGCCGACCAACGCCAACCGGACTCACGATTCCACAACCACACCAGGCACTGGAACTGCGAGTCGCCCCAGCCGTAACCCTGGACCAAGCCATACGCGGCCGACTGGGCTTGCGAGGGGGACAACTGACCCTCACCACCGCTCCAACCACCGGACGAACCAGATGAACCGGAGGAGCCAGAGGACCCGGAAGAGTTGGATGACTCGGCCTCCTGTGCCGCCCGCTGTCGCTCTGCCTCCTCGGCCGCCTGACGAGCCTCTTCAGTCCGGCGTGCCTCCTCGGCTTGACGGGCGACCTCAGCCAAGCGAGCCCGCTCGGCGGCGACGGCCGCACTGGCCTGGGACTGATCGGCCTGCGCCTGGCTCAGCGCCGACTGATTGGCCGCCAGGACTTGGTTGGCATTGTCCCGGGCGGTCTGTTCGGCGACCAGCGCGGATTGAAGATCGGTCTGGGCCCGCTCCGCCTGCGCCTTGGCGGTCTCCGCCGCCATCACCTGATCGTCGGCCGCCTTCTTGGCCTCGTCCGCAGCCTTCTGGGCAGCCTCGGCTGCCTTCTGGGCAGCTTCTAGATCCTCTTGGATCTGACGCAACTGGTCGAGGTCGACCTGATTGGTCGCCAGCACAGTGTCATTCCATTGGACGCGGTTGGCCAAGCTGGCGGTACTGTCGGTGCTGAACAGCACAGCGACGTTCACCATGGGCATATTGTCTTGGACGATGGAGCGAGCGTAAGCGTTGATGGCGTCCTTCTGCTCCGCGATCTTGGCCTCACCGCGGGCCACCTCGTCCTTGGCCTGGCTCAAGGCCTGGTCAGCCTTGAAAAGGGCGGCAGCCATCTGGGCTTCGACACTCTGGGCGGCCATCCAGGCGGCATTGGCTGCGTCCAGCACCTTCTGGGCAGCCACGACGTCAGCTTGAGCGGTACTGACAGCGGCGTTGGCGGCGGCCACAGCAGCGGTCGCGGTATCCACCTCGGACTGCGCCTGACTGGTTCGGGCCGCGGCCTGCTGTTGATCGGATTGGAGGTTTGACAAGGTGTCACCTTGGGCAGGCAGGGCCGCCGCGAGGCTCATGACCACCGCGCACGCGACACAGGTCCACCACCGTAGGGACTTCTTCATGTCCATACCTCCATCCTTGGCAGGCAGGCGTGAGTGGACAAGCCCGCTGCTCAACGCGCCCAACGGAGGAAGACCCCCCGATAAGACCACGCCTACGCCGTCGGCACGATCCCATGCTGGGCCGCATCGAGGTTGACTTTAGCCACCACTTTCTCGACGACACGAAGCCAATGAGGGCCAGCCCCGACCCCTCGCGGTAACTCTCAAGACAAAGTTGAGAATCTCTCAGGAATGATGGCATCGGTTTCCTTTGGTCGATCCCCTACACTGGAGTCCATGACAGTAGCTGCGCTCGATTTCTCTCGTTTCGATCAATCCGTGCGTCCTCAGGACGACCTGTTTCGCCATGTCAACGGGCATTGGCTGACCACGGCCACCATTCCCGACGACCGCTCCTCGGCGGGCGCTTTTGAGACATTGCGCGACGAGTCAGAGAAGGCCATCCACCGCATCTGCGAGGACTTGGCCAGACGCGACGACCTCGATCCGACCAGCGAAGAAGGCAAGATCGCTGCCCTCTACCGTTCCTTCATGGATGAGGCGGCGGTCGAGGCCAAAGGCGCCCAGCCCTTGACCGACATGCTCGCTCAGATCGAGGCGATCGCCAGCCCCGACGACCTGAGGCGCTGGTTCGCCTGGTGCCTCGAACACGGCTTCACCACCCTGTTCGACACCGATGTCGACTCGGATCCGGGTGATCCGTCGCGATACGTCCTCTTCATCGGCCAAGACGGGTTGGGACTGCCCGACGAGTCGTATTACCACGAGCCACAGCATGAGGAGATTCGCACCAAGTACCTCTCCTTCCTCGCTGCCACCCTCGCCCTCGGCGCCAGTCGGACTGAGGCCAGTGAGGCTGACCAGGCTGACGCCTCAGCCATCATGGACTTGGAGACGGCCATCGCGGCCAGCCATTGGGATATCGTCAAGGTTCGCGACATGGTGGCGACCTATAACCCCCGCACCCTGGAACAGCTCGCCCAAGACGCCCCCGACTTCGGCTGGGAGCTCATCATCGCGGCCACCGGTCTCGACCAACACCTCAGTGAGGTCAACGACTGCCAGCCCACCTTCTTCACCCGGGTGGCGCCACTGCTGACCACGGTCGGTCTCGACGCCTGGAAGGCCTGGGCGCGCTTCCACCTGATCGCCGACCTCAGCCCCTACCTGTCAAGCGCTTTCGCCGACACTTGGTTCGACTTTTACGGCAAGACCATGACCGGCCAGAAGGTCATCCGTCCCCGCTGGAAGCGGGCCGTCTCCTTCACCGAGTCCGCCATGGGCGAGGCCCTGGGCAAGTTGTACGTCAAGGAGCATTACCCTCCACAGGCCGAACGCCGCATGACCGAGCTGGTCAATAACCTCCTGGCCGCTTACCGCGAGTCGATCACCAATCTGACCTGGATGGGTGAGGCGACCAAGGCCGAGGCTTTGAAGAAGCTCGACCACTTCCGCCCCAAGATCGGCCACCCCGCGACCTGGCGCGATTACTCGGCGCTGACAACGAGTGACGACCTGGTTGGCAACGTCGTGGCGGAGGGCGTGTTCACGACGCAGTACGAACTGGGCAAGCTGGCCAAGCCGGTCGACCCCGACGAGTGGTTCATGTACCCACAGACGGTCAACGCCTATTACCACCCGCTCCGCAATGAGATCGTCTTCCCGGCGGCCATCCTGCAGCCCCCCTTCTTCAACGTCGACGCCGACGACGCGGTCAATTATGGTGGTATTGGCGCCGTGATCGGGCACGAGATCGGCCACGGCTTCGACGATCAGGGTGCTACCTGTGATGGTGACGGTCGGCTGCGCGACTGGTGGACCCCAGAGGATCGGGCAGCTTTCGAGAAGGCGACCAAGGCACTGATCGATCAGTACGACGCACTCACGCCCCGCCAAGCCCCTGGCGTCCACGTCAACGGCGCTCTCACCATCGGTGAGAACATCGGCGACCTCGGCGGCCTGTCCATCGCCATCAAGGCTTGGCGCATCGCGACCGGCGGCGACGTGCCCACGATTGACGACCTCACCGGCCTGCAACGACTCTTCTACGCTTGGGGTGTCGTCTGGGGTCAGGTCTCCCGCGACGAGCGTGTCGCCCAACTTCTGGCGACCGACCCTCACTCGCCCAACGAGTTCCGCTGCAACCAGATCGTGCGTAACATCGACGATTTCTACCAGGCCTTCTCCCTTGTCGAAACTGACAAGGAGTGGCTGGCTCGAGAGGATCGGGTCACCATCTGGTGAGTCGACTGACGTGGGTGAGGGCGCTGATCAGGCGCCACCTTTCCCGCTGGGAGAGACCGACTCACCACGAGCAGGCACGGCGCCCTTACCTGGCACCACCCCACCCGCAAGCAGCGACCATACTTCTACGTAGTTGATCGGCGGTCACTCAAGAGAAGTGCCGTCCCGCACCGCATGATCATGCTATCTGAACTTGCGAAGATTCGCTTTTCACTACGTGTTTTTCGATTCCACCACCGAACCACATCTCTTGCTGGGCTAGCATGAAAAGCGTCAAACGTGCGCGCGACTTCACCATTGGGGTCACCGCCGATTCGATGGGCAGTCATCAGCCTGGCTGTTCATCACGCTGACGAGGAGGACACTGATCACAGGAGCACGCAATGAGTACGACATTGAAGCCCGCCCGTCCCGTCACCAGACAACTGCGGCTGCCCAGACGCACCCGGGCGAGCGTGGAACCATCTGACCCTCGATTCGCCGCCTGGCGGGCCCGACAGGTCAACCGGTGCGCCATGCAACTGGACGCTGATCCGACAGAGCCGATGGGGCATTGTCCTCTCGCGGTCGAGTTGAGCAAGCAGTTCACCATCGATCAGTGGTTCAATTCGCGAACAAGTTGGGAGGAGAGCGGCACCTTCAGCTACACCGCCGCCACGTCACGGCTGTGGCGCGAATGCCTAGAGGTGCTCCAGTCCGTGATCGGACCAGCCGCTGCTCACGGCGTGCTCTACTGGTCGACCGGGCCTTTCAACAACCCCGACTATGAACTGTTCGTCGAGGATTTCTGGACTGTCATGGGACAATGGCCCCAGTCCCCTAATGCCCTGACGCGTCGGGGCCATCTCGCCGAAGAACCAGCCGGAGCCACCAGCATCGCCCATGTCAGCGGATTCCTCCTCAACATGGTCGACATGACCGTGAAGATGATGTCACCTTGCCCGGCCGACGACAACTGGCCGACCGGCCACTGGACCGTCGACTACCGCCGTTTCACCGGCGCCTCCTCCTTGGAATCCGCGCTGACAACGCTAATCGATCACCACTCCAAACCCGAGCTTGGCCCGAACGACCCCATCCACTTACGCTCCGACATTCGGATCGACCCCATCGACTCCCCCGATGTGCTCAACCTCCGCAACAACGTGACCGAGGTGGGAGTCAGTTGCCGCGGTTTCGACGCCGACCGACTGGCGCGCGTCCTCACACCCGGTGACATGACATTGACAGGGCTACCCCCCGTGACCACCGGCGACGGTGAACTGACAGCCCTGACCGCGACACTGAAGAGCATGTACCGGCAAGGGTTGTTCGAGGAGAACCCGGCTCTGGTCGGGTGAGGGCGCGGTCCAGGGTACCCTCCGCCGCCGCGCAGAGTAACTGCCCTCAGCCCCGGATGTGGCATATCCGCCCACGTCTGGAGATCGTGCGGGACCTGACTGCCCTCAGGCCCGGAATGGCTCACCGCATACCGGTGGCCTCAGCGATGGACTGCGGCGTGCCGCCTTCCTGAGTGGTGCCGATGGGATGCACCACCACGGCCGTGCCGTAGGCGCACACCTCCGAGAAGGCCTGGCCAATATCACCGGTGTCGAAGCGCATGCCGATAATGGCATTGCCACCACGCTCGACACACTGCTCCCACATCCTCTGCATCACCTGGTTGCGCGAGTCGTACACCAGCTTGGTGTACTCAGAGATCTCGCCACCAGCGATCGCCTTGAAGCCAGCAATGAAGTTGGCCCCCACATTGGCGCTACGCACCGTCATTCCCATGACCTCGCCCAGCACAGCGTCCACCTTGTAGCCCGGAAGGTCCATTGTTGTCACAATCAGCATGGGACCACAGTACCGCCCTGAAGCGTCCCTTACCCTAGCGTAGCTACTATCGACACACTGGCATCATCATGGAGTCAGGGAGTGTACTATATTGACGTACTCTAGGGACAAGGAACGAGACATGGAACCTCTACTCGCGGATCTCGCCTTTTCAGCGTTGTACGCCGCAATCAATGGCGCGGTCGAGGGGACTGTAGCCCATCTACTGCAGGGAAAGCAGTTGCGGAGTTTCCTCACCGAAGCTACGCCCGAGTACGCGAAACTCGCTGCGCTTATCAGGTCCAAAAAACTCAGAAGAGCGAGATCCGAGTTTGATCGGCTTCTAACCAACAACAAGGCATTTGAGAGGAAAGTGACTGAATTGTTCTCGCAGCAGACCAACCAGAGCAACGCCAACGGAGGGCCATCCATTTCAGGAGATCGCAACTCCATCATCTCTGGTCAAGCAACACAAACGACAGCAAATAGAGGCGGCATCGCAGCTCAAAGTGGCTCCACCATAAGGACGACTACAGGCGTGAGCGGGAGAGTCCTAATAGCCATTGTGGTTCCTTTCGCGGTAGTTATTCTGGGAGTCGCAGCAGCAGCAGTGGTGATTGTTCTCAGCCTGAGACCGGAAATTGGGGCGCAAGCAGGCGCAATTGAAACCCTCAATGCCCAAGCTCGCGCACAGCAAAGTGACATCGCACATCTGGCGCAACAGCAAGCCGACTCCGATGAGGCGATAAGGAACCTTCAGAGCCCCGAACCATCCGACGGCAACACTGCAGACTCAACTCCGAACTCCATTACTCCGACAGGCACCACAGCGCCAACTGGACCAATCTACCTCGCTGACCTCCCCAACAGTTACTTCATCCGAGGTGGTGGTAGCTGTCTCGATGACGCTGCTGTCGCGATGAACCGCCAGGACTTCCCACACTCGGTCACATACGGCGGTTCATACTGCGATAAATCCACCAATGTAGAGTTCAATATCCCCGAGGGCTATTCTCATTTCAAAGCCTCAATCGGTTGGAGTGACGCGTCCCCGAGCACCGCGTCAGGACGCTTCGAGATCTCTTGCGCGAACGGCAATCCACCCATCCTTGCCATGTCCACAGAAGTCACATACCCAGACATCAAGGCTGTCGACCTTGACACCTCACAATGTCAAAGAGTAAATATATCGATCTCAAATATTGAGTCACGTGAGATCTTTGTCTTGGGCGATGCTCAGCTTTCCTAGAAACCGATGATGATCCACTGCGCGACTGCGCCGGAACGGTCACCGGTGATCAGGGTGTCCTGCTGGCGACAGGCCTGTTCTGCTGCTGGTCATGCACATGGGTGATGGTCTTTGCCGTGATTTCTGCAACCCAACTATGGCAAGAACAGTAGTGATATGCGTATGTGGGATGGAAAACCTCCCTGATTGGGGTGGTTGTGGGGTGGTTTGTCATCCCAGCGCGCGTTGTCAAGCTGTGTGGAGTCATTGGGTGGTGGTTTTGGGGAGGTTGATGCCGACGGTGGTGGCTGGTTTGGGGGTTTGGGGTGGTTGGTGGAAGCGTTCGGGGTGTTGTTGG
>JAITVA010000016.1 GCA_031286045.1 Propionibacteriaceae bacterium | reverse complement strand
TGCCGGTGCCGCATCCGTTCTCGCATGTCGTCATCCAAGACATCAGGTTCGCCGGGTGGGATGGCGAGCCGATCAACGCCTGGTTGCGCTATCCATCGGACATAAGTGGACCCTTCCCGACGGTCATCATCTTTCAGGGCTACAACGGCGGGCGTGGTTTTCCCTTTGAGAATCTGGCCTGGGTCGAGGCGGGGTATGCCGTCCTCAACGTTGACACCCGTGGCCAAGGCGCCGGGTGGGGTTTTGGTGACACCTCCGACTCAGGCCCGACGGGTGCGGCCGTGTCGGGTTGGATGACTCGCGGCATCCTCGACCCGGCGACCTACTATTATCGGCGGGTCATCACCGATTGCGTGCTGGCGGTTGACGCCATGGCGTCACTCGACCTGGTCGACGACAAGCGCATCGGTGTCACCGGCGGCTCTCAGGGTGGCGGCTTGTCACTGGCGGTGGCCGGTTTGGATCCGCGCGTGGCGGCCTGCGCGCCACGAGTGCCCTTCCTCTGCGATTATCGGCGTGCCACTGAGGTGACGGATTCCTACCCCTATCGTGAGATCACCGACTATCTGTCGACTCATCGGCTCGACGAGGCTCAGGCCTATCGCACCTTGTCGTACTTCGATGGCGTCAACTTCGCCAAGCGTGCGGCGGCCCCGCTCGACGCCACGGTGGCGCTGATGGATTCAATCGTGCCACCGTCGACCGTCTTCGCCGCCTACAACAACTACCGCAGCAAGGACAAGAAACTGACCATCTGGAGTCACAACGGCCACGAAGGTGGTGGCGCCGAGGATGACATGCGCGCCTTCCACTTCTTCGCCAAACACCTGGGTGGACGAGACTTCTAGCCAAAGAAGGGTTCACTATTCTGCAAAACCTCGGTTGAAAAGTCTGCAATTCCTCAGGTGAAAAGTCTGCAAAAGGCCAGTCAATATCTCTGCAACACCTCAGTCAGGCCAGGCCCATCTCGGCTATGATCGAGGTGGATCATTATTCTGGCTAGGGGGTTTATTGTCATGGTGAGCGTTTGCCTTCCTCGTGTCGCAGATGGTCAGCTGACCGAACGGTTGGGCCGCGTTGGGGGCCGTTGTCATCGAAGGAGCAAAGGGTTGCGGAAAGACGGAAACCGCCCGGCAGCAAGCGCGAAGCGAGGTGCAGTTCGACCTCGATGATGTGGCTCGCGAAACGGCCGAGGTCGCTCCGAAGAACATCCTTGAGGGGGCGACGCCGAGGCTGCTCGACGAGTGGCAACTCGTGCGCCCGATCTGGAATGCTGTTCGTCGCACGGTTGATGAACGTGGTCGCGACGGGCAGTTCATTCTCACCGGTTCCGCGACTCCGGCTGACGACATCACCCGTCATACGGGAGCCGGGCGTTTCTCGCGCTTTCGCATGCGCACTTTGACGCTGTCAGAGTCGGGTATGTCCTCCAATCAGGTATCGCTCGAATCACTGTTGAGCAAGCAGTCGGGAATCGAAGGCCGCTCGCCAATGAGTCTTGACGACATGATTGATGAGACGTGTCACGGCGGATGGCCGGTTGACAGGCAGCGTCCTACCCGGGCGGCTCGACGCAATGTGGCCGACTACATCGCCGAGACGGTGAATGTTGGCGTCAAGGGCGTCGACGGGGTGCGCCGCGACCCGAACCGGGTTCTCGCTTTGATGAGGGCGCTAGCTCGCAACACCTCCACCGAAGCCACGATCACGACCCTGACTCACGACGTGGGCGAGACTGCCCTGGAGGCCAACCCCAGCACAGTGAGCGGGTATCTTCAAGCACTGGAGCGCCTCACGGTGGTCGAGCCACTGACGAGCTGGTCGCCAGTTCTTCGCTCTAAAGCCCGGCTACGCCGATCAGTCAAACACCATTTTGTTGACCCGGCGATCTCAGCCAGCCTTCTCAATAGCGGAGTTGACGAACTACGACGTGACATCAAGACGTTCGGCTTTCTTTTCGAGTCTTTGGCGATCAGAGACTTGCGAGTTTATGCGGAGGCCAACGACGCCGCCGTTCACCATTATCGCGACAGCAACGGCCTCGAAGTGGACGCGATTGTCGACGCTGGCTTCGGCCGGTGGGGAGCTTGCGAGATCAGAATCTCCGGGGGGAAGGATGTGATTGATCGCGCGGCCCGCACCTTGGTGACCTTTGCGAAGACGGTTGACAGCCAGAGCTCTGGCGATCCGCAATTCCTCGCTGTCATCACGGCACAAGGCGACGCCTACATGCGCCCGGACGCAGTGGCGGTGATTCCGCTCGCGACATTGACTCGGTGACTGCCACGGGAGCGAGGGCTTTGTCGGGGGCCGTCGCGAGGGTGTGCGTGATCGCAGGCGCTCATGGTCTTCCCGCGTCTTTCCGCTTATGAGTCAGCTCGCGTAGCAGGTCGGTCGGGCTGATCTTTGGGACGGTCGAACCGATGAAGGCCTGGGCGTCCCTCGTCACAAGATAATCAGCATGCGCGATCTCGGCGGCGGCTCGGATGATTCCATCTTCAAAGTCTGGCTCGGAACTCGACAGTGCGTGATGGCAACAGTTCTCATCCACTGGGAGAACGGTCATGACGGTGGAGACAATCTCGATTATTGCGCGCGCGTCGGGTTCCCCCAAGGATCGGCTGAGGACGTAGTAGAGGTCTTTCAGTGAAGTCGCGGCTAAGCAGGGCGAACTGTCACTCGCCAGGAGAAGCTGAATCGAGGCCTTGCTCGTCTTGTGGTCAGGTCGGTTCTCGTCGAAGGTGTCGACAAGCACATTCGTGTCGAAGATCACTTTAGCCATAGCGGCGCATCGTCTCCTCGTGGATGATTCGATCGACATCCTCATCAGACAAGGGCCCGATAGGTCCGACCGTTTTCAGCATGGCCTCCCAGGCCTCAACCTTGGATCTTCTGGCTGCTAATTCCTCGGCAGACGGTTGGGCCAGGATATCGGGGAAGCGTCGGGTGTGAGCCATGTAGGACACGAGCGCTTGGATGGCTTGGGACCATGTGTGCCCGCTGGCCGCCAACACTTCGTCGGCCACGCGCTTGTCGGCACTGCTCACTCTGGCGTTCACCATGGTGCTCATGGGATCCTCCTCTGTCTTACTGTCAGACACAGGATACCAGATATACAGTGAGTTGGGCCTGGGCCATGGCCGAGGCGTTCTGTCGGTGTGGCCGGCGAGGCCATTGGTTGGTGGGTCGACCACTCGGATCACGATTCTCATACCTTTACCATGTGGCGATTGAGACTCCTTTTGTCGTTGTCCACAGGTTTCTCTGGCGAGAAAAAAGTTATCCACACCTTGGTGGAGTATGACACGTTTCGCGAAGACGAGTCTGACAAGGCGAAAGGGTTATGTCCATGTAGCTGTCGCGGCTTTGACGCTGGTGGGGGATGGCCGAGGGGATGGGCGACGCGACCTTCCGAGGGCCGAGACGCGACGCCCGAGTGGCGCGACCTGACGCACGAGTGACGCGACTCGACGTCCCGAGTAGCCCGACTTGACGCCGAGGTGACCCGATTCGACACCCAGGTGACCCGATTCGACACCCAGGTGACGCGACTCGACACCGTCAACAACCCGACCCATGATGGCAACTGGCGGCAACTAGGCAAAGAATGCCCTTTCGTACCCCCGGATGCATACTTTGCCCTAGTTATGTCACCGTTTCCAGTGCTATTGGCGACACAACTAGGGCAAAGTATGACTATAACCGCTTGAAGACTCACTCTTTGCACAGTAATGCCACCCCCCAAGCCAGGCCTTGCCCATGTCACCGCCATGGGGCCGGACCACCCGACTGGCCTTTCCACGACCCGGCCTTGCCCA
>JAITVA010000290.1 GCA_031286045.1 Propionibacteriaceae bacterium | reverse complement strand
AAGGTGATGAACCCAAAGACGGCGTTGGTGTGTTGACCGGTCGATGTGCTGAAGCTCTCAGCCGGGTAACCATAGAAGGCCCGATAGGCCAAAGAATGGCCGTCGATCAGCAGGACGGTGTCGTCGCCCTGGTTCACTTACGCGGCCTTGGACGGGCGACCGTGGTCGATGACCCCCTGGGCGACTTCACGCATGGGCTTGCGCAAGTCCATTGCGGTCTTCTGGATCCAACGGAAGGCCTCGGCCTCGGTCAAGCCCAACCCCTCTTGCAGCAGCGCCTTGGCCTGATCCACGATCTTGCGCGAAGCCAAACGCTCCTCAAGATCGGCGACCTCTGCCTCGACCGACAGAAGCTGGGCGAAGCGTGCACGAGCGACCTCAATGGCGGGAATGACATCAGATGCGTCGAAAGGCTTGATGACATAGGCCATGGCCCCGGCCCGACTGGCTCGGTCGATCAAATCCCGCTGAGAGAAGGCAGTCAGGATGACGACGGGGGCGATCCGTTCCTCCGTGATCGCCTCGGCTGCGGTGATGCCATCCATCTTCGGCATCTTCACATCCATCACGACCACGTCGGGTTCCAACTCGCGGGCGAGCGCTACCGCTTCTTCGCCGTCACCAGCTTGGCCAACGACGGTGTAACCCGCATCTTGCAACAATTCCACGAGATCAAGGCGGATCAGGGCCTCGTCTTCCGCGACAAGCACTCTCATCGGTTCGGTAGCTTTTTCATTCACCGTCAAATTCTCTCACCTTTTCCCCCTGGGAGACAAGAGTGCCCCGGATATGGCAGAATGTTCCGCGGCTGATCTTCGAGTGGAGATTGTCGGGGCCACGGCGCCGACCAGATTTCATGCGGAGAACCAGGCCCAAGTGGCGGAACGGTATACGCGGTCGGCTCAAACCCGGCTGGCTGAAAGGCCATAGGGGTTCGATTCCCCTCTTGGGCACAATGAGGAAGGCCGAGAACAACGGGAGTTCACTCACATTGCCAAGGTTGACGACATTGTTGTCTGAGGTGTTCGAATACGAGCGCCTCAGAAGCACAATGAGAATTTGACCCCCCCGCATGTGTCTCAGTGGCTCGACGTGTCCAAGCCTCGACGACGGAGCAGGTGGATCGGGTCAGGGTCGGCGCCGCGGAACTCACGATAGGCCACCATCACATCCATGGATCCGCCGACTGCCAGAAGGTGACGGCGGAAACGTTCACCGGCGACGCGATTCAAGCCACCATTGTCCGCGAACCATGCGGCTGTGTCGGCGTCCAACACCTCACTGAAGAGGTAGGAATAGTAGGCGGCGGCGTAACCGCCACCCCAGATGTGCGAGAAGTAGCAGGTCTTGTAGCGCGGCGGGACGGGACCGAACCAGACTCCGGCGCCGACGAGCAGGGCGTGTTCGAAAGCGTCGATCTGATCGACCTCGGTC
This sequence comes from Propionibacteriaceae bacterium, assembly GCA_031286045.1. GTDB lineage: Bacteria > Actinomycetota > Actinomycetes > Propionibacteriales > Propionibacteriaceae > WQYJ01. Next base: position 3,771 of record JAITVA010000290.1, on the reverse strand, counting down.
GGCAGATCCTCGACTGGCGTCTGATGCCAGAGTTGATCGAGCATCATGGCCTGGTAGGTTTCCGACGCGGCATAGCCTTCACCGATGTGGCGCGACGACGCCACCTTCTCAACCATGGCCTGCGGCATCGGTTGGCCGGTTTGCCAGTGGCGGGTGTACTGCGCGATCAAAGACGGCTCCCAGGCCCAGATCTCATTGACCTGACTGGGATATTCGACGAAGTCACTCGGGGTGTTCGTGCCAGAACGCGAGGGGTAGCGCACATCGGAGAGGAGCCCATGCAAGTCGTGGCCGAATTCATGGAACAAAGTTGTGACCTCGTCCCAAGTCATGAGACTGGGGCCACTCTCGATCGGCTTCGGTTGGTTGCAATTGTTGGTGACGACAGGTTTCTCGTCGAAGAGTTGGTTCTGCTCGACCAGACTCGTCATCCAGGCCCCACCCTGTTTGGTCGGGCGGGCGTAGGGATCGAAGACCACCAGTCCGACAAGACTGCCATCGGCCTCCCGCACCTCGTAGACGCGGCAATCGGCGGTGTACCCCTGGACCCGTTCGTCCAGGGTGAAGGTGATGCCGTACAGTGCCGTCGCGGCGGCGAAAACTCCTTTGACCAAGACCGTCTCAAAGTTGAGATAGGGCATCAACTCGGCCTCGTCGAACTGGAGCTGCGCCGCCTTGGCCCGCTCAGCGTAGAATTGCCAGTCCCAGGCCTCCAAGGTCGCGCCTGGCACATCCTCACGCAGCAATGCCTCCAGTTCAGCGGCTTCTCGCTGGACATTGGTCGTGGCCGCCGTCGCCACCTTGGTCAAGAGATCCATGACCGTCGCCGTCGTCTTGGCGCAGCCATCGTCGGCGACGTAGGCCGCATAGTCCCGAAAGCCGAGAAGATGGGCCTTCTCCGCCCTCAACCGCAGCAACTCCAAGATCAGGGGGCGCACATCTGACTCGGCGGAGCAGCCCCGCCCGACCGACGCCTCGAACAGGAGGCGGCGCGTCTCCCGATTCTCCAGAGCAGTCAGCATGGGCTGAGCCGTCGTGTTGACGAGTTCCAAGACATACCCGGACAAGCCACGAGACTCGGCCGCGGCCCGAGCGAGATCCACCTGAGCCGGACTGAGACCGGCCAAGGCTGCCACATCCTCGACATGAGGCGAGGCCGCCTTGCGTCCGGCGACCACCAGCGCTGAGTAGCGCGAATGCAAGGCCGCCACACGTTCATTGAGTTGGCGCAGTCGAGCCGCATCATCCTCGTTCAACTCGACGCCATGACGCCGGTACTCACGCAGGGTCTCCGACAGCAGCCACTGATCCTGTGGGTCCAACTGAATCTCACCAGCGTCGGCTCGCTCGGCCAACGCGACGAACCGGTCGTACAAGCGCCGATCCAAATAGATGGCGTCGGTGTGGGCGGCCAATTCTGGCGCGACCAACTCCTCGATCTCATCACGACGGTCATTGGTGTCAGCTTCCTTGAGGGTGCCGAAGGCCATACTCACCCGATCAAGCAGGCGACCCGACTTCTCCCAATCACGCAAGAGTTGGCTGGTGGCTGCCTCGGTTTGACTGGCCAGAGTCGCCATCGCCGCCGACTGCTCCCGCATGCCATCTCGAAACGCCTCCAGATAGGCCTCGTCGCTGAGGGCGGCGAAGTCCGGCATCCCGTAGTTGGCGGCGTCAGTCAAGCCGAAACGAAGGGCGAAGGGGTGAGACATGGGTGGCTCCTTTCGTCGCACCCCTCAACTTTGCCACAGTCGCCGCCCCACCAGGCACGACACAAGGGTCATCCGTGAGTTTGACCGTCGTCACCGACATCGGCCTGTTCATGGTGTTCAAGAAAACGACTGGCTCTTGAGGCTCCGTCTGGAACACCCAGGTCACACTGTGCAAACCGGCACATCCTCTACGGGTGTGGTCGTCTGTGACCCACCGCTGCCGTCGTCGCCGGTCGCGTCACCTGACCCGTCCACAGGATCCTCCACTGGCGGTTCCGACGTCGCCAGCGCAGTGTCGGATGGCGCCGTGTGGATGGCAGGAGCAGCTTGCCCCTTGTCGAGAGCGTCCGCCTGGGCGATTGTGTCCGCCACCATCTGTCGTATCAAGGTGTAGTCCGGCGACGCCGGGTCGATCAAGGGCGGAGTGAAGGAGACAGAACTGATCGGCAAGGCCCGCGCCTTGAGAGCCAGATCGACCAATGATCCCACCTGAGTCGATGGCACTGAGGTGTGCACCGCCTGACCCGAGGCGTCGGCCAAAGCCGTGAATTTCGTGGCGACAGTCATCGGATCGAGTTGTTTGAGCATGGCCGACATGACACATCGCTGCCGCAGCATCCGGTCATAATCAGTGGACTCCACCCGCGCCCGAGCGAACCACAGCGTCTCGTAACCGGTCAGATGACGATCAACCCCAGCCTCGAGATAGACGCCATCGTCCGGATTGAGGGCGACGGTTCGATTGATCGTGATGGTGAGCCCACCCATGGCGTCGATCAGATCTTGGAATCCCTGCATGTCGATCATGGCGTAATAGTTGACGCCCAACCCTGTGATGCCCGACACCGCGTCGAGCATGGCCTGGATGCCAGGGTCGGCCACCCCCGGATAGACGTCGGCGTGCTGGGTGCCAAGCAGGTAGATCGCGTTGAGGAGACAATCCCCTACCACCTCATCCTCGCTCGTCGCACAGATCACGCCCTCGGGATAGAGGGCATGCATCGGCGACGACTCGGGGAAGGGGACATTCTCCAGGTTGCGGGGAAACCCGAAAATGGCCGCTCGACCGGTGGTCGCGTTGACACTGACAAGGTTGATGGAGTCTGGACGCACCCCTTCTCGATCAGGCCCAGCGTCCGAACCCAAGAGCAAGAAGTTGTAGCGGCCATTGTTCTGCGCGGAGTTGCCACCCCCCGAGAAGATATTGCCGAGGGCTCCGCCGGTGGCCCAGACAGCCCGCCCAGCCCACGTGGTGCCAGCCGCCAAGGCCACACTCAGCACCAAAGCCACGATAGAGAACAGCACACCTTTGCGTGTACCCATACGGCTGGGCCGAGCGATCCACCAGGTGTTGACCATGAGGATCGTCCAGAAGAAACCGACCGCGAAAATGGCGATCGCCAAGCCTCGCAACACCCAGCTGTTAGCCAGGAGACCGATCACGAAGTTGCGCGCGACCAGTGTGACGATCACCGCCACCACGGCGAGAAGGAGCAGAAAGAGCCAGAGTTTGAGAGAGAACCGGCCCACTCTTTGCCGACCGTGGATCGCGGCCGCCATGCCGGGAAACACGAGTTCCAGACCGACCAAGGCGTAACCGCGACGAGTCGCCACCACCTCGGTGCGATGAGACACACTCGTGATATCCGTCATTCTCGCTCCCATCGCATCGCCGCATCCGACACCATAAGTATGGTTGCTCCTGCCACGACAGCCAAGCGTGGCACGCCATGTCCGCCCACTATTGTGCAGTCTTTTTCTTCATGAGCACAAGAGGAAAAGACCACTCATTTCTATCGTGGCACAGTCCGTGTCAGACCACCGTCATCCGACGAGACCGACGAGCGGCCTCGTGGCACGCCCGCATCATGCCCCATACGGAGTCGGAATGATGGCGCCGGCCTGATCAAGGTAGTAGGTCGGAATGACAGGCTCGCCCCGACTCATCTTGTAGCCATCGCGCGGCAACTCGGCCCGAGCCTGATCGTGACGAGCCCTCGCGTCGGCCAAGGTTTCTTGGCCGACGATCACGCCGTCCTTGATCAACTCACGCAAGAGC
>JAITVA010000288.1 GCA_031286045.1 Propionibacteriaceae bacterium | reverse complement strand
CCGTCTGGCCGGACTCATTGTTGATGTCGATCATGATTCAACCTTTCAGGCGTGGGTCGGTGGCTGGGGCTGTGGGAAGACCGCCCGTGTCGGAGTTCGGATGGCAGCGCATGGTTCATCATCGGTTCCCTCAACTCAGCGGGGGCGACGGGCTTCGTAGCGGTCATAGGCGGCAGCGATCTGGCCGACCAGGGGATGGCGTACCACATCTTTATTGGTCAGACGGCAGATGGCGATGTCATCGACGCCTTCGAGAATGGCCGGAACTTCCCGCAGACCCGACTTCATGGCGCTGGGCAGATCGACCTGGGTGACGTCGCCGGTCACCACCATGGTCGAGCCGAAACCGAGCCTGGTCAAGAACATCTTCATCTGTTCCATCGAGGTGTTCTGGGCCTCGTCCAAAATGATGAAGGCGTCGTTGAGGGTGCGCCCGCGCATGTAGGCCAAGGGTGCGATCTCGATCGTTCCCGCAGTCAGCAGTCGCGGCACCGAGGCGGGGTCCAACATGTCGTGCAGCGCGTCGTAGAGGGGGCGCAGATAGGGGTCGATCTTCTCGGACAAGGTGCCAGGCAGAAAGCCCAAGCGCTCACCGGCCTCAATCGCCGGTCGCGTCAAAATGATGCGCGAGACCTGCTTGGCCTGAAGGGCATGAACCGCCTTGGCCACCGCCAGATAGGTCTTGCCCGTCCCCGCCGGACCGATGCCGAAGACCACAGTGTTGGTGTCGATGGCGTCAACGTAGCGCTTCTGGTTGGGCGTCTTGGGTCGAATCGAGTGGCCCCGATGTGACAGCACCACACTGGTCAAGGCTGTCGACGGGCTGATCGGATCGGCCTCGTCCATATCGGCGATGCGGGCGACGTCAGCCAGTTTCAAGCCCTGGCCAGTGCGCAGGACGGTGACCATCTGATCCAGCACCTCTTCGCCGCGCCGGACCGCTTCCGGCGTGCCAGTCAACGTGATCTCGTTTCCGCGAACATGGATGTCAGCCGCCAGTTTCTTCTCCAGCAGGCGTAAGAATTCGTCGCCGCTGCCCACCACCGCCACCATGGAGATGGAACCTGGGACAGTCAACCGCGCCGAAGCGCCGCGTGTGTCAGACTCAGACAAAGTGATAAACAAACCTCCGCACTTAGGGAACCGATGACGAACACCATGCTGTCATCATCACTTCCTCGGGAACCGATGACGCATCATCACTCCCCTAGAGTTTCCGCCGAATGCCTAGCCCAGCGAACCTCATACCGGCGTATAGTCTAGTCGAAGAATCATGGAATCTGGGCGGCATGTGCCCGTGAGAACGGTTGGCCGGGCATCAAAGACAGCGTCATGCCGGTGGACATGACCGGTCCCCATGCCCAGGCGGAGCCCAACCGAAGCGTCTGCCACCGACCCGATGACCGCTCCAGCCGGGTCCGGTAAGATAGCTCCCCGTGACAAATGCCCCAGCGGACGTGACCCCTGAACGGTCCTACAAACTGTATGACCTGATCATCGCCGGTTTCTGCGCCATGCTTCTGATCGCCAATGTGGCGGCGGCCAAACTGATCGACATCGGCCCGGACTGGGCTCCCTTCGGAGTGCGTGTCCTGCCCCTGGTGTTCGACGGCGGTGCGGTCACCTTCCCCCTGACCTACATCCTGGGCGACTGCCTGGCCGAGGTCTACGGTTTCGCGCGGGCCAAGCGGGCCATCATCGCAGGATTCGTCGCCTCAGTCACAGCCTCGGTCGTCTTCCTCATCGTCGACCTGGCGCCAGCCGACCCGAGTTGGGGCAACCAGGACGCCTGGAACTCTGTGCTCGGATTGGTGCCGCGCATCGTGCTGGGCTCCCTGGCCGGCTATCTAGTCGGTCAACTGCTCAACGCCAAAGTCCTAGTCACCCTACGCGACCGGGCCAAACCGGGCTCGCTCTGGTTCCGCCTGATCGGCTCCACCGTGGTCGGCGAGGCCGCCGACACCATCCTCTTCTGCACCATCGCCTACATCTTCCTGATCGACTGGGCCACCCTGGCCAACTACATCATCACCGGCTACCTCTACAAAGTAGCCCTAGAAGCCCTCCTCCTGCCCATCACCATACGAGTCATCCCCTGGCTAAAGAAGAAGGAACTCCAATAGCCACAGTGGTAACCCCCAGACGGGCCAAGCCCCAAGGATCAGCAACTCAGGTAGCTCTCGCTCGGCGATGACCACCTCAACTGAACCGACCACCCGCAGCTGTCCCCAAGAGTCAGCAATTCAGGTAGCCATCGCCCGGAGGGCAGAAGCGCCGCGCGCCCGGTGGTGGGCCCCGACGACCGGAGGACCATCCCGCAGGGATGATCCGAGGATCGTTGGGAGGACCCACCGAGGCAGCAAGCCCGCCACCCCCTGTAGGGGCCAGCCATCAATAGACCCGCCGAACAAGCCTCACAAATTCGTCTTCAGTCAGGCCAAGGGTGCGGAAAAAGGGGAGGTCTTTGGCCAAGCGATCCAGGGCCGTCTTGTCACGATCCTGATCCAGCTCACGGGCGGAATGAGGCGCGACAAAACTGCCTTTGCCGACGGTGGCGTGGATGAGACCGGAGCGGGTCAACTCCTCCCAGGCTTTCTTGACCGTGATGACCGAGACTTCCAGTTGGCGTGCGACGGTGCGGATCGGGGGCAGGGCCGTGCCTTCAGGAAGGTCGCCACGCAGGATCTGGGCCGCCAGTTGCTCCGCTATCTGCACATAAATAGGCTGGTCAGATGTGGGTGAGATGACGATGTCCATAGGTCTGACTCAGAGGTCGACGTGCTCGTAACGAGCCGCTGCCCAACGCCACCCCCCCCAAGTCGCCGCCAGCCACACCACCAAGCCGACGGCGAAGACGACCGCTTGGATCCCAAGATGGCCGAAGCCTCGATCATTGATGACGCTCAGCGCCGGCCAAACGATAGGCGCCGTGGTGAGAACCAGGCCGACCACCACTGCGATGAGGGTTCCACCACCGATCGGCCAGAGTATTCCATAGGCCTTGTGATAGGTGCCCACCAAGTAGATCAGGTTGAAGACGGCATACATCACGAGGACGAAACCATAGAAGGCCAGGTTGACATTCATGCCCGAAGCATTGTCCTCGGTCCAGATCCAATGCCGCAGAATCGCCAGCGGCCATGACGCCACCACCATCACCGCCTCGATGATCATGACAGTGAGCGCACGACCCCAGACCACTCCCGTCTTGGGAATCGGCAGCGTGGCACACAAAGTCAGGTCATGGTTGATCTTGTCGAACTGATTCAAGATCATGAAGAACCCGAAGAAGAGGTAGGTGAAGACGATGACGAAGGGCCACACCGGTATCAACAGCAACAACACGGCGGCCAACCACCAGTAGTTGCCCCGCGGAATCGACAACGCGAACTCTTTGCGAATCAGATCGGCGGTCATCGTTTCGTCCCCTTCGGTTGGCGCTCAACATAAACCATGATGTCCTCGATGCTCGGCACGCTCAGCTCACAGCCAGCAGCCAGGTGGGCCGACCCGGCGTCGATCAGGCCGGTGAATCCAAGGTCAGTGGTCTTGGATCCGATCAGGGTCTCGACCAGGCCATCGCTCAAAGCAGACGTGGGACCGTGCACGAGGCGGTAGGAGTCGATGAAGTCATCCTTGTCACAACTGGCGACGATCTCGCCGCGACGGATGTAGGTGATGAAGTCGGCGCATTTCTCCAGGTCAGATGTGATCTGCGTGGAGAAGAGGATGGAGCGGTCACCGTCCTCGATGACTTCACGGAACAAATCGAGCAGATCGTCACGCGAGACTGGGTCCAACCCCGAGGTCGGCTCATCCAGGATCAGGAGTCGCGCCTGATGGGACAAGGCCAGAGTCAGACCGTACTTCACCCTCATACCGGCGGAGAGCTTGTCGACCGCCTGGCGCTCGTCCAGTTCGAATCGCTCGAGGTAACCGCGGTAGGCCGCGTCGTCCCAGGTGTCATAGAACCGCCGCACCACGCTGGTGATGCGCCGCAGCGGGGATTTCTCGTAGTAGTCGACGGCGCCGAAGGTCACCCCGATGATTTGCTTCAGCTTCAGCTGGTTGGAGAAGTAGTCCTGGCCGAGCACACTCACCTGACCGGCGTCACGGTGGACCATGTCGAGCATGGCCTTGATGGTGGTCGACTTCCCAGCCCCGTTGCGGCCGATGAAACCCATGATGTACCCTGATGGCAACGTGAAATTGATGTCATTCAGGTGAAAGGTCTCGTAAGCCTTGGACAAGCCCGTGACCGTGAGAAGATCCATGATCTGCCCCCTCCCAAGATTGTGTATATCGTACATGCACAATAGACCGACAAGGCAGCTCCCGTCAAATGAGTGACCGGGGCGAGGCTCACTCCATCAGCCGGCGACAGCGCAGTCGCGAGAGACAAGGCCCCAAGGGTCTGATTAGGGGACTTGACATACTATCTCAAAGATAGTTTGATTACATATGAGAGATTCCACATGGGCATCTCTTATTTGGTGAATACGAATGCGCCATCTGGTCGTCTCGTCCTGTTCTCCATGGGATGAGATGGCCTGCCGGACATTCCCTTTATCCCTGTCCCCCGGCAGGCCCCTGGCCCGGCCGCCCCCGACTCCACGGTGGGCGACCGGGCCAGCGCACTTTCCAAGAGACAGTGAAGTCAGGCAGCTAGCCCGCCATCGCCATGAACGCACACTTCTTCATCTATCATGTGAAGCGGCCCGAGCGGTGGTGCTACACCGCTCGGGCCACTGACTCAGTCGGCGCCATCGCTGACGCCAGAGCCTCTATCGGTTCACTCGCCCGGGCCAGATCGCAAGACGGAGCGCTTGGTCAGGACCAACACACCAGCGATCGCGAGGCAGGCCAAGGCGGCCAGAGCCACGCCCTGAGAGTTGCTCGTGACTGCACCGCCGGTGGCAGCCTTGACCGCAGCCGCCGCGACCGTGAAGGTGACCCCCGTCGAGGGTGACACGTTGCCAGCTTTGTCGATCTGAGAGACCATGATGGCGTGTGTGCCGGAACCGAGTGGGCTGGTCGGGACGAAGGACCACGTGCCGTCTGCGCCGACCGTGGTCGAGCCGGCGGGCTTGCCGTCGATGCTGACCATGACCGTCGCACCCGGCTCACCGGTGCCCGTGATCCTTGGCGTCGAGTTGTTGGTGGTCGAGCCGTTGGCCGGACCAGTGATCACCGGCGCAGCCGGAGGAGTCGTGTCCACCGTCACGGTCACACTCGTCGCAGGAGAAGTGTTGCCGTCGCCGTCGGTCTGCGTCACCGAGATGGTGTGCGAGCCGTCCGGCAGTGGACTGGTCGGAGTGAAGGACCAGGTGCCATCGGGGTTCACCACCGTCGTGCCAATGGGGTGTCCATCGACGCTGACCGTGATGGTGGCGCCTGGTTGTCCCGTGCCAGTGATCGTCGGCGTGGCGGTGCCAGTGGTCGAGCCATTCGACGGACCAGTGATCACCGGCGCCCCCGGCTTCGTCGAGACGGGCGGACTGACCGTGAAGTCCACGCTGGATGAGGGCGAGGTGTTGCCCGACGGATCGGTCTGGGTCACCGTGACGGTGTGGGCGCCCTGGGGCAAGGGGCTGGTCGGAGTGAACGACCAGGTCCCATCAGGTTTGACAACAGTCGAGCCAATCGGCTTGCCATCCAGGCTCACCGTCACTGTGGCGCCCGGCTCGCCCGTCCCCGTGATCGTGGGGGTGGGGTTGCTGGTCGTCGAACCAGTGGTCGGCGAGGTGATCACAGGCGCGTCTGGCGCGGTCGTGTCAGGCGGTGTCGGCGCCGCAGTCACGGTGAACGTGTTCTGCGTCACCGGCGATGTCCGACCGGATGGATCGACGCTCTGAGCCGTCACGGTGTGACGGCCGTTGGGCAGCGGACTGCGAGTCTGGACCGACCATGTGCCGTCGTCACTCACCACAGCCGAGCCGATCGGAGTTCCGTCGACGCTCACGATGACCGTGGTGCCGGGAACGCCATAACCCGTGACGGTCGGGCTGGGGTTCGTGGTCGTCGAGCCGTCGGCCGGCGTCAAGATCACTGGAGCAGTGATGGTCGGACTCTGGCTGACTTCGCCGCTGGAGTCGACGGTGAAGTGGTTGGTGACCTCGGGAGAAGTGTTGCCAGACGGATCGGTCTGACGAGCTGTGACCGTGTGAGGACCGTTGGGCAGCAGGCTGGTCGGGGTGAAGGACCAACTTCCATCAGGCTTGACGACGGTGGAACCCACCGGTTGGCCATCCACACTGACCGTCACCGTGGCGCCCGGCTCACCAGTGCCCGTGATCGTCGGAGTCGGATCCATCGTGGTGGAACCATCAGCCGGAGTCAAAATCACCGGAGCAGCAGGCGCAGTCGTGTCAGGCGGGATTGGCGCAGGCACGATATCGAAGCCGACTCCCCCGGCAGGCGAGGTGTTGCCAGCCGGGTCGGTCTGCCGCGCCGTCACGGTGTGGTGTCCTTGCGGAATGTCGGTGGTGGGTGTGAAGGACCAGGTCCCATCAGGATTGACCACAGTCGAACCAATCGGCTTGCCATCCACACTCACCGTCACCGTCGCGCCCGGCTCACCAGTACCCGTGATCGTCGGAGTCGGATCCGA
>JAITVA010000255.1 GCA_031286045.1 Propionibacteriaceae bacterium | reverse complement strand
CGTCGTGGGACTCGACATAGGCCTTGAGAAAACCAGCGAAGGTGATGGTGCGACCGCTGGCGGTGAAGCGGGACTGGTCAACGCTGGCGTCGCCCACCTGAACCGCCTCGTGACGGGCGTCGATCCGCACCGTCACCGATTCACCGCTGGCGTCGGACATCTGGGAGGCCAAGGTACGCTTCCAAATCAACTCATAGAGTCGCAGCTGGTCACCGATCAGGCCCGACTCCTGTGGCGAGCGGAAGGCCTCACCGGCCGGACGGATGGCCTCATGCGCCTCTTGGGCATTCTTCACTTTCGAGGTGTACACCCTGGGCTTGGCTGGAACATACCTCGGTCCAAACAGTCGGGTGGCCTGGTCGCGGGCGGCTTCGATCGCTTGACTCGACAAGGTCACCGAGTCTGTTCGCATATAGGTGATCCAACCGGCCTCATAGAGGTCCTGGGCCACTGACATGGTGCGCTGCGCCGTGAAGCCGAGCTTTCGGCCAGCTTCCTGTTGCAGTGTGGTAGTGCGGAAGGGTGCGTAGGGTCGACGGGTGTAGGGTTTCGCGTCCACCTCTGCCACTGAGTAGGTCGCGCCGCACAGACGCCCGGCCAAAAGCTCGCTCGACTCCTGGGTCAACGCGATGACATCGCTGATCAACTCCCCGCGCATATTGAAATCACGGCCTTGGGCGACTCGGACACTGCCAAGGTGGGTCAGACGGGCGCCGAACTCACGCTGAGCCGACTCCTCGTCGGCTACCATGATGGCCGAGATGTCCCAGTAGGACGCACTGCGAAACTCGATGCGCTCCTTCTCCCGATCGACGATCAAACGAGTGGCCACCGACTGGACTCGTCCGGCTGACAGCCTGGGCATGACCTTCTTCCACAGCACCGGCGACACCTCGTAGCCGTACAGCCGGTCAAGAATTCGCCGGGTCTCCTGCGCGTCGACCAGATCGACATCCAGTTGACGCGGCGCCGCCACAGCCGCCTTGATGGCTTGAGGCGTGATCTCATGGAACACCATTCGCTTGACCGGCACCTTCGGTTTCAACTCCTGCTGGAGGTGCCAAGCGATCGCCTCTCCCTCTCGATCCTCATCAGTGGCGAGATAGAGCTCGTCAGCATCGGCCAGCTTCTGTTTCAACTCCGAGATCGTCTTCTTCTTGTCAGGCGACACCACATACAAGGGCGCAAAGTGGTGATCGACATCGACACCCAGACGTGCCCACTTCTCGTGCTTATACTTCGCCGGAATCTCGGCGGCCGTGGTCGGAAGATCTCGCACATGACCACGACTAGACTCAACTATGTAGTCGGATCCAAGATACGACGCGATCTTGGACGCCTTTGTAGGCGACTCCACAATGACCAACTTCTTGTGGCCCATATCCAATGCCTTCTATCTTTCAACCCGCTCGCACCCCACCACCAAGTTCATCCACAGTACTCGTCGAACCCGTGAAAGGTTGCACTGACTCAGCAACACTACAACAAACAGCAAATCAAGAGTCGAGACCTCTTGGCGTCAGCCAGGTCTGAGCAATGAGTTGCCTGACTCGGCGCACCGTGCTTTGCTCGAACTCCGTCAACGGAGCACGCATGATCTGTGCCACCGCCGAGATGATCATCCGCAATGTCAGATCCCCATCACAGGCCCCGAGGACTCCGCCCAGCGCGGCGTCGACTTCAATAGCGCGTCCCAGCCCGTCTGAACGGCGCAGCACCACGTGAGTCGGCTGGCTGGCGCCCGGTTCTCCGGTCGTCTCCTGCACCGTCCCTGGCGCCAAGGTCCATGCTCGGTCAAGAATCTGCGCGTCGTCCAACTCAGCGAGATCCATCGCGCTCAGATGGGCCATGAGATCGGCTCCAACCGGTTGGTCGACCGCATGGGGCCAGCGCAGACAACTCACACGCGGGCGAGGCGACCCCGACTTCACCATGGTGATCCATCCCATACCCACCGCCTCGACTCGACAAGCGTCGAAGTAGGCGAGCCATTGGTCATAGCGACGTCGGTAATCGGCGCTTCCATTCAGCCCTGCGTCCGCCAACCAGACTTCGATGTACTCATATGGGTCGAGTTCCTCCCGCTCAACGATGAAGGCGTCACAACCAGACGGAATCCATGCGCTGACGTGGTCTTGCCACGGCGTGTCTGCCAGGTGGGCCCAGTTGCCAACAACATGGAGGCTGCCCCCCGGCCGCAATCGATCAGCCGCACCGCTCACGACCGCCCGCATGAGGTCATCGGACGTGTGACCCGCCTCGCGGTACACCAACCGCTCACCACTCGGTGGCGCGATCACAAAGGGTGGGTTGGTGGTGATGAGGTCGAACTGCTCACCGCTGACCGGCTCATAGAGCGAACCCAAACGGGTCGACACGCTGAGATCATTCAGGGCGAAACTCAGTGTCGCAAGAGTCAGAGCGCGCGGGTTGACGTCGGTCGCCACCACCTCACGGGCGTGGCGACTCAGGTGCAGGCTCTGATAACCGCTGCCCGTGCCGAGGTCGAGCGCCCGACCAACTGATCGTCTCGAGGTGATATGAGACAGGCTGATCGACGCAGGCGACGCACCGAGGACGTGGTCCGGCGCGGGTCGCGCCACCCGGGTGTTGAGGTTGGCGACATGGTCTGACACCACCCATCCGGACACCGAGTCAGTCATGTCGTCGGTCGGTCTGATGTCGACACTGGCCCACATGCGATCGCCGCCGTCCACGAGCAGCCCCAAGCGAGTCAATCGACCACAGTCGACCGCCGCCTCGACCAGCGTCCGCGGCTGCGCTTGCTGCAGCACGAACAGCCTGATCAAGGTGGCCAGTCGGTCGTCACGTCCCGACAAGGCTCGCTCGGCGGCGATGGTGTGGTTGCGAGTCAGTGCCAACTGCCCCTTGCGTCCGATGGCATCCATCACCGGGTCCGCAAAGTAGTTCGCTGACATGAAGTCATCTCGCAGCCGCTTCATGGCCTCGGCGTAGCTATCCATGGGCCCAAGCATCTCACACAATCTGGTCGGCCCTAGTCTCGGAATCGTCGTCACCGCCTCCATCATCCGGCCTGACTCGGGTTGCCGGCATAGGCCGCCGCCGACACCGTGGACGGTAGACCAGGCATCGTCCAGCCGACCTCGACTTCGACCTCGACCTTCACCGCCACCTCGTCACCGGCTCGAACAATGTCGCAAGACACTGCGCGACCACTGTTCTGGCTCGCGACGGCCCCCGCCACAGCACATGCCTGCGTGTCGGATGGTGACTGGATCGCTTCACCAGCAGCTGCCAGCGCCGCCAGGTCCGCCGCTGATCGAGATTGCCGCGAGGCTGCGACATGTGACATTACGAGAGATCCGATCAACACAGCCAAGGCCAACACGATCCCGCCGACCACCACCCCCACCGACATCGATCCGGACTCGCGCGACCATCGGCAGGAGTCACCACGCCTGGACCGCGACATCACTGCGCCAAAGCGTGTCATCATGAGCCCTCACGCACAGCTCGAGCCTGAGCGGCGACAGTGAACGCCGGCAGCCAACTGCCCCAAGGCCGGACGTCATTCGAGACAGAGACAACCACCTCGCGCCCTTCCTCAACCGTGGCCACCGCCAGCGAAGGCGCCAGGCCGTCGCGTATCTCCTGAACCGCACCCAGATCGTCTCTGGCAACCTGCCGAGCGATCGCAGCGGCGGCGTCGTCACACTGCAGTTGAGCCAGACCAATCGCGAACACCCCAGCGCCAACGACCACAGCCGCCCCAAAACCGAGCAGTGAGAACGCCAACTCCACTGTCACCCAGCCCCG
>JAITVA010000021.1 GCA_031286045.1 Propionibacteriaceae bacterium | reverse complement strand
GAAGTTCCTTGTCCCAATCCGGTGAGGGAACTGTCTTGTCTGTCATGACTCTCCTGTGTCATTGACCTGCACGAAACCCGTCGCGCCACATCAGCCGATGATCGCCCACCGACCGGGGCACATCCTGGTTCCCGACCTGTCGAATAGTGTCGAATAGTTACAAATAGCGTAGAGGGTGCCACCCTCAGCCGGTCAACGTCGACACCGACCGTCCGCTCAATCGCGGTCAGCGCGGTGAGGACTCGCCAGCCTCGAATGGCACCCCCGGGGATCTGATGATGAATCGTCAGATCCCCTCGTCACGCCCTAGCTTCTGGCCGCCAGACTCACTTCTGGTCTTTGTCGTCGTCGACGAGCTCAGCGTCAACCACGTCATCGCCATCGGCGCCAGCAGTCGGAGCGGACTCGCCCGCCTCGGATTCGGCCGACTTCTCAGCCTCGCGCGCCTGAGCGGCGGCGTAGACAGCCTGGCCCATCGCCTGGGCCTTGGTGTTGAGGTCGTCCATCGCGGCCTTGACCGCGTCGTCGTTGTCGGTGCCCTGGAGGGCTTCCTTCAACGTGGCGACGGCCTCTTTGACCGGGTTCTTGACGTCATCAGACAAGATGGCGTCGTGCTCGTCGAGCAGTTTCTCAGTTGAGAAGGCCAGCGAATCGGCGGTGTTGCGCATCTCGACCGACTCACGACGCTTCTTGTCAGCTTCGGCGTTGGTCTCGGCCTCACGCACCATCTTGTCGATCTCGTCCTTGCCCAAAGCCGAACCGCCGGTGACAGTCATCGACTGCTCCTTGCCGGTCGCCAGATCCTTGGCGGAGACGTGGACGATGCCGTTGGCGTCGATGTCGAACCCGACCTCGACCTGCGGCACACCACGCGGCGCGGGCATGATACCGGTCAGTTCGAAGTTGCCGAGCGACTTGTTGTCACGTGCGAAGTCACGCTCGCCCTGATAGACCTGGATCATCACAGACGGCTGATTGTCGTCGGCGGTGGTGAAGATCTCAGACCGACGGGTCGGGATGGTGGTGTTGCGCTCGATGATCTTAGTCATGACGCCACCCTTGGTCTCAATGCCCAGGCTCAACGGGGTGACATCCAGCAACAGGACGTCCTTGACTTCGCCCTTCAGCACACCAGCCTGGAGCGCTGCGCCCAAGGCGACGACCTCGTCAGGGTTGACACCCTTGTGAGGATCCTTGCCAGCCAATTCCTTGACCAGATCGACGACAGCAGGCATCCGAGTCGAACCACCGACCAGGATGACCTCGTTGATCTGACCGATCGAGGTCTTGGCGTCAGAGATGACAGCGTTGAAGGGAGCGCGGCAGCGATCCAGCAGATCCTGCGTCATGCGCTGGAACTCGGCGCGGGTCAACTTGGCGTCCAGGTGTAGCGGGCCATCGGCTCCAGCAGTGATGTAAGGCAGGTTGATCTGTGTCTCTTGCGCGGCGCTCAACTCGATCTTGGCCCGCTCGGCTGCCTCTTGCAGACGCTGACGAGCCATCTTGTCTTTGCTCAGGTCGATGCCGTTGGCATTCTTGAACTGCGTCACCAGCCAGTCGACGACACGCTGATCCCAGTCGTCGCCGCCCAAGCGGTTGTCGCCCTTGGTGGCCTTGACCTCGAAGACTCCGTCAGAGATCTCCAACAGCGAGACATCGAAGGTGCCGCCGCCGAGGTCGAAGACCAGAACCGTCTGCTCTTTGTCGCCCTTGTCGAGGCCGTAAGCCAAAGCAGCCGCCGTCGGTTCGTTGATGATACGGTCGACTGTCAGCCCGGCGATCTCGCCAGCCTCCTTGGTCGCCTGACGCTCAGCGTCAGAGAAATAGGCCGGAACGGTGATGACAGCGTTGGTGACCGGCTCACCGAGGTAGGCCTCGGCGTCCCTCTTCAACTTCTGCAAGACGTAGGCCGAAATCTGCTGCGGCTTGTAATCCTTGCCGTCGATGTCGACCTTCCAGTCAGTGCCCATGTGGCGCTTGACGGACCGGATCGTCCGATCGACGTTGGTGACAGCCTGACGCTTGGCGACCTCGCCGACCAAGATCTCGCCACCCTTCGCGAACGCGACGACGGACGGTGTCGTGCGGGCACCCTCGGCGTTCGGGATGACTGTGGGCTCGCCGCCCTCAAGAACGGCGACGCATGAATTGGTGGTGCCGAGGTCGATGCCTACTGCACGAGCCATATTTTCCTCCAGATTGAAAACTCTTCGATGCCCACCCCGGTGGTGAACACAAGGTTGAGTGTAGTAGGCTCAAGCAGTCATGTCAACAAAGTTGAGTGAGGGTGACTCAAGTTTTGGCGGCACGATGCGAGAGTCGGGACTTGGGTAGGCGCGCGGACGCGGCCCGCCCAGCCGGTGCCTCTCCGTAAGATAGCACCCAGCATCAGCACCGACACGGACACGGTCGGTCCCGCACCGACCACTCGACTACACTTCCCTCGCGTGAAGCGTGACATGGACCGTAAAGGACTGGCGGGGGCTTTCGCAGCATACGGTCTGTGGGGAGTCTTCCCGCTCTACTTCCACCTGCTCGACCAATCAGGAGCCTTGGAGATCGTCGCCCACCGCATCTGGTGGACCCTGGTCTTCTGCGCCATCGGCGTCACCGTCTTGGGCGCCTGGGGCAAGGTCCGCGCCGTCATGGGCGACCGTCGGCTGTTCCTGGGCCTGCTCGGCGCTGGAGTGCTCGTCAGCCTGAACTGGTTGATCTACATCTATGCCGTCGTCAGCGGACATATCGTCGACGGCGCCCTGGGCTACTTCATCAATCCCCTCGTCACCGTCGTCATCGCCATCGGCACCGGCACCGTGCCCTGGATCGGCTTCGGCTAGGCACTGACCTTCGGCTTCTATTCACTGGCCAAGAACCGCATCGGCGCACGCGTCACCCCCTTCATCGGGTTGGGAGTCGAAGCCTTGGCATTGGCCCCGTTCTCCGGGCTGTACATCGTCTTTCTCGAAGTCAGCGGCACCGGCACATGGACGTCGATCAGCGGATGGTACGCCGCCTTGCTGACCGCTTCGGGCATCGTCACCGCCATTCC
>JAITVA010000187.1 GCA_031286045.1 Propionibacteriaceae bacterium | reverse complement strand
TCTCTTTCAATTCGACGCCGAGCGGACCGTAATCCCAAGCGGCTCTCGTGCCACCGTAGATCTCACCGCACGGATAGACGAAGCCGCGTCGCTTCGCCAAGTTGATGACATTGTCAAGTGTGCTGGCCATAGTCGTTCCTTCTGTCTTGGCTTCGCCCATCTGGCTGACAGGCGCCTGGACGCGATCCTCATCACTTCCCGAGGGACAAGACTACCGGAAGGAATTGACCAGCCGGGCCTGACTAATTGATAATGATTCTCATGAAACTGCGTCCTCTTGTCGTCGCCACCCTCGCCGCACTCAGCTTGTCCGGGTGTGTCGCCTCTCCGACGGCGAACGAGCCGGGAACCTTGTCCGTCGTGGTCGGCCTCTACCCCTACGCCTACCTGGCGCAGGCCGTCGGCGGCGACCGGATCACCGTGACAAACCTGACCAAGCCCGGCGCCGAGCCGCACGACCTCGAACTGAGCGCTGTCCAGGTGGCAGCCGTCGGATCGTCCGACCTCACTATCTACGAGAAAACCCTCCAACCGGCAGTCGACGCGGCGGTCGACCAGACCACGCCCGCCCACACCTTGGATGTGACGACGATCATCCCACTGGAGGACCACGCCATCGACGAGGACGGCGCCACGGCGGTCGATCCGCACATCTGGCTCGACCCCGTGCACATGGTCACACTGGCGAAGGCCATCGCCGACCAGTTGAGCACCATCGATCCAACCAATGCCGCGACGTACACAACCAACCTGGGCGCACTCACGACCGAACTGAACGGCCTTGACCAGTCGTACACCACCGGCCTGGCCCACTGCGAACGCAGCGCCTTCATCACCACTCACGCCGCCTTCGGCTACCTGGCTGAGCGCTACGGCCTGAGCCAGATCCCCATCGCCGGAGTCGAACCGGACACCGATCCCAGTCCGGACCGTATCGCTGAGATACAGCAGACCGCCATCAAAGACGGCATCACCACCGTCTTCTTCGAGACCCTGGTCTCACCGGCCCTGGCCACCTCGATCGCCGAAGACCTCGGACTCAAGACCGACATCCTCGACCCGATCGAGGGAATCACCGACCAATCGCGCGGAGACGACTATCCTTCGATCATGGCCTCCAATCTGACTGCGCTCACCAGCGCGAACGGCTGTTCATGAGCACCCTGGCTATCCGTCATCTCGATGTCGCCCTCGGCGGCAACCCCATCCTGACCGACATCACCGTGACAATCGAGCCGGGCCAGATCGTCGCCCTCCTGGGTGACAATGGCTCTGGCAAGTCAACCCTGATCAAGGCGACGCTTGGACTCATTCGTCATCAGCGCGGTTCGATCACCCTGCTGGGCACACCCCTGGAGCGGTTCCACACCTGGAACCAGGTGGGGTACGTGCCCCAACGGGCCTCTGTCTCCCTGCATTCCACCACCGTCGCCGAAGTCGTCCGTTCAGGGGTCCTGGCCAATCGAGCCGTGGGCTGGCCGGGCAAGGCCGACAAGGCCAAGGTCGCCTGGGCATTGGAGACCGTCGGCTTGAGCGAGCTGGCCCAGGAGTTGTACCTCCACCTGTCGGGTGGCCAACAACAGCGGGTGCTGATCGCTCGCGGGATCGTCAATCGACCCGACTTGCTCATCATGGATGAGCCCTTCGCCGGGGTCGACCTCACCAACCAGACTGAGATCGGCGACACCGTGGCAGGCCTCGGCGCCACCGTCTGGGTCGTCCTCCATGAGACCGAGTCGATGGCGGCCCACCTGGACCGCACCCTGATCCTGCGCGACGGCCGCCTGATCTACGACGGCTCGCCCACCAGCGTGAACCACGCCGGCAGCCATGAGACCGAGGCGCCGCCACGCACCCCCATCCTGTCTGGAATGGAGCCACGATGGACCTCCTGACACTCGCCTTCGTCCAGCGGGCCTTGATCGCCGCCGCTCTCGTCGGCATCTCATCGCCGACCATCGGAACTTACATCGTCCAGCGCAAGCTCTCCTTGCTGGGTGACGGCCTGGGCCACGTCGCCATCGCTGGGGTCGGCTTGGCTCTCATGACCGGGACGGCGCCACTGCCCTGGGCCGTCGCCATCTGTGTCGTCGGCGCTGTGCTGATCGAGACCCTGAGGCAAAAGGGACGGGCCACTGGCGACATCGGCTTGGCCGTTCTCTTCTACGGCGGTTTGGCCGCAGGCGGGTTGATGGCATCGGTCGCTGGTCAGGGGGCTGGTGGCTTGTCGTCTTACCTCTTCGGCTCACTCAACACTGTCTCCGTGTCCGACCTCGTCGTCGTCGCCGTGTTGTCCATCGTCATCGTGGTCATCGCAGTCGGACTGTCACCGCAGTTGTTCGCGGTCTGCGCCGACGAGGGCTTCGCCAAGACTCTCGGACTGCCTGTGCGGCTGTACAACTACCTCATCGTCGTCCTAGCCGCTGTCACTGTCACGACCGCCATGCGCACCGTCGGCTTGCTCCTGGTCTCCGCCCTCATGGTCATTCCTGTCGCGGCCGCCCAGAACGTCTTCCACGGCTTCTGGAAGGGACTGTGGGGGGCCATGGCCATCGGCCTGGTGGCGTCGGTCGGCGGCTACCTCGCCTCGATCGTCGCCAGCCTCTCCCCCGGCGCCATGATCGTGCTCATCACCATCGGATTCTTCGTCATCTCTTGGCCCATCGCGGCCCTCTTGCACCGCCGCACAGGCCTGAGGGAAGGCCAGCCATGACCGAGCCGCATCGCGTCGAGCGCCACACGCGCCAACGCCAGGTGATCACCGCGTACATGAAGGCTCAGGCCCAGTTCTTGACGGCACAGCAGGTCCACGACGGTTTGAGAGAGCTGGGTGACACCGTCAGTTTGCCGACCGTGTACCGAACCTTGACCGCCCTGGTGGAGGCTGGCGACCTCGACGTCCGCGTCAGCAACAACCAATCAGCGTATCGCCATTGCTCACCCCATCATCATCATCATCTGGTCTGCCGCCAATGCGGACGCACCATCGAGTTGGCCGACTCACCCGTCGAGCAGTGGGCCACCGCCATCGCCAACGAGCACGGCTTCACCGATGTCGACCACACCATCGAGATCCTCGGCCTGTGTCCCGCTTGCGCCACCCTGGCGCCCCGCTGCTGACAGGCGATCCAGGTCAGAAACAGACACTACAATCGAGGCACCGTCCACATTTCCCACGCAGAGAGGTTCCGATGGCTTCCTTGGCTGACACAGCACTGGCGAGACTCCTGCCCGAGCGAGTCTTCCACGCCGACATGATCGACGCCATCAGCCGCGGCGGCGAGGTTCTGGTCGCTGACGACAGCGGTGTGCTGATCGTGACCGTCGACGGCACTGCTCTGTTGTCCTGCGCGGACACCGCTTGTGCTGAAGCCATGTTCGACCGCCTTGAGCGCTCCGGTTGGACCCCGCGCTACCTGGTCGCTCACGATGATCTCACGGTCCCGCTGGCCCAAGCCCGATTCGGTTTCACCGAGTTGACACCCTGTCTGTCGTCGGCCCACAGCGCCGATCGACTGCCCGATCGACCCATCCCTGGGGTCCAGGTCGTGACGCTTGGCCCCCAGTGGATCGACACCGCCATCGCGAACTACGACATGAACGGACCAGAGTACGTGCGGGAGCGTTTCGCCGCCCAAGCCATGTGGGGAGCGTTTCGCGACGACCTCCTCCTCGGCTTCATCGGCACCCACATCCAAGGCGCCATGGGCCTGCTCTATGTCTTCCCCGAGCACCGCCACCAGGGGGTGGCCGAACTGCTCGTCACTGGTCTCGCCAACCAACTCCTCGACGCCGGACACATCCCCTACGACCATATCGTCATCGGAAACACAGCCTCAGAACACCTCCAGCTCAAGCTCGGTTTCACGGTCTCAAACCGTCACCTCTGCTGGCTGTCTTATGGGGATGACTAGGGAACCGATGATCTTTGGCAAGAAGCGTGCCAACTCGTCGGGCGGATAGGGGCCCAGATGTCGAGCAGCGGCCATGGCCTGAAGCGAGGCCCCCATCAGCGCCGCGTGCGCGCCGTCGCAGCCCTGGGCGATCAGTGACGCCACAATCCCGGCCAGGGTGTCACCGGAGCCGGCTTGGGCCGTCCACGCCGGACCGACCACGGCTTGGGCCACCACCAGGTCTGCTCGCTGGGGGTCCGGAACGAAGACGGAGCGACGCCCGCCAGTCTCCGCCGGTTCCGTCAGCCCCGGCGTCACAACGAACTGGTGATGCCCCTTCAGAAGCACGGTGACCTGCCAACGGCGGGCGGCCTCACCGGCCGCCGTGACCGGCTGAGCCTCGACCTCTGCTCGACCGCAACCCAGCAACCGCGCCAATTCACCGGCATGGGGGGTCAGGACACTGCCTGGGGGCAGTCGTGACGGCAAGACCGTCAAGGCTCCCGCATCCAACACGAGGGGCACCCCTTGACCGAGCAGGACCGCCAACCGGGCACGGTTGTCTTCCGTCTCGTCCCAACCGCACCCCGCCAACCAGACGCCAACTTTGCCCGACCCAAAAGTGACCGACGGCGCGCACCTCAGCAGGGCGCCACGGACGAGGTCGGGCCCGCAATAGCGAATGAACCCGGCCCCAGAGCACAAGGCGCCCAACACCGACAGCACGCCCGCCCCAGGGTAGCGGTCAGAACCTGTGTCGACGCCCACCACCCCGCGAGCATACTTGTCGGCCTGGTCGTCCGGTCTGGGCCACCAAGCCGCCACATCCGATTCACTGACCGGCGTCATGATCACTCGACCGTGACTGACTTGGCCAGGTTGCGTGGCTGATCGACGTCGTGACCCTTCAGCGTGGCCACCTCACAGGCGAACTCCTGCAAAGGCAGGATCGCCAACACCGGTTGGAACAGAGTTGGCACCGTCGGCAGCGGCAAGAAGACATCGGCGAAGCGCTCGGCCTCCGCGTCGTCACGCTCAGCCAAAACGATGGTGCGCGCACCCCTAGCCCGTACCTCCTGAATATTGGAGACCACCTTGTCATGCAGTTGGTCGCGGCCACGCGGCGGCACAACAATGAAAACCGGCAACCCTTCCTCGACCAGAGCGATCGGTCCATGCTTCAGCTCGCCAGCCGCGAAGCCCTCGGCGTGCATGTACGAGATCTCTTTCAGCTTCAGGGCCCCTTCCAAGGCCACTGGATAACCGACATGGCGACCGAGGAAGAGCACCACCGAGCAGTCCATCAAATCACGAGCCAGAGCCAGGGTCGTGCCGAGGTCGTCAAGCACCTCGTCCATCTTGGCGGGCAAGGCCTCCAACTCCCGCACCAAGCTGGCGATCTCGTCGCCAAACTTGGCATCCCTGATCTGGGCCAGGTACAACCCCAACAGATAGCAAGCGATCAGCTGAGTGGTGAACCCCTTGGTCGACGCCACCCCGATCTCGGGACCGGCATGGGTATAGATGACGGCGTCAGACTCGCGCGGGATGGTGGCGCCGTTGGTGTTGCAGATGCTGACCACCTTGGCGCGCTGCTCTCTGGCATGGCGCACCGCCATCAGGGTGTCAGCCGTCTCGCCTGATTGGGAGATCGTCACCACCAGCGTGCGCGAGGTCACGATCGGATCGCGGTAGCGAAACTCAGAGGCCAATTCGACCTCGACCGGGATCCTGGTCCAATGCTCGATGGCGTACTTGGCGATCAGACCGGCGTGATAGGCCGTGCCACACGCCACGACGATGATGGAGTCGATCGAACGCAGGTGAGCCACATCGATGCGCATCTCGTCCAAGACCAAGAGTCGATCCGCACCGATGCGGCCCAACAAGGTGTCTGAGACCGCTTTCGGTTGTTCGAAGATCTCCTTGCGCATGAACCAGTCGTAGCCACCCTTCTCCGCCGCCGACAGATCCCAATCGATGTGGTACGGCCTGACCGGAGCCTCTTCTGCGTCGAAAGTCGTCACCGCCACGGAGTCAGGGGTGATCTCCACGATCTGATCCTGGCCCAGTTCGATCGCCTCACGGGTGTGCTCGATGAAACTGGCCACATCGGAGGCCAAGAACATCTCCTTGTCACCGACGCCGACCACCAAGGGCGAGCTACGGCGCGCAGCCACGACCGTGTCAGGACACTGGGCGTCGATCGCCACCAGCGTGAACGACCCCTCCAACCGACCCACCGTCCGTCTCATCGCCTCAGTCAGGCCATGCCCGTCGAGCACCTCCCTCTCCAACAGATGGGCCACAGCCTCAGAGTCAGTGTCTGAGGCGAACTCCACACCGTCAGCCACCAGTTCGGCCCGAAGCTGAGCGAAGTTCTCGATGATGCCGTTGTGCACCAAAGCCACCCGGCCGGTGCGCCCGAGATGGGGGTGGGCGTTCTCATCGGTGGGGCCACCGTGGGTCGCCCACCGAGTGTGGCCGATCCCCTGATGAGAACTCGCCAATGGATGCTCCACCAGTTCAGTCTCCAAGTTGACGAGTTTCCCGGCCTTCTTTCGGGACACGACGCCGTCAGCGGTGACGACCGCGATGCCCGCTGAGTCATATCCCCGGTACTCCATTCGCTTCAACCCGGCGACAATCACTGTCTCCGCTTCCCGCCATCCCACGTACCCGACAATTCCACACATGGCTTCTACTCTATCGGAAGGTTCTGTCATACCACCTGGTTGACAAGGCATGACTGGTCAAACCACAAACCGAGGCCGTCGCGTCCATGAGCCGTCACGCCCCTACTCGCCCACCGTGATTTCCCTGGATGAGAGCTTTCTCATCTAGGCCTCACAGCCGCCTCCACCCGGCCTGGTGAAATAGGAAGAGAAGGAATAGTGGTTCGACGCATTGCACAACGGCTCTAGACTGGAGGCAGTCGAGACGGAGAGCGCAGTCGTCCAATCGTGGGGGTAGCTGTCATGAAACGTGTATTGATAGGAATTGCGATCGGTGTCGCCGGCCTAGTCGTCGCTGGCTCAGGCTTGGTCTTGGCCTGGCCGTCCGCCCCGGAACCTGGCTCGGAGCCCTGGTTGACGGTGCCCACGCCCTCCACACTGACCTCGCCGAGTCCGGCGTCCTCAGCGTCCCCGGCATCGGACCCGTCTGGGGCACAACCGGTGTCGACCATGCAGGCCCCGCCCGAGTCGACCACGCCGCCTGACTCAACAGGGTCCGCTTCATCGAGCACCGAGGAGTCCCGCGACCCTGCGACAGTGGACCCCGCAGTCGAGTCGGTTCCCGACACCTCGGGAACCGGCGTCGACAGCGCTGAGACCACCGACGCCACCTGGGATCCAGCCTGCCCCGGTGGCGGGGTCTGTGACGGATCGGGTGCCGGGGCAGGCGCTGGAACAGGTGCCGGAAACGGGGCAGGCACTGGCGCCGGTTCAGGCGCCGGGATGGGGCACGGCCATGGCAGGCAAGTCGACGCTCCCGAACCGGGACATGGACGACACAACGGTTGAGTGCCATGGCGATTCGTGACCGTCTGCGCATCCTTCCGGTCAGAACCCGGGTGATCGCGGCCGTCTGTGCCTTGACCGCGCTGGCCTTGATCGTCTCCGGCATAGTGGTCATGATCTGGGGACGCATGACGACTGACAGGCGGGTCCTGGAAGACCACCAGGTCGCCACGGCCGCCCTGCGACACCTCGCCGCCGAGAACGATCCGCAGACAGGACAGCCTTGGGCCAGTGCCGACGCTTTACTACGCGCCGGGGTGCAGCATGCCAACCTCGCGCCAGCCGAGTCGGTGATGGCGATCGCGGATGACGCAGTGACCTGGACCGCGCCAGCAGGAGTGACGCTGCGTCCCGAGGACGACGACGCCCTGATCGCTGCAGTCATCCCTGTCACAGGTCGCACCACTGTCACCCACGGCCATCTGTCGACTGCCGTGACCGAGTGGTACTACACCGTCCTTCCCGTGGACGTGCCCGGCCAAGCGGGCCACGCTGCTTTGGTGCGTGTGACTGACCTGACCAAGGAGTACCGTCTGCACGCTCCGATCTACTGGGCGTATGCCATTGTCGCCCTGGTCGCCCTGGCGATCATTGGTTTGCTCAGCTGGCTGCTGGTGGGCCGTCTGCTGCGCCCGATCGCGACAGTTCGACGAACTGCTGAGGAGATCACCGCGTCTGACAGCTCACAGCGGATTCCAGTCACTGGCCACGATGACGTGTCGGCCTTGGCGATGACCATCAACTCGATGCTGGATCGTCTGGAGGCTGCGGCCAGCGAGCAGCGTCAATGGCTCGACGACGTGGGTCATGAGCTTCGCACCCCGGCGACCATCGTCCGAGGACATCTTGAGCTGATGGATGTGACCGATCCAGTCGAGGCCGAGGAGACTAGAACCATCGTGCTCAGTGAGATGGATCGGATGCGCCGTCTCGTCGACGACCTGCTCACCCTCGCTCAAAGTCGTCAACCGCACCTCCTGCGCTTGGAACTGACCGACCTGGTGCAACTGACCGACGACACCCTCACAAAAGCGACCGGTCTGGGGGATCGAGAATGGCAACTCGACTCCGTGGCGGAGGTCACCACCTGGTTGGACCCTCAGCGCATCAGCCAGGCCTGGCTACAGTTGGCGGCCAACGCGGTGCAGTACTCCGACCCAGGCAGCGCCGTCGCGCTCGGCAGCGCGGTCGAGGACGGGCAGGTCCGACTTTGGGTGCGAGACGATGGCCAAGGAATCGAGGCTGACGAGCAGAAACGCATCTTTGAGCGTCATGAGCGTGGCTCTGGCGGGACTGGAACCGGTTTGGGTTTGGCGATCGTGCGCGCCATCGCCTCCTCACATGGTGGCGACGTCGAACTCGAATCTGCTCCAGGCGAGGGATCCACCTTCACCATCCGTTTTCCGCTGAGGGGAGGACCATCGTGACCCATATTCTCTTGATTGAGGATGAACCGCTGATCTCGGCCTTCGTCGCCAAGGGGTTGAAGGCCGCCGGATTCGGTTGTAGCGTCGAGGCGACTGGCGAATCGGGTCTGTATGTCGCCCGCACAAGCGTCGTGGATCTCATTGTGCTGGATGTCGGCCTGCCGGACATCTCGGGGTTCGACCTGCTGGAGCGTCTACGAGGCGAAGGTGTCACCATCCCGGTCATCATTTTGACGGCCCGATCATCCGCCCAGGACACGGTCGCAGGGCTGGTCTCGGGCGCCGACGACTATATGAGCAAGCCCTTCAGCTTCGATGAGTTGCTGGCCAGGATCCGTCTTCGCCTGCGTGGCGCCCGAGCTGACACGCCATCCACCCTCAGCCACGGAGACATCACACTCAATCTGCTCACGCGTCGTGTGACCATCGACGGGCGCGAGGATGACCTGTCCGCCCGAGAGTTCGCCTTGCTGGAGACCTTTCTGCGCCATCCTGACCAGGTCCTCAGCCGAGAGCAACTGCTCTCCACCGTGTGGGGGTTCGATTTCGACCCTGGCTCGAACATCGTCGACGTGTACGTCCGCTACCTGCGTCGCAAGATCGGGGCGGATCGCCTCAAGACGGTTCGCAACATGGGTTACCGGTTGGTCGGACTGTCATGACCCGGCCGGCCCAGCCACCAACCCTCAACGTGACCGGACCGGTCAGCCATGCGCGCTGCGCACACCTGACCGGTCCGGTCCTCAAGCCTCAACGGTAGCAACGATTGCGGGGTTGCGGGCAGTAACTGCGCGGCTGGCAGGATCCCCACCCTCCGCGTCCGCAGCATCCACCCTCGACCTTGGTGAGTTCGGCTTCGGTGAGTTTCTTCATGATGATGACCCTTCTAGAATCGTGTCAGACTACGGATTTAGCTGACATTCATGAAACTATCGGGCGCGCATGAGACTCACGAGAGCCTGGTGGTGAGAGTCTTTTCACATTGGAGCAGGAGTCAGAGGCGCTTGGAGCGGACTGATCGACACGAGCCAGGAGATTGCGGATGGGACGGATCCTGACCGGTCTCCCGGACCTAGAACTCCCCTTGCGCCATACGATCCAGCAGACTCCATGACGGCACGAAGAAGACCTGCCCGGACAGCAGAGTTGAGAAGGACAGGAGGGCGTCGGACCGCTCAACCATCTGGGTGAGCATGGTCCGAGTGACGGTCCAATGCCGGGCGTACCCGATGAAGTAGGTTCCAGATCTCTGCTCGGCCGGATTGGAGAAGGGCACATTCATGCGCACGATCTTCTTCTCATCACCGTCGATCTCGACCTTGGAGGCGTTGTTGTGAGTGTGCTCGTCTTTGTGGTCGTCGCTCAACTCGATGTCGCTGAACTTCTGACGACCGACCATTCTCTCCTGAGTCTGTGTGCTCAGGCTCTTCCACTGATCCATGTCGTGGAGCCACTTTTGGGCGAAGGCGTAGGAGCCACCGACGAACCCGGGATCCTCATCACCAACGATGGCGTATCCAGCGGCTTCCTTGACCGCTGGTGCCTCGGTTCCGTCGATGAAACCGATGATGGCGCGGCCCTCGAAGTAGCGGAATCCATGCGTCTCGTCGACCACGGTGACGCTGTCACCGAGGAAACCTCGGACCTGGTCCATCAGCTCGTAGATCACCGCCTCGTTGTCAGCCCGAAGGTGGAGGAAAAGATCGCCGTCACTGGATGGCATCGAGTTCTTGTCTCCGGTGACACCGCGGAAGGTCTCCAGTTCACGGGGTTTGTCGGCTCCGGGAAAGAGGTAGTCCCAGGCGGCGTTGGACAAACCGATGGTCGTGCGCAGCCCGGAGCCCGCAGCCCGGATGTTCATCGAGTTGACCAGCGCGGGCAGTCGACCAAAGGTCTCGCGTACTGCGGCCAACTCAGCGTCGCGGTCCTGACGTCTGAACGCCAGCACAGCGAAGATGACACTTCGACCGATGTCTTTGAAGACGTCTTGAGCATCCTTGACGGTGGCGGTCGTGATCGCGGAGTCGACTGTGTTACTCATATCACGAATACTACAGGGCGGCGGCCACAAGTGTGACCCGTCGTGCAGGTTCTGCGCTCGACCCCGATTCACCATGTCCTAGAATCGGTGTCAGCGCCGACCACGCGTAGACTGATGGGCAGACTCAGGAGAAAGGGCCTCATGCCTGACCGCATCGACTCGCTGACAGGCGCGTTTTTGACCCTGACCCGTGACCATTGGGCGCATCTGGCTCGTGAACGCCACCTCAGCTTGACGGACGCCACCTTGGCTGGGTTGCGGGCCCTGGGCGACCCGCTCAATCTCGACCGCGTGCGGCAGATCTATCTCCCTTTGACCGAACTCATCAATCTGTACATCAATAACACGGTCGCATTGTCTGGCCAATCCAACGCCTATCTCGGCTTGTCAGAGAGGAAGACACCCTTTATCATCGGCATCGCCGGTTCGGTCGCGGTGGGAAAATCCACCACTGCCCGGCTCCTGCGGGAACTCCTCTCCGTCGACCACCGCGTCGAGTTGGTCACCACCGACGGCTTCCTCTACCCCAATCACGTGTTGGCGGCCAAGGGCTTGATGGACAAGAAGGGCTTCCCTCAATCCTACGATCAAGCGAGCCTGCTGCGCTTCATCATCGATGTCAAGTCCGGTGTGCCTGAGGTCTCCATCCCGGTGTACTCTCACCTGATCTACGACATCGTCCCCGACCGCGCCATCACCGTGCGTCATCCCGACGTCCTCATTGTCGAGGGCCTCAACGTCCTGCAACCGTCGCGCGCTCGACAAGGAGCGATGCGCCCAACGGTGTCAGACTTCTTCGATTTCTCCGTCTATGTCGACGCACCCGAACACGCTATCAAACAGTGGTTCCTCGATCGTTTCCGCGAGTTGCGAGCGACGGCCTTCACCGACCCGGACTCGTACTTCCGCCAATTCGCCCACATTCCCGATGAGCAGGCGTTACAACTGGCTTCAGACATCTGGGACGCCACCAACGGACCCAACCTGACTCGCAACATCCGACCCACCCGCGAGCGCGCCAAAGTCGTCATCGGCAAAGGCCCCAACCATGACGTCGAATGGATCCGGATTCGCAAGGTCTAGGGAAACGATGATCAATCATGCGTCGCCATCTGAACACCGGGACGGGCAATCATCGGTTCCCCAGCAGCCGTGACTGACCAGGCATAACAGCCTGACAGACCTGATCGTGCGATCGAATCGGTCACAGCGTCAGGCGGGTGCGCACAACCTCAGCTAGCTTCTCAGCCACCTCACGGGCTCGGTCCTCCGTGTCGGCCTCGACCATGACACGAACCACTGGCTCGGTGCCAGACGGACGCAACACGACCCGACCTTGGCCCTCCAACTCGGCTTCGGCCGCAGTCACCGCCCGGACGACGCCTTGATCCAGGTTGGTGCGCCCACGGTCCACATTCTTGACATTGATCATGACCTGGGGCAGCCGGGTCATGGCAGAAGCCAACTCGGCCAATGACTTGCCCGTGCGAGCGACCCGCAAGGCCAGGTGAAGTCCGGTCAGCGTGCCGTCGCCGGTGGTGGCGAACTCACTCATGACCACGTGCCCCGACTGCTCACCGCCAAGCGTGAATCCATTGGCGTTCATCGACTCAACAACGTAGCGATCACCAACCTTGGTGGTGTCGACGTGGATTCCGTTGGCTTTCATAGCCCGGAAGAACCCGAGATTGCTCATCACCGTGGCCACCACCGTGTCTTGATGAAGGCGACCGTCTTCCTTCATCGCCAAAGCCAGAATCGTCATCGCCTGATCGCCGTCGACCACCCGGCCATTGCCATCGACCGCGATGCAGCGATCTGCGTCTCCGTCGAGCCCGATGCCGAAATCGGCTCCTGAGGAGATGACCTCGAGTTGAAGCGACTCAATGTGAGTCGAACCGCAGTTCTCGTTGATGTTGAGACCGTCTGGCTTGTTGTGGATCGCCGTGACGCTGGCGCCAGCGGACATGAAGGCCTTGACCGCCGTTCGCGAGGCCGCCCCATTGGCCGGATCGAGCACGATTTTCAGACCACTGAGCGGTCGATCCGCCTTCAGCGAATCCACCAGATGATTGACGTAGCGATCCCCCAGTTCAGGGTGGTCGCTGACCCGACCGACATCGGCGCCAGTTGGGCGAACCCAGGGTTTGCCCAACTCCTCCTCAATCAGATCCTCGACTTCGTCAGGCAGTTTGACGCCACCGTGGGAAAAGAACTTGATCCCATTGTCTGGCATCGGATTGTGCGAGGCCGACAACATGACCCCAAAGTCGACTCCCAATTCGGGGACGAGATAGGCCAGACCCGGTGTCGGCAGCACGCCGACGCGTATGACGTCAACACCCGCACTGGCCAGGCCTGCCACAACAGCCGCCTCCAGGAACTCACCCGAAGCTCTGGAGTCGTGACCGACGATCGCCTTGAGTTTCGAACCCGGGTCGGTCTCGGCCAGGACGTGGGCCGCAGCCACTGACAGGGCCAAAGCCAGATCAGCGGTCAACTCGACATTGGCACGCCCACGCACTCCATCAGTGCCGAAAAGCCGGGCCACGGCTGATCAGCGCTTCGAGTACTGCGGAGCCTTGCGGGCCTTCTTCAAGCCGGCCTTCTTACGTTCCTTGGCACGCGGGTCTCGGGTCAACATCCCAGCCTTCTTCAAGGCGGGACGCGACGTCTCCGCGTCGGCAGCGTTGAGAGCGCGAGCGATGCCAAGTCGCAAGGCGCCAGCCTGCCCGGAGACACCACCGCCATCGATCAACGCGATGACGTCGTAGGATCCCTGGACGTCGGCCGCCTCGAACGGCTCGGAGATCTCCTGCTGGTGCAGCTTGTTGGGGAAGTAATCCTCCAGCGCGCGGCCATTGATCGTCCATTTGCCCGAACCAGGGATAAGTCGCACACGCGCGACCGCTTCCTTGCGTCGACCAGTGCCAGAGGTGTTCTGCACCATCGCCGGGCGACCGGACTTCTCGGAGGACTTCACCTTTTCCGCACGGTAGGCGATCTCGCGATCCTCCTCATCGACAAAGGACTCTGGAGCCTCGACGATATCGTCCTCGACGACATCAACCTGGGTTTCTGACACTGTTTAACCTCTCACTGAGAAACTTGAACGATCTGGAAGGGCTGCGGCTTCTGCGCGACGTGCGGATGCTCCGGACCTGAGTACACCTTGAGCTTGCCGATGAGTTGACGGCTCAGCTTGTTCTTCGGGAGCATGCCCCACACCGCCCGCTCGACGGCTTTGCGCGGATCAGTCGCCAGCAGTTGACCATAGGACACCGCGCGCAAGCCACCCGGATACCCGGAGTGGCGCACAGCCATCTTGGCGACCCCTTTCTTACCGGTCAACGCGATCTTGTCAGCGTTGACGATGACGACAAAGTCACCGGTGTCGATATGAGGAGCGAACTGGGGCTTGTTTTTACCCCTGAGCAGATTGGCCACGGTCACTGCCAGGCGACCAAGAACAATGTTCTCGGCGTCAATGACATGCCAGTTTCGGGTAATCTCTCCCGGCTTGGGGCTATAGGTAGACACGAGTCAGACCATCTTCCATCTCTAGCAAACGTAAGTATATTCACACTCGAGGCCATCCATGCCGGAACCCCAAGGGCAACAGCGTCTTACCTTACCCTTGGCCAGGCTCAACGGTCAAACGCGACAACGGAAGCCTGTGGATAAGATCGCCGTTTTCTAGATTTTATCCACAATTTGCTCCAGAGGCGACACAAGTGGGCCAAAACTGCACATAGTCAAGGGTATGAAGACGATTATCACCGCAATCATTTCACTGTGTCTACTCCTGGTCACGAACACACCAACCGCACAGGCCGACGAGACAAGCCTTGGCGCCACCCAGCTGCCGCGAGGAGTCGCCCCCTTGCTCGGGGACGTGATCACCGCGTTCGACCCACCGGACCAGCCCTGGCTGGCCGGACATCGAGGGGTCGACATCGTCGGCGATCCCGGCGCCCCAGTCAAAGCCGCCTTGGCTGGACAGGTCAGCTTCGCTGGAATGGTCGCCGGACGCCCGGTTGTCAGTCTGCGCCACGGGGACGTGATGACCACCTATGAGCCAGTTGTGGCCACGGTTTCCGAGGGCGACGCGATCCAGGCCGGTCAGGTCATTGGCACGCTAAACCCTGGCCACGCGTCATGTCCGGAGAAAACCTGCCTTCACTGGGGGTTGCGACGATCCGAGACCTATCTCAATCCACTCGACCTGCTCAGCCCGGCCAAGATCCGGCTCATCGCGGGGGCTGACATGGACACTGTTCGCCAGCGGGCCATCGACCTTGAGATCACAACCGCCACCGGAGCGCCCAGCGCCGCTGGGTTGATCAATCCCGCCACGGGAGTCGTCACTTCAGCGTTCGGACTACGGTCGCACCCCATCAGCGGAACCTGGCGTTTCCACGACGGGCTCGACATCGGCGCCGCCTGCGGGACAGCCATCGTCGCAGCCGCCGCCGGCACAGTCATCGAAGTCGGGTACTCCGGCGGGTACGGCAATCGCCTCGTCGTCGACCACGGAATGATCGGCGCGGTGGCCCTGAGGACTTCGTACAGCCACGCTCAGAGCTTCAGCGTCGCCGTGGGTGACACTCTCACGGCAGGCCAGCTTGTCGGTCTGATCGGCT
>JAITVA010000182.1 GCA_031286045.1 Propionibacteriaceae bacterium | reverse complement strand
ATCCCCGGCTGGACCTGGGGGCTCGTCGCCTTCGGCTTCTCGCTGGGCGCCCACGCCTGCGCCTTCGCCTTCCTCTCCGCTTGCCGCCGCCTCGACGCGGCCAGGGCGTGACACGGCGTTCGCGCAGCCGCCGGCGGAGCGCCGCAGTTGGAAGAACTGGAGAATGTCGGGGCCGAGGGCGTTGGGCACGACGATGTCGGCCCAGGCGAACACGTTGATCGTGACGCAGTTGAGACGCGCCTGGTGGAACAGACGCATGTCCTCATCCCTGACATCTCTGGTCCACTGCTCAGGGTGAGTCCCCGCCGTGAGGCATCACCGGAAAACTCACTGTCATGGCTCACTCCACCTCGATCTTGCACACCAACGGCATTGAGGTGTCATAACCATCTGCGCGAATGGTCAAGCCGTCCTCGTTTTGGTCCCAATCGACCGGCCCGTCGTGGCCCAGAATCCTGACACGCTTGATGGCGCCTTCCCACCCGAACCCATCGTGACGGGTCGGCCTCGCCAGAGCACGCACCATGATCGGCGCGGACGAGGGCGCCAATTGAATCGCGTGCAGCACCCCGCCCGCCACTATGAAACGAAAGTCCTGATCGGTATAGCTGAGCGCCGCCTCGTTGAATTGACCGCCCAAGCCACCGGTCGGTCCCTCTCCCCAGCGCCGCCAAGGTTT
Source organism: Propionibacteriaceae bacterium (assembly GCA_031286045.1). GTDB lineage: Bacteria > Actinomycetota > Actinomycetes > Propionibacteriales > Propionibacteriaceae > WQYJ01. The sequence goes on along the minus strand of JAITVA010000182.1, from coordinate 2,119 downwards.
GGCGCCGTGGATGGCTGCACCGTTGACTTCCATCCAGTCGCCAACCTCCTCCAGGATCCGACGATCCTCCTCAGGGATCGAGCCGTCACCGCGCGGTCCGACGTTCAGCAGAAGATTGCCGTTCTTGGACACCACGTCAGCTAGGGTTTGTACTATCTGACGAGGGGTTTTGTAATCCAGATCAGCCGTGTGACACCATGAGTTGTTGGCGATGGCGGTGTCCGATTGCCAAGCGAAGGGTTGGGACTGATCGAAGCCGCCACGCTCAACCTCGGGGATGGCGCTGCCGAAAGCAAAGGCGTCATGCTTATAGAAGATGGCCACCTCTGTTCCCCACTGAGCGCCCCGGTTGTAATAGTAGGCCGCCAGCACCTTGAGGTAATCAGTGAACGCGGCGTGCTGGATCCACCAATCGAAGTACAGGGCCGCCGGACGATAGCCGTCGATCAGTTCGACTGTGCGTCGCAGCCAGTCGTCGAGGAACTCGTGGGAGGGATAGGGCTTGGCGTAGCGATCGTTAGGATCAGGCTCAGGCAGCTGGGCCGGCCAGTAGAAGTCCCCCAGTGCCATCGGATCGGTCACATCCGAGTCGAACTCGCGGCCATGCCCCATGAACCACCAATGCTCAGCCCGGTGGGAAGATGTGCAGAAGGTCATACCCGCATCCTCGACGGCCCGCTTCAGCTCACCGAGCAGGTCACGACGCGGCCCCATCTCAAAGGCGTTCCACCTGGACAGATCCGAACGGTACATCTGGAACCCGTCGTGATGCTCCGCCACCGGGAAGACGTAACCTGCCCCTGCGTACGAGAACAGGTCGGCCCACTCCTCGGGATCGAACTTGTCCGCAGTGAAAAGAGGAATGAAATCCTTGTAGCCGAAGTCCTTCTGCGGACCGTACGTAGCCACATGATGCTCGAACTCGGGTGTGCCCTGCATGTACATGGTGCGGGAATACCACTCGTTGCCGAAGGCCGGAACCGAATACAGTCCCCAATGCACAAAGATCCCGAACCGGGCCTGCGTGAACCAGCGCGGAACACGAAACTCCCCCAGTGATCGCCAGGTTGGCTCAAAGGGTCCGCCCGCCGCCACTGCTCTGATCTGTTCGACTGACATCGCCATGGTCTGTTCCCTTTCGATCAGGTTTCTTGTCATGAGCATATCCCGTCCAGCTCCTCCTGAGGCGGGTTGTCTCGTGGTAGAAATGTGGCGCGCCACTGTGCTCAGAAGCATCATCCACCCACAACCGAGGACCCAGGATTCCGATCAGGCAAGGGCGATGATCAATCACAACCAGCTGATGTACGGCGCGATCAATGAATAACCGACAAACGCGAAACAGTCGATCAGAGTGTGGGCGATGACCAGCGGCATCACGCGCTTCCAGCGCAGGTAGAGCAGCCCGAAGACCACCCCCATCACCACATTGCCAAGGAAACCGCCGAACCCCTGATACAGGTGATAGCTTCCTCGGATCGCGGCCGACACCACAATCGCCAGCAGTGGGCTCCAGCGCAGGGCGCGCAGTCGATTGACCAGATAGCCCAGCATGACGACCTCTTCGCTGATGCCCGCCATCGCGGCCGAGACGAGCAGCACCGGCACGCGCCACCAGACGTCGCTCAGATTGGCCGGGACGACGGTCGCGTTGATCCCGATCAGTCGGGCCAGAAGGTAGAAAGCGAGGCCAGGTATCCCGATGACCGCACAGGTCAACCAGCCCCTCCCGACATCTGGCCACCAGCGACCAAGGTCGAAGCCGATCCTGCGTCGGGCCTGGCCATAGGCCAGATGGAGGAGGTACAACACGAGCGCGGTCTCCGCCATCGGCATGATGAAGTAATACACCTGGTAGGTCAGGTCGAGCCAGGGCCGGTCGGGCGTGACCGAGTTGTTCAAGCTCGTGGTCTGCTGCGACAGCGGCGTCGACAAGGTCAGCCTGTCGATGATCTGGATGATCGAATACACTCCGGAGCGTCCGAACGACAATGCGAGAACGATGATGATCTCGATCACGATCCGCCGTCGGGAGTGTGACCTATCCAATGTCGGATCGTCGACTGCCCCCGACCAGTCAAAGTCGCCATCACCAGTCAACAGCGCGCGAAAAGCCATC
>JAITVA010000175.1 GCA_031286045.1 Propionibacteriaceae bacterium | reverse complement strand
AACGCGCTTGAGAACCCTCAGGCGAGTCTCACAGTAGCCCCGCGCAATGCGTGGCAATATTCCGAAAAGGAGCCCAAGTGGCAAAGGCCAAGTTCGAGCGGACTAAGCCGCACTGTAATATCGGCACCATCGGGCACATCGACCACGGCAAGACCACGCTCACCGCGGCGATTACCAAGGTGCTTCACGAAAAGTATCCTGAGTTGAACGCTGTTTCGGCGTTCGATCAGATCGACAAGGCGCCGGAAGAGCGCCAGCGTGGTATCACCATCTCGATCGCTCACGTCGAGTATCAGACCGAGAAGCGCCACTACGCTCACGTCGACTGCCCCGGCCACGCTGACTATGTCAAGAACATGATCACCGGCGCCGCTCAGATGGATGGCGCGATCCTCGTGGTCGCCGCCACCGACGGTCCGATGCCGCAGACTCGCGAGCACGTGCTCTTGGCTCGCCAGGTGGGCGTTCCCGCCATGGTCGTGGCTCTGAACAAGTGCGACATGGTCGATGACGAGGAACTGATCGAGCTGGTTGAGATGGAGGTGCGCGAGCTGCTGACCTCTCAGGAGTTTGATGGGGACAACTGCCCCGTCATTCGCACCGCCGCTTTCCCCGCCATGCAGGGCGACGAGAAGTGGGGCGACACTGTCCTTGAGTTGATGAACGCTGTCGACGATTACATCCCGCAGCCCAAGCGCGACATCGACCACCCCTTCCTGATGCCGATCGAGGATGTCTTCACCATCACTGGTCGTGGCACGGTCGTGACCGGTCGTATCGAGCGTGGCATCGTCAAGACCGGCGAGCAGGTCGACATCATCGGCATCCGTCCTCAGAAGCAGACCACCACCATCACTGGTGTTGAGATGTTCCGCAAGATCCTCGACGAGGGTCGCGCGGGTGAGAACGTCGGCTTGCTGTTGCGTGGCACCAAGAAGGAAGATGTCGAGCGTGGCATGGTCGTGTGCAAGCCCGGCACTGTCACCCCGCACACCGAGTTCGAGGGCAATGTCTACATCTTGACCAAGGATGAGGGTGGCCGTCACAAGCCCTTCTTCTCTCACTACTCGCCGCAGTTCTACTTCCGCACGACGGATGTGACTGGCCAGGTTCAGTTGCCCGAGGGCACTGAGATGGTCATGCCGGGCGACACCACTGACATGTCGGTGGTGTTGAACAAGCCCATCGCCATGGAAGAGGGTCTGAAGTTCGCCATCCGTGAGGGCGGTCGTACCGTCGGCGCGGGTCGTGTGACCAAGATCAACAAGTGATTCGTCACTGACAATCTCTGCTTCGGGCCTCGCACCTTCGCGGTGCGGGGCCCGATGTCTTTGTCCCCATCAATTCCCTAGTCGTCGGGGTATTGGCGAATCTGGTCCATGTATCGTCTAGAGTAGTGGGCATGGCAGATGTGCATCGACGCAACAAGTGGACCTTCGCTGTGGGAACGACCGGCCGTGACGCCGTGTACACGCTGGTGTCGATGTATTTCATCTATTACCTGACCGAGATCGTTCAAGTCAGCGACGCCGTGCTGGCCTGGGTCTCGTCCCTGATACTGGCGGCTAGGTTGTTCGACGCTGTCATGGACATCGTCATGGGCTCGGTGGTGGACAACACCCGTACGCGCTGGGGACAGTACAAGCCCTGGATATTCATTGGCATGATCGCGTCGGCTGTCTTCACCGTCCTGCTCTTCACGGACATGTCCAGCGGCTCCGCTGTCACCGTTGTGATCTTCGCACTGTTCTACCTCTTGTGGAGTCTCAGCTGGACCGCCAACGACATACCGTATTGGTCACTGATGCCCGCGCTCACCTTGGTGCAGAAGCAGCGTGAGCAGATCGGTTCGCTGGCGAAGATCTTCGCCACCATCGGCCAGTTCGCCGTCGTCGGCACGATCATCCCGATCGTCGGAGCGGCCGGTGGGGACAACCCTGGCGGCGTCTTGGTCCAGGCTTTCGGGGCGAAGACCGGATGGGTGGTGTACGTCCTCATCATCGTCACAGTGATGGCTCTTGGCCAGACGATCACCTTGGTGGGGACAAAGGTGCCCAGCCTGGTGATCGAGCAGGAGAAGGTGACGCTGCGACAGGTCTACAAGGTGGTGTTCGACAACGACCAGTTGATGTGGGCCGCCATCGCTATGGTGCTGTTCATGACCGGGTTCACCACCACGACCACCTTCGGAACATACTTCTTCACCTACGCGTACCGTGACGCCAGCATGTACACCGTTTTCGGCGTCATCATGGGCGTGTCGATGATCACCGGGTACCTCGTGTTCCCCCTGTTGCGCAAACGCTTCAACCGGCGGGCTTTGTACACCTTGGCCACCGGCCTGGTCTCAGCCGGGTATATCGTCTTTTTCTTCTCGCCCATGAACATCGTCATTTTGGGCGTGGCGGGTGTGCTCTTGTTCATCGGCGATGCTTTCGTCACCGTTCTGATGCTGATGTTCATCGCCGACTCGATCGACTATGGCCATTGGAAGCTCGGGCGGCGCAACACCGCCATCACCTTCGCGCTGCAGCCCTTCATCAACAAAGTCGGCGCGGCACTGTCGGCCCAGGTGGTGGCCTTGGTCCTGATCTGGTCCGGGATCAACGCCGCCCAGGGCAACCCCGACGACGTCACCAGCGGCGGACTGGTGGTGATGAAAGTGTGGATGATGGTCTTCCCCCTGGCGCTGACCCTGATCGGCTACTTTCTCTACCGCTGGAAGTACCGGATCGATGAGGCTTTCTATGACCGCATCATCAAGGACTTGACCCAGCGTGGTCAGTTGACCGATCAGGGGTCGGCTGTCTGAGGCGCCCGGTCGACGACGGCGACGTCGGCGGGGCATCGGTTCCCGACGAAAGGCTTGAACACGGTAGTCTGACAGGTGTGCTCCATGGGTGGGGGCCACCGATGACCGCGGAGTGGAGACACACTGAACAGAGAGGCAGACAGCTATGACAACACTTGATCCGATGGACGCGCCAGCGATTCGTTGGGGGATTCTCGGCCCTGGTGGAATCGCCAAACGGTTTGCTCGGGAGATCCCGCGACACACCCAAAGCCGTGTGGTGGCGGTGGGTTCGCGCGATCCCAAGCGGGCTGAACGGTTCGTCGCTGAGACCATGGCGGGCGATCCCACCGTCGTCGCTCATGGTTCCTATGAAGAGTTGGTCGCGGATGGAAACGTCGACGCCGTCTATGTGGCCACGCCGCACGCCCAGCACCACGATGCTGCGATCATGGCCCTGGAGGCCGGCAAACCTGTCCTGGTGGAGAAGTCTTTCGCTCTCAGCGCGGCGCAGGCTGAGGAGGTCTTCCAGGTGGCCGGACGCAAGCGTCTGTTCGCCATGGAGGCGATGTGGAGCCGCTTTCTGCCGCATTACACGGTCATGCGTGAGTTGATCGACGGGGGTGAGCTCGGTGAGGTTCAGGCTCTGATCGGATGTCATGCCCAAAGCCTCAACCTCAGTCCGAGTTGGCGCATGATGAACCCGGCGCTTGGGGGCGGCGCCCTGCTTGACTTGGGCATATACCCGCTGTCCCTGATCCATTGGCTGTGGGGGACACCCGACAGTTTGGCTGCGCACGGCCTGTTGACCAGCACGGGGGTCGACCTGCGCGAGACGATCACCTGTCGGTACGAGGACAGGTTGGCGCTGGCGTACACCGACATGGAGGTCTCGGCCCGAAACAACTTCCAAATCCTGGGCACAAAGGCTCGACTGGAGGTCGCCGATTGGTTCTACGCGCCTCAGGACATGACGCTGACACCGTTGGATGGCAGCCCGCGCGTGATCCACACCAGTGTTCCCGGTGGCTTTCAGTATGAAGCGGCCGAGGTGGCACGCTGTCTCGCCGCTGGTCTGACTGAGTCGGAGTCCATGAGTTGGCAGTCCACTGTCGAGGTCCTGCGCATGACCGACGAGGTGCGTCGCCAACTCGGGGTGGTCTATCCGGGCGAGTGACGTCCCGCACCAGCCCGGCAAGAATGATAGAGTACTCGGCGTTAGGCTTCAGGTGTCAGATGGAGCATCGGCGATTGTGAAGGACGAGGGTATGACAGGCGGACGCGAACTCTAAACAGCGCTGCGACATTGCATGGTCCAGCGTTCCCGGTCGCAGCGGCGGCCACCACCCTCTTCGCTGGAGTTCACTATGTCTGTTCCTATCATTTTTTCTCATGTCAGTTTCGCATGGCCTGATGGCGCCATCGCTCTCGACGATGTGTCGGCCACTTTTGGGGCCGGGCGTACTGGATTGGTCGGAGCCAACGGCTCCGGCAAGACCACCATCTTTCGGCTCATCACCGGTGAGCTTCATCCCGGTAGCGGTGTCGTCACGGTGTCGGGAGACGTCGCCTATGTGCCGCAACTCATCACGACCATGCCAGGGGCCAGCGTGGCTGACCTGCTGGGCGTGGCCGACATACTCGCCGCCTTGCACGCCATTGAGGCGGGCAGCTGCGATCCTGACCACTTCGACACCGTGGGGGAGAGGTGGGACATTGAGACTCAGGCCGATGCGGTCCTCGCCAGCCTCGACATGGCCGGTGGGGGATTGACCGGGGCTGACTTGAGCCGCCCGGTCACGACCTTGTCCGGCGGCGAGGCCATGGTGGTGGCGATCGCCGGATGTCGGCTTCGTCGCGCCGCGATCACGGTGTTGGACGAACCGACCAACAACCTCGACGAGGTTTTGCGGTCGACTGTCCACGAGATGATCCGAACCTGGCCTGGCACTGTGATTGTGGCCAGCCATGACACCGCCTTGCTCGAACAGATGGACGCCATCGCCGAGCTGTACGACGGTCGATTGAGCGTCTTCGGCGGCGCCTACTCCGCTTGGCGGGAAGCCATGGAGGCTGAGCAAGCCGCCGCTGTCCAGGCGGAGAGGACGGCCGAACAAGCGGTGCGTGCGGCCAAGCGGGCCAGGGTCGCTGTGTTGGAGCGCACCGCGCGAGGCCTGGCGCGTGGCAAGCAGAAGGCCGTCAGGGAGGGAGTTCCCAAGATCGTGCGAGACGCCATGCGGGATCAAGCCGAGTCAGGTGCGGGTCGGGCCCGGACGACAGGGCTCGACAAGGTGAAGGAAGCCCAGTCGGAGTTGGACCAGGCGTCTGGTCGGGTGCGCGCCGATGACCACATCCAGGTCGATCTGCCTGATCCTGCCGTGCACGCCTCGCGCCAGATACTTGAACTGACGTGGGGCGATAGCGACTCTTTCAGCTTGCGCGGACCTCAGCGAGTGGCTCTGGCCGGGCGCAACGGATCGGGTAAGACGACCCTGATTGAGCAGATGTTGGGTTTGCGAGAACCCGACACCGTGCCTGATTCCAGGATTGACGCTCCAGGATTGTGCGGGTCTCGCGTCGTGGGTCGGCTCTTGACTGATCGGGTAGGTTACCTGCCTCAACGACTGGATGTACTCGACGATCAAGCAAGCGCCGTGGAGAACATCGCGGCGGTGGCTCCCCAGGCCACGCAAGGTGAGATTCGAGCCCGGTTGGCACGATTGTTGCTGCGAGGCGACGCCGTGTTTCGGCCGGTGGGCGCCCTGTCCGGCGGTGAGCGTTTTCGAGTCTCGCTGGCTCGGCTCTTGTTCGCCGAGCCACCAGCGCAACTCCTGATTCTGGACGAGCCGACCAATAACCTAGACCTGACCAGCGTCGACCAGTTGGTCGAGGCGCTGGAGGCCTATCGCGGGGCCATCCTCGTGGTCAGCCACGACCCCGTGTTTCTGTCTCGAGTCCACGTGGATGTCCGACTCGACCTGAGCGACGGAAGGATAGCGCGCTCATGACGGCCTCGGCTTGAGGGCTAGTGGGTGGGCTCGTTCTTCGCCAGCAAGTCGCGGATCTGGGTCAGGAGTTCGACCTCGTCAGGCGGTGTCTCTTTGTCCGCCTGGTGACGGGATCGCCACGCGTTGACCGGTTTGACGATGCAGTAATAGACGACGAGGGCCACGAGGAGAAAGTTGATCGCGGCCGTGATGAAGGGGCCGATGGCCACCCCGGCGATGGCGACCTGGTCGAAGTTGGGCTGGCCGCCGAGTATCTTCCCAATGATGCTCATGACCAGGTTGGTGAAGGCGGTGACCACAGCGGTGAAGGCGGCGCCCATGATGAAGGCGACCGCCAACTCGATCAGATTGCCGCGGGTGATGAATTGTCTGAAGCCTTTCATCGGGCAGACCTTTCTGTTCGGTGTCTTTCTCCAGGATAGCCACGAGCAGGTCGGGTGGCGCCGATCAGGACGAGGAGTCTTTCGCACGCACACGGGTTGGGTGGCGGATGACCAGGGCCATGGCGGCGAGGATCGCGGCAGCGCCGATCGCGAACAGCCAGGTCGGACGCTCCCCGCCGAAGGCCATGGCGAACAAGGTGGCCCACAAGGGCTCGGAGCACATGATGACGGCGGCTTTGCTGGGTTCGACGTGACTTTGGGCCCAGGTTTGCAAGAGCAGGGTGATGGCGCCGCAAAAGACAGCCAGGTAGACCATCCAGATCCAATTCACGGCCGTGGTCGGAACCTGGATGCCGCCCGGGACGGCGAAGATGAAGAACACCACCGTCATGGCGATTCCTTGGGCGCAGGTCAGTGGTCCGGCCTTGGTCGGGGTGCTCCAGCGACCGAGCAACAAGATGTGCAGGGCGAAGATGAGGGCGCTGCCTAGGGTCAGCAGCTCGCCGAGGCCGAGGCCAGAGCCACTGGAGCGCAGGGTCAACACCCCCAAACCGGCGGTCGCCAGCACCACGGCCAACCAGACCCACGCCGTGATGCGGAAACGGAAAACGAGGAAGCCCAGCACAGGGGTGGCGACGACGTACAAGCCGGTGATGAATCCCGAGATGGAGGCGGGGGTGGAGGTCAGACCGATGGTCTGGAGCAACTGCGCCGCTGCCCACAGCAAACCGAGACAGACTCCCTGGCCGAAGGTGCGCCAGCCCATGCGCAACTGACGGTGGAACACCGCCACTAGGACTATGGTCGACATCAGATAACGGACAGCCAAGAAGTCCTCGGGTGGCAGGACCGTGACAAGGCGCTTGATGGAGAAGAAGGTCGAACCCCACAACACCGCCATGACGAGCAAGGCCCACGGGGCGAGCCGCTGGGCGAGGGAGCGCTGCCTGGTCGGCTCAGGCATTCTTCGCTCGTCCACGGGCCCGGGCGCGCGCAGATTGGGAAAGCTCGACCTTGCGGATACGAATGACGTCTGGGGTGACTTCAAGGCACTCGTCCTCACGACAGAACTCCATGGCCGCCTCCAGGCTCAACACTTTCGCTGGCACCAGACGCTCCAACTCATCACCAGTAGAGGAACGCACGTTGGTGAGTTTCTTCTCCTTGGTCGGGTTGACATCCATGTCTTCGGGTCGGGGATTCTCGCCGACAACCATACCTTCGTAGACCTCCATGCCTGGGGCGATGAACAGGACGCCCCGCTCTTGAAGGTTGAACAAGGCGTAGGACGTGACCATGCCCAGACGGTCGGCCACCAGGGAGCCAGTTGGGCGTAGGCGCATCTCGCCGACCCAGGGTTCCTGACCCTCGAAGACATGGTTCATGATGCCAGTGCCGCGGGTCTCAGTCAGGAACTCGGTGCGAAAGCCGATCAAGCCACGGGCCGGGACGACGTACTCCAGTCGTACCCAACCGGTGCCGTGATTGACCATCTCTTCCAAACGACCCTTGCGCAACCCCAGCAGTTGGGTGACGACGCCGAGGTACTCCTCGGGCACATCGATGGTCAGCCGTTCGGTCGGCTCGTAGACCTTGCCGTCGACCAGACTAGTCACGACCTGAGGCTTGCCGACAGTCAGTTCGAAGGACTCTCGGCGCATGATCTCAACCAGGATGGCCAACTGGAGCTCACCGCGACCCTGGACTTCCCATGAGTCAGGCCGACCGGTCGGCAGGACGCGGATGGAGACATTGCCGATTAGCTCTTGGTCGAGGCGGTTCTTGACCAGCCGGGCGGTCAGATTCTTGCCGGAACGCCCCGACAGGGGGGAGGTGTTGATGCCGACCGTGACCGAGATCGACGGCTCGTCGACGTGTATCAAGGGCAGGGGCCGCGGATCGTCCGGGTCGGACAGCGTCTCACCGATGGTGATCTCGGGGATGCCGGCGATGGCCACGATGTCGCCCGGGCCGGCCGAGTCAGCCGGCACTCGTTCGAGCGCCTCGGTCTTGAGCAGCTCAGTCAGCTTCACATTCGTGACAGAGCCGTCACGGTGGCACCAGGCCACCGTCTGGCCGCGAGTCATGAAGCCGTTGACGATGCGGCACAAGGCCAGGCGTCCGAGGTAGGGTGAGGCGTCCAAGTTGGTGACATGGGCCTGCAGTGGGAAACCCTCGACGTACGACGGGGCGGGGATGGTGGTGAAGATGGTCTCGAACAGCGGGGTCAGATCGGATGAGTCGGGCATCTGCGCGTCGGCAGGAGCGGTCAGTGACGCACGCCCGGCCTTGGCGGCACAGTACACCACTGGGAAATCGAGCACGTCGGACTGGTCGTCGTCGATCAGATCCATGAACAGGGCGTAAGTCTCGTCCAGCACCTCGCTGATGCGGGCGTCTGGACGATCGACCTTGTTGATGACCACGATGATCGGCAGTTTCTTGGCCAAGGCCTTGCGCAGCACGAACCGGGTCTGGGGAAGCGGTCCCTCGGACGCGTCGACCAGGAGAAGCACCCCGTCCACCATCTCCAAGCCGCGCTCGACCTCACCACCGAAATCAGCGTGACCGGGGGTGTCGATGATGTTGATGGTGATGGGGTTGCCTTGAGCGTCCCGGTGCGCGATGGAGGTGTTCTTGGCGAGGATGGTGATACCCTTCTCACGCTCCAGATCCATCGAGTCCATCACCCGGGTCTCGACCTCCTGGTGGGCACGGAAAGCGCCTGATTGCAACAACATCGCGTCCACGAGGGTGGTTTTGCCGTGGTCGACATGGGCGATGATGGCGACATTTCTCAGGTCTGGGCGTGTTGGCATGGGCTCGCTTTCTCCGGGGTGGGATCGGTCAACCCTCCAAGTTTACCGACTGAGCCGAAACCGGCGAAACCCACGTGCGCGGGCCTTTGACGATGGGGCGCCTTGGTGGTCCCTGCGGGCTGTGGGTGTCAGCGGTTTTCTGGTGGCGTCAGGACACCGCTGTGGATGATCTCCTCAACATCGCTGGACAGGGCCTTGCCGGTGTGCAGGCGGGCGTGCCAGTGGGAGTAGGCGAAGTAGATGACCAGGCCCAGCACCATCCAGACGAGGAAGCGCAGCCAGGTTTCGACCGCCAGATTGAGCATCAGGTAGAAGCAGATGATGGCGGCCAGAACCGGCACGACGGGAACGAAGGGAACCCGGAAGGGACGCGGCAGGTCTGGGCGGCGCTTGCGCAACACCAAAACGGCGACGGACACGATCAAGAAGGCGAACAGCGTGCCGATGTTGACCATCTCTTCGAGCACACCCACTGGCGTGAAACCGGCCACGACCAGGCACAGGACGGTCACGATGGTGGCGATGACCCAGGGTGTGCGGAATTTCGGGTGCACCTTGGCCAGACCCATGGGGAACAGGCCGTCGCGGCTCATGGCGAAGATCAGACGCGTCGAGCCGATCAGCATGGTCAGCACCACTGTGGTCAAACCGCAGACCGCGCCGGCGGAGACGACGATGGCGATCCAGGGGGCGCCCTTCAGGGCGAAGGCCGTCGCCAGCGCGGCAGACTGAGGTATCTCAGCGGTCGGCAACATGCCGGTGATGACCAGTGCGACCACGCAGTAGAGGACGGTGCAAACCACCAGGGAGCCGATGATGCCCTTGGGCAGATCCTTCTTCGGGTTCTTGGCCTCTTCGGCGGTGGTGGCGACGACGTCAAAACCGATGTAAGCGAAGAAGACCAGGGCGGCGCCGGCGAAAATGCCGCCCACGCCATAAACCATGGGCTGGGAGCCGGTGAACCACTGCAACAAGGGCTGGGTCAGACCACCCGTCTGGGTGATGCCGGCCTCTTCAGCGGAGATCGCCGCTGGGATGAAAGGTGACCAGTTGTCTCTATTGATAAATGCGATACCAGCGAAGATGACGAACAAGACGATACAGATTTTGAGTACGACCAGGACGCGGTTGACGGCCATCGACTCTTTGATGCCGATGATCATGAGGACGCCGAGAACGATGATCAGACAGATCGCCATGAGATCGACGTTGAAGGCTGGAGCGTTGCCGTTGCCACCGTTGGCGATGATGTCGGGCAAGACATGGCTGCCAGCCGGCTGCCCGGTGATCTGATCAAGGAAGGTGCCGAAGTAGGCGCTCCACCCTTGGGCGACCACGGAGACGGCCAAGAACATCTCCAGGATCAGGTCCCAACCGATGATCCAAGCGAAAATCTCACCGAGGGCGGCATAGGAGAAGGTGTAGGCGGATCCCGAGACGGGCACTGTCGAGGCGAACTCGGCGTAGCACATGGCCGCCAAGGCACAGCAGACCGCCGCGATGACGAAACTGAGGATGACGGCTGGGCCAGCTGTGTTGTGAGCGGCTCGCCCCGTCAGTGTGAAGATGCCGGCGCCGATGATGACGCCGATGCCGAAGACCGCGAGGTCAAGCGCCGACAGCGTCCGCTTCAGTTGGTATTCCGGTTCGTCCGCGTCGGCCAGTGACTGTTCGATCGACTTCGTGCGAAGAAGGTTGAGCGACATGGTACCCCCCGAAAGTGAGTCATTGACCTTGTTCCACGCGACTTTACTCTTTTTGGTGTTCGTCCAAACTACAACACGCCAACGTCCATATGGTGATACGTGGGCTGGTGTGGTGACGCCAGCCTGATTGGCTCAGTTCTGGCGCGCGACCAGAGTCACCACGGTGGCCTCGGGCGGGCAAAAGAAACGGTACGGTGCGTAAGGCGACGTGCCCAGTCCAGCCGAGACGTGGAGAAAGGACTCGTGGTCGTCCACGCGGTGAGTGCTCAATCCCTTGACCTGACTGACAGGCAAATCACAGTTGGTCGTCAAGGCCCGGCCTCCCGGCAGACACACCTGGCCGCCGTGGGTGTGGCCAGCCATGATGAGCCCGGCGCCATCCATCGTCATGGCGTCGAGGACCCGCTGATACGGGGCGTGGGTCACCCCCATCAACAGATCGACATCAGGCGACAGCGGTCCTTCGACGCGTGGGTAGTCGTCCGCGTCCATGTGAGCGTCCCCACAACCCCGCACCTCGATGACAGAGCCATTGAGCTCAAAGGTGGTCGTGACCTGTTCGACAAAGGTCCAGCCACACTTTTCCAGCACCAGCCGCAAAGCTGGCGTCGGCATGGTGGCTCGGGCATGAGAGAAGGTGTGGGCAGTGAAGTAAGCCAAGGGGTTGAGCGGACGGGGACCGTAGACGTCGTTGGAGCCGAAGACGAAGACCCCAGGCGTGCCTGAAAGGGGTCGCAGGGCCTGGACCAGTGCGTTGAGCGCTTCAGGCTGAGCGATGTTGTCGCCAGTGTTGACGACGAAATCGGGTTTGAGGTCGGCCAAGGCCTGCACCCAGGCGATCTTCTTGGCCTGCGTGGTGAGGAGATGTAGGTCGGAGATATGAAGGATGCGAACGGGGTCATGATCGCTCGGCAACACTGGCACAGTCACGTGCCTCAAGGTGAAGCGCTCGACCTCGACCGTCGCGGCGTAGGTGAGGCATCCTAGGCCGACCGTGCCGATCGACGCCGCGCACAATGCCGCCGCACGAGCGATCTTCATGATATTCCTCCTTGTCGGCACTCGTGTCCGTGTGAGTTAGTCGTGAACGTCGACCCAGTCACCAATCGCCAGCCAGTCAAAGACCGCTCTAGCGTCAGCTTCACGCAGGTTGATGCAACCATGGGACACAGGCGTGCCGAAGTCATCATGCCAGTAGGCGGTGTGGAAACCGAAATCTTCGTAAAACCAGGTGGCCCAATGGACATCGTCATAGTAGTAGTACTCGCCGTCGGCCGTTCCACTGAGCGACTGAGATGTGACTCTCGAGTACACCTGGTAGACACCGGTCGGAGTGGGGTGGGATGGCGCGCCGGAACTCATGGAGAAGGTGGTCGAGGGTGTCGAACCGTCCATCAAGGTGACCGTCTGATTGGTCAAGTTGACGTCCACCCAATGGCTTGACTCGGCCCCGGCGGGCGGGGCCGGATGAGAGGACTTGGTGGATTCGGTCTGATATGGCACCTCGGTGAAGGTCACCGCGATGGACTGCCCCTTTCCCGAAGTCAAACACTGAGTGATGGCGGTGGTCAGGGACTCCAGATCCGTCATCGTTCGACCATTCTGACCGGTCTGAGTGGTCTGGATGGTCGCTCCGGCATCGTCGACGATGGTCTTCTCTGTCACCGCGGCTCGGTCGACCTTGGCCGCCAGCGTGTTGCGAAGGTAGTCATCGACCGTGGTCGCCTGGACACCGACCGTCAGGCCACCGTCGGGGCCCGGAGTCACAGTCGCCATCGCGGCGATGTCGTCGGGTGTCAGCGTGTAGACGACCTCACCGTTGGCCGTGAACGAGCATTGAGTTGTGAGGTGTTGGTTGGCCTGGTCACGGGCGGAGGCCGCTTGCGCGTCGGTGATGTCTGCCGGACGTTCCGTCGGTGTCAACGTGAAGGAACCCTGTCCATCGTTGTCGGCCAGCTTTTGAGCGATGTCATCGAGGTTCGCGCTGTCGACGCCTGTGCCAGGGGCGCTCGGCGATACCTGGAACTGCTGGCTGGAAGAGTCATAGGCCAAGCCGGCGTTGGTCGGGGAAGTGAAGGCAGTTGGAAAGCTCTGGACCACCCAAGTGTTGAAAGCTTGAGCGTCGATGTCAAGGGTCAGGTCGACATGCGTGTTGTGTGGGCGGTAAACCCAAAAGTTCTTGTCGGCGGCTTGAAACACGTCGCCCAGTACTCTCTTTTGGTCCACGGTGATGCCCAGGTCGGAGGCTTTGGCCGCCTTGTTGACGCCGTCGACCGAAAGATTGAGATTGATGTTGTCTTGGATCTGATTGAGAATCGGCACGATCTCGTTGCTGGTCATCCCTGAGATGTCGCGACTTCCGATGGTGAAGCCGGGCAGGGCCCGGTCGGTGTAACTCGAGTCCATGACCAGACCGATGATCAAACCGATGACCAGCCAGCCACCGATGACACCACCGACGATGGCCACCACCGTCGGCCACGACCGCTGATGGCGTGATCGTGGCCCTGATCGGCGATTGATCCTTCCGGAGGGCTCCGGTATCGAACGTTTTGGGCTTGACAAGGAAGAACGAGGACCGATAGGTACGCCAAGAGACGGACGAGAACCAGCTCCCCGTCCGTTGTTCGCTCGCTGGTGGAACGATGCCGCCGCGTCCGAATCGATGTGAAGTCCCCCTTTCCAGGTGATGGTGGATATTCTATGGCAGGCACAAGGCCGTGTCGCTGAAGACGTCGGCGTGGTGCGTCGAGAACCGCTTCGGCCTTGTGTCGATCCGACAGTGCGGGACAGTAGAGTGGGGCCCATGACCACTTGGGAATACGCCACCGTGCCGCTCATCAGTCACGCGACCAAACAGATTCTCGACACCTGGGGCAAGGACGGATGGGAGCTGGTCGCCGTCCTGCCAGGCACTGAGGCGAACAATCCGGTGGCCTACCTCAAACGACCGACGGGGCAGCAGTGACAGCGGTGGTCCCCGCCGGTCAGGCGCCCGGTCGCCCGGGCGAGTCGAAGCGGGCGAAAGCGTCGGCTGTGCTCGACATCCTGGAGACGACCTATCCCGACGCCAGGTGTGAACTTGACTTTGGTTCAGTGTTCCAGCTCCTGGTGGCGACCATCTTGTCGGCCCAATCGACGGACCGACGAGTCAATCAGGTGACTGCGACCTTGTTCGGTCGTTACCCTGATCCCGCTCACATGGCAAAGGCGGATCTTGGGCAGGTCGAGACCATCATCCATTCGACGGGCTTCTTCCGTGTCAAAGCCGAGACCGTCATTCGGGTGAGCCAGATGCTGATGGATGACTGTGGTGGCCAGGTGCCGCGGACCCTGGATGAGTTGACTCGTCTACCTGGAGTCGGTCGCAAGACCGCCAACGTCGTGCTCTCGGACGGCTATGGAGTCCCAGGGATCACCACCGACACCCACGTGTTGCGCCTGTCGCGGCGTTTGGGCTGGACCACACAGAAAGAGCCCGTCAAAGTCGAACAGGACCTTGACGCACTGTTTCCGCCGGATCGGTGGATTTCTTTGTCACATGTGGTGATCTGGCACGGTCGTCGCTGCTGTCATGCGGTGCGTCCGGCTTGTGGGGCTTGTCCTGTCGCTGGGCTGTGTCCGTCCTTCGGCGCTGGAGAGATCGATCCAGTCAAAGCGGCTGCCTTGATCAAGCCGCCGCGGAAGTAGACCCGGCGGGGATGCGGCCAGGAAAGTGATGGCTAGTGCTGTGTGGTCGGATGGGCTTGTTCTCGGGCGAGCGTGGAGTCATGGGCCAACTCATCTTCGACCCGGCGGGCGCCATCGGCGATGCCGTGATGGAGGGCGTCGAAGGCCTGATCGACCGTGGCGGGAGTGCGCTTCGGCGCATGGGCCTTGGAGAAGGAGCCTTTGCCAAGCAATGCGAAGACTGCTGCGATGATGAGGAGCACCACGAGGGCAGTCAAGACTCCGAAGAAGACGCAGCCGAGCAGGCTCAGTCCGGTGGCGGAGTAGATCCAGGCGAAACCGGCGGCCAAGACGAACCAGAACAAGAAGGCGGCGGCGATCACAAAGTAGGCTGCCACGCCGAAAAGCCCGCTGCCGACCCCGATGTGACGCATCGTGGGTTTGAGTTCGGCCTTGACCAGGGCGATCTCATCGGCGACGATGCTGCGAACGTCGGAACTGATCTGACCGAGAAGGTCAGAAATCTGAGTGGTTTTGGACGCCATGTTCTCTCCTTGACGGTCCCAGATTACCAGTGGCATGCCTTCAGATTGTCGATGAGTGCGCTCGGACGCGATCACAAACTGATAGACAAGCCCTTGTGGGGGGTAGACAGGGGACTGGTCAGCCCGGACCGATCAACTTTAGCCCGCCAACACCGAATCTCGTAGGGCAGCATCAGCGGTTCGGGAGTACGGGCATACTCGTCGTACAACTGACCCACGGCCTCCACCATGGCTTGGACGTGATCCTCCGCCGCTTCGTGCGCTCCTGGAGCCCGGCGGGCGCTGTCTTGTAGTTGCTCGCGGGTCGACGGAACCCACAGGCGATAGGAGGTCGTCTCCAGCGACGAGAAACAAGTCGAACTATTCAACGCGGCGATTGATTGCGCCCGTAGGTCTGTGGACATGGCGTCCGGCAGAGCCTCCTGAACGATACGTTTCAGTTTGCGCACCCACGGAACCGAGTCGTCACGTGTCAGATAAGCCAAGCCGATCCGGCCCTCCGGACGCAGCACGCGAGCCCACTCCCTCAAGGCTCGATCAGGATCGACCGTGTGGAAGTTCTGGATGGAGAGCACCAGGTCGAAACAACCTGGGTCGAAGGGCAGGTTCTCACCGCGAGCCGCAGCCACATGAACGCCGCCATAGCGATTCGACACCGCAGCTAGGGCAGTCGAGTCGATGTCGATGACGATGACGGAGTGGCCTGCTCGGCCGAGTAGACGACTGTAGCCCCCTGTCGCACCCATGAGCATGATGGAGACGCGCTCAGGCCCGGTCAGCCACTCAAGGGCCGCGGGCGGAAGCACAGATACGGAGGCCATGGCTGAACTGTACTGAAAAACTCACATGAATACCATGGCACCACACGATGTTGGTCTGTTGACTGTCCACAGGTTATTTGAGACCGAAAAAGTTATCCACAGATTGGAGTGATGGCGGCACATTTGCCTGGTGGATGGACATAGCTATAGGTATGCAACGAAAACCGAGTCTGGTGGCGCTCGTGACTGCCGACCAGCATTTGATCCATGTCGCCCAAGCGTCGGCCGCAGCGGTGGGTTCATCCTTGTCTGTTGTGGCTGATGGGGCCGAGATTCAGGAGGTTTGGCGCACGGCTGCGGCCGTGCTGGTCGGCGCGGATCGGGTCGATCAGCTCTCGCGCTGGTCATTGCCGCGACGCGACCAGCTGTATCTGCTGGGCGACAAAGACCAAGAAGAGACGCTGTGCCACTGGTCCATGCCCTTCGGGGCGGCGGTCATCGTCGTGCCAGATGGGGCGAGGTGGCTGTCGCGAGTGTTGTCAGGGCATCTGGTCGGTGCGGACACCGGGGTGGCGGTCACCGTCAGCGGTGGCAGCGGCGGGGTTGGGGCCTCCACCTTGGCGGTCAGTCTGGCCTTGCTGGCGGTCCAACGTGCCATGAAGGTGGCATTGGTGGACGGCGATCCTGGCGGTGGCGGGCTAGACCTGCTCCTGGGTGGTGAGAACACTGCGGGCTGGCGCTGGGATCGCCTGCGGGATTCCACGGGCCAGATCGCTGACATCACTCCTGTGCTTCCTCAGATCGAGGGAATCACGGTTGTGTCAATGCAGCGTCCGGTCACTGAGCGAGTTCCTGACGACGCCTATGAAGCGGTGGTCGACTGCCTGGTGCGGTCTCACGATCTGGTGCTGATTGATCGGCCTCGTGGTTCTCGACGCGTCATCACTGCTGTACGACGTGGCCTGGTGGTCTCATCGCAGTCTGTCAGATCGATCGCTGCCACGCGCACTGGATCGGTGACGGGCAGCAATGTCGACTGGGGTTTGGTTGTCCGTCGTGGCGGCTCGGTCCAGGTCCACGAGGCGGCACAGGCGATCGGTCTGCCGTTGGTGGGTGCGATTCCCACGGTGCGTGAACTGCCCGATCTTGCCGACCGGGGAGTGCCTCCCTTTGTGACGGGGCGCTGGAGGAAAGCCTGTGCCCCGATCCTGCGGTGGTGCCTGGGTGACCCGGCTGGGCCAAGGAGATCACGATGAACAGGCGGGAGGACTTGGTGTCCCAAGTGCGCCAACACCTGGCTGTGATCGGCAAACACGCCAGCGCCGACCATATCGCAGAGGCCTTGCGCAGCACTGGCCAGGTCGTGTCTGACTCACTCGTCCTGGCGATCCAGGAGGGCATCGCGCGCGACTCGACCGGGGTCGGTGTCTTGGAGCCACTGCTCCACCTGACTGGTGTGACCGACATCTTGGTCAACGGGCCGGATCAGGTCTACGTCGATTGCGGACACGGTCTTGAGGCGACTGACATTCGGTTCGAGGACGACGATGCGGTACGTCAGTTGGGGGTGCGCTTGGCTGCGTCTGTGGGCCGCCGTCTCGACGACGGGTCGCCCTTCGTGGACGCACGGCTGAGGAATGGTGTGCGTTTCCATGCCGTCTTGGGTGGGATCGCCGATCCGGGGACCTGTCTGTCCTTGCGTGTGCCGGCCACGGGTTCACTTTCCTTGGATCGTTGGGAAGAACTCGGGTCGGTCGATCCTCGTTCGGCGCAGATACTGCGACGGCTGATCGACAAGAAGGTGGCCTTCCTGATCTGTGGCGGCACTGGGTCAGGCAAGACCACTTTGCTCTCCGCGATGCTGTCCTTGGTGCCGAGCGAGGAACGAATCGTGGTGGTGGAGGACTCGCGGGAGTTGGATCCATGCCATCCGCACGTGATTCGGCTGGAGTCGCGTCCAGCCAACGGTGAGGGTGCGGGACTGGTGACAATGACCGATCTTGTGCGTCAGGCCTTGCGCATGCGGCCAGATCGCCTGGTTGTCGGTGAGGTGCGTGGGGCTGAGTTGCGGGATCTGCTGCAGGCCCTGAACACCGGTCACGAGGGCGGTTGCGGCACGGTTCATGCCAACAGTGTGGCGGACATGCCTGCGCGGTTGGAGGCATTGGCGGCGTTGGGCGGCTTGGCCCAGGACGCCACGAGAGCCCAGGTCGCCGCCGCCATCCGGGTTGTGGTGCAGGTCACCAGACGTGGATCCGGACGTCAAGTCAGCGAGATTGGCGTCATTGCGCGCGACTCCTCGCAGCGGTTGAGGGCTCGCACTGCCTTGACCCGGGTCGATGACACAGTGACACAGGGTGAGGCCATGGGAGAGCTGACGGAGGTGCTGTCATGATGGTCCTGGCGGTGGTGGCGGCGATGGCCGCCGCCTGGTTGAGTGTGGCTGGACCGACCAGCGGCGGGCGGCGGTTGATGGTTGTCAGTCCGCGGCGTCGGCGTCCTCACAACCAATGGCGGGTGCTGGTGGGGGCGTGCTTGTTGGCATGCGGTGTCGGGGTGGTCGTGCCCATGGTGGCCCTGATAGCGGCTGTTGGGATGGTGGCAGCGACGGCGGCGTGGATCATAGTGGCACGCATGCGGCAGAGAAACATGCTTCGACGCCTGCGCCAAGTGGTGCGAGCCGCTCAAGTGACAGAGTCCTTGCTTGCCCTGGGTCACATCCCGGTGGTGGCGTTGACCCTTGCCAGCCAGGAGTGCCCAGTTCTGGAACCGGTAGTCGCTGCGGTGCGCATGGGTGGTGAGCCCTGGGAGGTGTTGGATCAGCTAGCGCGTGAGCCTGGGCAGGCGGGTCTGGCGGGGATCGGGCAGGGTTGGCGAATCGCGCAGATCACGGGCGCTTCGATGCATGAGAGCCTCACGCGGGTGCGTAAGGACTTGGAGGACGGTGCCGACCTCGCCGTCGTCGTGGCTGGCGAGCTGGCTGGCCCAAAGATGACCGGTCAGCTTTTGGCGGTCCTGCCCCTGGCAGGGTTGGTGATGGCCGGATTCCTGGGGGTCGATCCGCTTCAGTTTTTCACAGATGGCCTGGTGGGCAGGTGCTGCCTGATCCTTGGGGTAGGGCTGGTGTGTCTGGGCGTGGTGTGGACCGAACTGCTGGTCGGTCGGGCACAGATCATGCGACCTGGCAGGGCGGCGTCATGAATACGACCGTATGGATGGCGGTGGCGGCGATCGGCGCAGCCGTCTGGTTGTGGTTGCCTCCCGATGTGACAGCCCGAGTCAATCCCAGTGCCGGTGTGAAATGGCCAGCCTGGGCCAAGCCGGTGCCGGGAGCTATGCCGTCGTCACGCCGTTGGTTGATCGCGTCGGGCTTGACCGCTGCGATTGTCGTCTACGCCTGGGGCTTGTCGTGGCTGGTTGTCTTGGCAGCTCCGTTCGTGGTGGTGGGTTTGTGGCTGGGGCTGGGACGGCTGGAGCCGCGTCGGATCCAAGAAGAGAGGCAGGCGGCACTCCACGACCTACCCAATGCCTTGGATTGCGTTCAAGCCTGCGTCAGAGCGGGGCAACCCTTGCGAAACGCGATTGAGATTGTGCGGGACACGGTTCATTCTGCCGTGTCATCCAGGCTCGCAACGGTCATCAACGCAGTGTCGGTGGGCATGTCTGACGCCGAGGCGTGGGGCACCTTGAAGGACGATCCCGTCATGGGGGCGGTGGCACGCGATCTGGCCCGTAGCGCAGAGTGGGGGACCGCTGTCACGGAGGTGCTCGCTGGGCACAGCGTCGAATTACGACGGCGTGGGCGGTCAGTTCGTTTGACGAAGGCCAGGTCCGTCGGCGTTCAAACAGTCCTGCCGTTGGGTCTGTGTTATCTGCCAGCCTTCATCCTCCTCGGGGTGGTTCCGGTGCTGGTCGGAGGTGTTGCGACACTGTTGTGACCGGCGAACAGGCTGGTGGCTTCTTCGCCTGGCGGTGTCTACGGACTCATCCTGGCTGGAGTCGCCGTCTCACGGGATCAGCCGGACCAACCCTATGAGACTCGCGTTCGGTTCTTCGGTCCGATGACGGATGTGCGAGGCGCTTCGATGGGCCTCGCGCCTGTGCGCCGACGTCTCCGACTGTGCGCCGTGGGCGTCCCGGTGCGGCCTGCCGACGATGTGCCGCTGTCCACAGGTTCTCCTGGTTTTTTGAAAGTTATCCACAGTTCGGCTGATTCGCGCATTTCTGGGTCGAATTTCCACATGGTTTAGGTGTCCAAAGCGGACAGGCGCGTATGCGCAGTCAAAAGGAGCAGATATGGGAAAAGTCATTGAGGTCGTTCGTCACCCCAGAAGGTTGGCACGCCTCTTCCATGGCCGAAAGGATGCCGGGATGGCGCTGGCGGAGTATGCCATCGGCATTGTCGTCGTCATCGCCTTTGGTGCACTGGTCTTCGGCGTC
>JAITVA010000174.1 GCA_031286045.1 Propionibacteriaceae bacterium | reverse complement strand
CCCGTTTTGTCGATGGCATCGTCGATGCTGGTCACCTGGTTGACCCGAAGTGTGACCCCACTGACTCGAGCCCCGGCTTCGAGGCGACGGGCGTCGCCGATGACTAGCGTGCGGGCGATGCGCGATGTCTCAGAGTCGGCAATGGCGCGTGCCACGATCTCTGGTCCGACACCGCAGGGGTCTCCCATGGTGATTCCGACGACTGGTTTGGTCATAGATGGTTCCTTTCGTTGAGGTGGCGCGTGTGGGCGACCGCGCGACTGAGTGCGTCGGGCTGACCGAAAGAGCCCGACTTGGTGATCAGGGGTTGGCGCCAGCCGGGTAGTCGACTCACGACCACTCCCGGTATGACCTCGCTGAGCACGTCGAAGTACCCCACCTCCAGGTGGGTGAGCACGGCAGCAGCCGTCTCCCCACCGGTGAGCACAACCATGGCGGCGTTGCCCATGACCGCAGCGGCGGCAGACCCAAGACTGTCGGCGACCTCGGCCGCACGGCGGAGGTTGAGCTGGTCGGGTCCGGGAGGGGTCAGGATCACGCTGCGCCCGCACTTGAGCAGGCCCGTGACATCACTGATCAGGCTCGACATCGAGCCATGCGCCAGCCCTTGTTCGGGGGTGATCACGAAGGTGGGAACACCCAGTCTGGCGAGGTGGCGACTTTGGCGGCGTGCCTGCTCGGAGTAGCTGCCGATGATGATCAGGGCTCCGGCGTCGACTGGTGATCTCTGGTCGGCGACCATTTGGCCGAGCGTTGGTGATGGGATGACGGGATCGCTGGACGGGTGGCCTGGGCTGGCTTCGACCCAGGAGTCCACGTCGTCGAGCCGCTGGGTTTGAGCGGGATCGTGCCGGCCTGGGTGTCTGGGGTTCAGCGCCCCGGCCAAACCAGCAGTGCCGACGAACAGCACCTCATTGGCCAAGGGCGAGCTGGCCTGTGCCACTTGGGCTAGCTCCGCGTCGTCGTGGGCGTCGACGATGACCGCCGAGTAGCCGCGGTCACGTGCCTGGAGGATACGTTCGGTCAGGTCTTCGGCGCGCCTTGGCGCTGTGAGCACGGTGGTGGCCAGACCGCTGGCGTCGAGAAGGTCGCAGAGATTGACACCACTAGCCTGGCCATGGACGAACAACTCGCCGTGGTGGATGATGCGATCCATCTGTGGGAATGACGGGGCGACGACGGCGACAGTCGACCCGATGTGGCGATTGTGGAGTTCCAGGGTCGTGGCGATCTCGACCCCGACGTTCCCGCGCAGGAGGGAGTCGACTTTCTTGAACAATCGGGTGCGCCCGCGCTGGACCGCTTCCAGAAAGACCTGCTCGATGATCAGTCGAGATTGCGACTCGTCGGCGTGCCGGGTGTCGGTGTTGACTGACAGCACAGCGCGGTGGGGCCAAGGGATCCTGCTGGACTGCGCAGGGGACACCATGACGCGGGTTTCGTCGAGCGGTCCTGGGTCGAGTTTGACCGCCGCGTCGACTGCCCCGGTCAGGTCATCGGCGATGAGAGTCCACGGCATCGCAGGCCGATCCGTCTCTCTTGACGCGCGGTTCATGTGCTCGGTCACTCCTTTGACGTTGTGGGTCGTCTCCCTTGGACGGTGTCAATGGCTAGTGGCCCGGTCCCGTCGCCGAGCGTCAACGCGGAGACCCAGGGTCCAATCCATTGACATCTGACGTCTAACTACACTAGCATTGAGCACGGAGCAGACGCCAGTTATCGTCAACTGACTGTGACTCCAACCCATTAAAGAAGTGAGCGAAGGAGCATCCATGGCTAAGAATCAACTGGGTCACGTCACCGTCGTCGGAGCTGGGTACATGGGCAAAGGCATCGCCCACACACTCGCCCGTGCCGGCGCCACCGTGATTCTGACCGATGCCAGTCCCGATCAGGCAGAGCAAGGCCATGTGGCCATGCTGGCGGAGGTGGCGAAGGCTGAACGAGATGGACTGCTTCCCCTAGGGTCGTTGGATCGAGTCAGGGCTGGAACAAGCTGGGCGCCGGGGATTGCGCAGGCCGTCGCGGACGCGCAGTTCGTCATGGAAGTTGTGACGGAGGACAAGGACGTCAAGGTCTCGGTTTTGACCCAGATCGAGCAGTCCGCGCCCGAAGGCGCCATCATCGCCACAAACACGTCAGCCATTCCCATCAGTGTGTTGGCGGCCAGTCTGCGAAGACCAGAACGATTCTTCGGAGTGCATTGGTACAACCCTGCGCCCTATCTTCCCGGGATTGAGATCATCTGCGGCGAATCGAGCGACCAGTCCTTGCTGGCTGGAGTGATCGCGCTTTTGCGCGCGGCGGGCAAAGACCCCGTCACTGTCGCTGACACGCCCGGTTTCGTAGCCAATCGGTTGCAATTCGCTCTGTTTCGCGAGGCAGCTTTGATGGTCGAGGAGGGAAGAGCCACGCCGCGTCAGATTGACGCTGTGGTGCGCTCATCCTTTGGCTTCCGCCTACCCTTCTTCGGCCCGTTCGCCATCGCTGACATGGCTGGACTTGATGTCTATGCCTCCGCCTTCGCCACTTTGGAGGAGGCCTACGGTGACAGGTTCAAGGCTCCCGAGATTTTGACACAGCGGGTGCTCGCCGGGGATCTGGGCACGAAAACCGGTGGAGGGTTAGTGCAGATGAGTCCCGAGGAGTTGACCCGTACAGTCGAGCTGAGAGATAGGTCCTACGCGGCATTGTCGGACCTACGTTCCCGTCTCTCGGCGAGTGATGAGCCCTGCGCCCCATCTGCGGCATGCGAGGTGGGTGACGGATGCGGTGTGGGGGCGACGGGGGAGTCGGTCGCGGGAGAGTCTGATTCACTCAGGG
>JAITVA010000149.1 GCA_031286045.1 Propionibacteriaceae bacterium | reverse complement strand
TGCCGCTGATACTCAAACACGACCTCACGAATCTCAGCCGACGACCAACCCGCCGAAACAGACATAACAATAATCCTTCCAGACAACAAGTGACTCACCACCAGTCTGACAAAGAGGGGTGGGATGGGAAACCTCCCTGATTCGGGTAGTTGTGGGGTGGTTTGTCATCCCAGATGCTTGTCCACGGCCGAGATCACTGACATCGGGGATGGGAAACCCCCACCACCTGCTCCCCCACCACCGGGTCTCTCCATCATCTGGCCCCCTATCTCCTGGGATCTCCATCGCCTCGACCCGAACCCGCCCGACCTCAACTCACCTGACCCTCATCGACTGGACCCATCCATCGCCGCCTCGACCCGGTCGGATGAGGCTGCGAGGAGTTCTATCGCCCGCCCCCATCACCCACCTGCCTCATCAACGTCCATCGCCAGACCCCTCGACACCAGCAGACTCACCACCCACACCCCGCCCGACCTCAACTGCCCTGCCCCTCATCGACCGGACCCATCCATCGCCGCCTCGACCCGGTCGGATGAGGCTGCGAGGAGTTCTATCACCCGTCCCCATCACCCACCCGCCTCACCACGTCCATCGCCAGGCCACTCCTCGGCACCAGCAGACTCACCACCCACACACCCCCCAAATATGAAGAGCCACATTACCTCTCACGAATCACCATACTTCTCACGGATCGGAGAGAGTCAGTGATCCCCAGCCGCCCCACCCGGTCTCCGCCTACCCGTGGAACTGAAGGGTCTGGGCGTCGGCGTCGAGGGTGGCGTCCAGGCCGATCGGCAAGATGGCATGTTTAGTGCCGTGTCCGAAGTCGTCGGTTTGGACCACGGGGATGGCGTGTTGACGGCCGAATCGCTCCAGGCGTGACAGCAACTCGGGTGGGGTCGTCTCGCTGTAGTGTCCGAAGATCAGGCCGACGACGCGTTCCATGAAGGCGCTTTGCTCGATGAAGGACAGGTAGGTGTTGATGGCGCCGACCTCGTTGAAGTACTCGTGGTCTTCGAGGAAGAGGAGGTAGTCCCGGTCCTTGTCGTAGCTGAAATAGGGGTTGGCGAGCAGCATGGCGAACAAGGAGTCGAAGCCACCGATCAGGCGTCCGCCGGCCCGTCCGCCCTGCGCCGTCACCCAATGTGAGTCGGAGACGAAGGCCGTCGCCTCGCGCCCCGAGACAAAGTGCGACTGGAATTGCATGTAGTCGTACCACCGCAGGTCGCGGAACTGCCCCAGCCCCGCCCCGTAGTACGTCACCAACCCAGTTCGCGCATGGATCGCGTTGAGGATGGAGGTGGCGTCGGAGAAGCTACTGAACAAGGTCGGCCGCCTGGTGATGGCGTCGTAATCGATCAGGGGCAAGAGCTCGACCGCACCGTCGCCGCCGCCGAATAGGACCATGCCCACCTCGTCGTCGGCCACCATGGCGTTGAGATCCTCGGCCCGCTGCTCAGCACTGGCCAGACACCCATCGGCCCCCGGAGCCGCGTTCGCCCCCAGCTTGGTACGAAAACCGAGCCGCCCCAACACATCGGTGATCCGGGCATGCTTGGCCTCATCCAGGGTCTGACTTGGGTAGATGATCCCGATCGTGTCGCCGGGCGTCAGTCGTGGCGCGTACATATGGTCCTCCCTGATCCGTGGCATGCGTCCACGCTACCCGATGCTTGCCTGCCGATGGGATGGATTCAGCTTCGGCGCCCACGGTCAGACCACGACGATCTGCCGACGCCGCCGGGCCGTCCGCGCCTGCTCCGCCTCAGCTTCGCCGTCAGCGATCCGCTGGTCAATCTCCTCGCAACCGCTCACTGGCCTTGCTTGGCGTACATCGCCTCGGTGGCCTCCTTGGCGCCTCGCCACCAGGACTCATTGTTCTTATACCACTCGATGGTGGCGGCCAGGCCCTCGGAGAAGGAGCGGTACTTGGGCAGCCAGCCCAGTTCGCTGCGCAGTTTGGTCGAGTCGATGGCGTAACGCAGGTCGTGGCCAGGGCGGTCGCGAACCAAGTCGTAAGCGTCCGCCGGCTGACCGAGCAGGCGCAGAATGTCTTCGAGGACCTGCTTGTTGTTACGCTCGCCGTCGGCGCCGATCAGGTAGGTTTCACCCATGCGTCCACGCGTCAGAATCGTCCAAACGGCCGAGTTGTGGTCGTCGACGTGAATCCAGTCGCGCACATTCTCGCCGGAACCGTAGAGCTTGGGACGCAGCCCGGACAAGATGTTCGTGATCTGGCGGGGGATGAATTTCTCGATGTGTTGATACGGGCCATAGTTGTTGGAGCAGTTCGAGATCGTGGCACGCACACCGAAGGAACGCACCCAAGCCCGCACCAAGAGATCCGACCCCGCCTTCGATGACGAGTAGGGTGACGAGGGGTTATAGGGGGTGTACTCGTGGAAGCGCTCCGGGTCGTCCAACTCCAGGTCGCCGTAGACCTCATCGGTCGAGATGTGGTGGAACCGCTTGTCATGTGCCCGTACCGCCTGAAGCAGAGTGTAGGTCCCAACCAGGTTGGTCTGAATGAAGGGGGAAGGATCGTTCAAGGAGTTGTCGTTGTGGGACTCGGCGGCGAAGTGCACGACAGCGTCAGTGTCCTTGACCAGCGAATCCACCAGGTCGGCGTCACAGATGTCACCGACGACGAGACGGACCCGATCTTCCGGCAAACCCGCCAGGGACTCGCGGTTACCAGCGTAGGTCAGCTTGTCGAGCACGGTCACAGTCGAGTCAGTGTTGGCGACCAGCCAGTGGGCGAAGTTGGACCCAATGAAGCCCGCCCCACCTGTGACCAGGAGTTTTGCTGGGATTTGGGCATCGGGCAGTGCCGCTGAAGCGGAAGCCGCCCGAGCCGCCTCTGACACCGTCTGTTCATTGACGATCCGCCGCAGGGATTGCTCCATCAGCGAGGTCACAGTCTGGTGACGGTCGAGAGCGAGCTTGCGCACAGAGTCGTACAGGCCATCGGGGAGGTTCATCGTTGTTCTCATACATACAAGCATACGACTCTATGCGCTGATATGCAAATGAGATGCCAAGGGGGTCTCTGCGTCGGCCCCGCATCCGAGAGCGATCACGCGTACGCCAGTCTTCAGGACGGAATCGGCGTGTGGGCAAAGTGGAGTGGTTTCGACTCGGCCAAGCCTGGTTGATTTTCTCACGCCACCCCAGGGTCGGGTGAGTCGGGATCGTTGATGGGGAGACCAGTGATGGAGGTTTTCCATCCCCGATGCGAGTGATTTCGGCCTCCGATCAGGATCCGGGATGACAAACCACACTAAAGCGATCCGAATCAGGGAGGTTTCCCATCCCACATTCGCGCATCACTACTGTTCTTACCATAGTTGGGTGCAGATATATCGACAAAGGCCATGGCCAGGCCGCATGCCCATCACTCAAAGACTCTCCACGCACCCCATCACGTCAGCTGGCCGCTGCAGCATGACGGCAGCTCGGTCGAAGCGTTCAATCCTCTTGGCGCCCCAGGTGGCCAGGGCGAATGGCACCGTCGCCGCGTAGGCGCACTCCATGTCATAGACCGAGTCGCCGACGTATATGGCCTCGTCAGGCCCCACCCCCAAGCGGCGCAATCCTTCTTGCAGGGGATCGGGCCAGGGCTTGTGCCGCTCGGTGTCAGAAGCGGTGATGACTGTGTCGAAGAAGGGCGACAGTGACAAGCGGTCAATGTCGCGATCCATCTCCTCTCGGACCCGACTGGTGACGATGCCGAGCTTCATGCCGCCGGCTTTGAGACCCGCCAACAGTTCAGGAACACCACTGAAGAGAACGGCCTGATCGGTCAGTTGACTCTCATAGAAACACCACTGTGCGTGAATCGCCTCGACGCTGACCTCGCTGGTGGCGTACCGCTTCATCGACTCTGTGCCGGGAATCCCCAGGACGTACTCAAGATCCTCGGCTGCGACGTTGACACCCACCAGTTCCCGCAGGGTCCGCTGGGCTGAGGCAATGGTGATCTCTTCGGTGTCGATCAACGTTCCATCGACATCGAACATGATGGTAGTCAACATGACGCCATCCTACCTTGCCCCACCACACACCGAGAGGGGCCACCCACATCCCTGCCCATGACGCCTTACCTCACCCACCGCGGCTAGTGCTCAGGCCGCGAACCCTTGCCCACTGTCGGAACGCGCCGACGTGAACCCTCCCAAGGTGACGTCAGAAACTCCTCACTCGATGGTCGGTGGGAGAGAAGGGCCTTCTTCAGGCAGGTCGATGTCGGCCTCGTCATCGGCGAAGAATGAGTCCGACTCAGCATCGGACGCCAAAGCTCGCCACCAGATGACGCAGGCGGCGCCGACAGCGACCACCCAGAAGACGGACACCCAGCCCGGGACGACGCGACCGATCAGTGCGCCAAGGCCGAGACCCGCCAGAAGCCAGGTCAAGAAGTATCGATTGATGAAGTTGGGCATATACATCCCTCCTTGTCAGTATGGTGTGAATGTGGCCACACCTATTCGAGGCCTCACACCAAGTGCAGATGTTGTCGCAGCAGACGGGTGTGACTGGCCTCGCCCTCACGCGGGTTGAGCGCTGTGCGGAACAGAATCCGTCCTGGCCCGTCGTCGCCGCTCAGAAGGATCTCGTGGCCGGGACCAGCCGAGGTCATGGAGATCAAGGAGAAGCCGAAGGTGATCGGGTTCAGCTCTCTGACATCGGGCAAGGCGATTCGACCGGCCTGCATGTTGGTGTCCATCGAGAAGTGGTCCTCGTGGATGTAGGTGACACAGTCCCCGGTGAACACGAGCATTCCCTGACGCGCCTTGCCGTTCCACTTCACCCTGTACCCAGCCTGCGATCGCACAACCGGATTGTCATCGATGAAGGCCGGAAAGGAGAAGGTGACTTCGTCTTGAGGAGCGAAGAACATGTTCTCGACCAGCGCTGGTGCGAAGACCCTCAGACCAAGCTTCGCCCAGCTAGCCGTGTCGCCGCCGTCATTGAGATCCTTGTACATGAGCGGCCACTGCTTGATGGATTGTTCAAAACTACTGATGCATGGCATCTTTGAGAAATCGGTCATGAATGAGTCCTTTCTCGCTGGTGGCGGTGACCCTGACCCGGCCACCACCGACATATCCAGCCTACGAACTCAACCTGCCGTTTGAACATTAACGAAAGTTAACGTTCATGGTGCTATATATCTATGCTCCACGGGCGCGAAGCTTCCTCACTTTCCCAGCAACTCGTCAGTTTCGGCACGAGTGGGGGCAGTGGCAGGGCCCAGTTTCGTGACGGAGAGGGCGGCGGCGGCGTTGGCCCGACGGACAGCGGCCAGGAGGGTCTCGCCGCGGGCGAGGGCGGACATGAGCACTCCGGCGTGGGCGTCACCAGCGCCGTTGCTGTCCACCGCGACCACCGAGTGGCCCGGAACGTGGGTGGCGCGACCGTCGGCCTCATGGACTGCGCGATCAAGGGACATACGGGAGCTGACTGGGGTCGGTGTCAGTGCGGTGGCTGAGTCAGGCTGATCGCCACCCCCGCGCGTCGAAGGCTCGGCATCGACCATATGGGCAGGCGAACCGCCGACGACGTAGGCGCCCGCGGCGCCATCGCGTACCACCACCGTGGACGACAACTCATGGGCCAGGCGGACCGCCAGGACTGCCGGATCCTCGGTGTCAGGCGTGACGCCAGTCAGACGCCGCAAGGCCAGTCCTGCCTCGCGGACGTTGAGGGTCCAGATAGTGGCCCGGTTGACGATGGCCGACCACGGAGCCATCGGAATCTCCAGCAACAAGGGCGCGGGATCGAAGACGACGGTGGTTTCGACGGGAACAGTGGGCAACCATGACACCAAGGAACGCCCATTGGTGGGGTGGCGCAATGAGTAGCCACACACGTGGACGATATCGTCGGGTTTGAGGGTGACCGCGTTGAGATGATGCAACTGGACACAGCCTTCGGCGCCCAGGGCCGACACGAAGGTACGTTCGGCGTTCGGCTCGATCAGGGCGACGCTCAGTCCGGTGTCACGGTTCTGGATGGGGGCGTTCGGGATGGCGACGATCTCTCGGGCCAGCGCCGCCCGTACCTTCTCACCGAAGGGGCCTGAGCCAGTGGTGCCAAGGTAGATCACCTCCGCGCCGTCGCGCGCGGCGGCCGCCATCGTGTTGAACCCGCCACCGGGCAGCAACTCGAAACTTGTCGCGTATACGTCTCCACCGACCGGTGGCAATGCCGCCACTGGCATCACCAGGTCGATGATCGCTTGGCCAGTGTAAAAAACGCGGCCATTCATCATGTGTGTTCTCCTTGCCGTGGGGGGATTCGGCTCGTGCCCGTGCGCTGGTCCATGCCGGGCGACATCGTGGTCTCAGGACGTGAGATTACCACCCACACTCCATCGCGACAAGGCAGTTTATTGGGAACACATTCGAAAATGGCACATACCCCCGCCCCGCCCTGGGCGAGGGACGGTCGGCCAGTACCTCATCTGTGGCGGCGCAGATTCACAAGTCCGTCGACTACCGGATCGAGATCCAGATGATTGACGGTGACGACTTGGTCGACGATCTGGACCGGCCAAGCAGACATGCCATGATGGGCGCCCAGGATGGCTCCGGCGATGGCCGCCATCGTGTCGGTGTCACCGCCGACCTCGGCCGCCAGACACAAGGCGTGGTATGGATCGTCGACGAAACGGCTGGCCAACGCGAACGCCGCCGGTATCGACTCCTGAGAGGCGACCGAGGTGCCGATAATCTGGTCGATGGCATCCAATGTGTCGGCCTCGGGTAGGTCGGCCACGGAGTCGACCGCCCAGGCCACGCGGGCGGGGACCGAGCCTCCGGCTACCCAGTTGCCTGACTGTGCCAGTGGTGTCGCGGCCTCGACGGCGTGCGCGATGGTGTCGCTCAAGGATTGGCCGGGCCGGTCGAGCGCGTCCGAGACCGCCGCGGCGACCACACCAGCGGCGCCCAAGCCCAAGCCGGTGTTGTGGGTCAGGCGGGCCGACTCCAGCACCGCCTTCATCAATCCGCCACCCACCGTATTCGAGTCCAAGCTTGACTTGTGGGTCGAGCGGGCCGGTTCTACCGTCGACACCAGAGAAAACGCGATCCCCACCGGCGTCACCCGCATGGCCGCGCCGTTGGTGGAACCGCCCGCGCCAGGATCGTCCTCTGGCGTCGCTCCGGCGCGAATCGCCGCGATGGCCGCCTTGGTCGACGGCCCAAGCAAGTCGAGCGACCCCTTCGCTTCCATGTCAGCCTCCCACTGCGACAAGGCCAGGGCGAAAGCCATGGGCTCGATCACACCGCGCCCCTCAATCAGCAGCTTGGCTAGGAGCATGGCCTGCTCGGTGTCATCCGTGACCGATCCGGCGGGCATGGCCGGTGCGATCGGTTGCCAGTCCACCGCGTCGCGCGGCCGGGTGATGGGGCCATAGGCCTGGGCGATCTGGGTCCGACTCATCGACTCCGTCGGCATACCCAGAGCGTCGCCGATCGCCAAACCGATGAGCGCTGCCATGGCATGCTCACGCAAGACCTGGTCATTGTGCGGGTTGTCCATGAATGTCACCTTTCGCGTTCGCGTCCCGCTGCTCAGCGCCGCCTACCCACCAGGACCACTTGCCCGCCACAGCGACGACCATGAGCGAGGGCGCCGGGCCCATGATACCCCGGTCAGCCTGGAGATCTCGCTCCTCACGTCGGCATTCGACGCCTTGATGGCGGCACGGGTTGCCGAGCTATGTTATCCCGGACTGACATGGGCCCGAAGGCTCGGTTCGCGTCGACCGACCCCGTTCGCTCTGTTGGAGCACATGGGCGCGGACTGTGCGGATGCAGTGCAGATCCTGCCGCCAGGGCGACACGGGTGAGACCGTGTCAATCAGCTAGTCCGACATTGCCCAGCATCCGCGAGTGTTGCGCAAGGATTCGTCAGCGTGGGACTTTCCCGACCGTGATGGTCTGGTCGCACGACTCCAGTGGGTTCATATCGCGTGAGAATGCAGAGTCGGTCACGGCCTCGAGGACGTGATTCGTCACGAGCGTCACAAGGCTTCGCGGGCTTCCCACTCCGACTTGAGCAGGCCGTAGACGCTGCGGTCGACAATGCGGCCCTCGCCAGAGAGAAGTTCGTGGCGCAAGACTCCTTCGAGGGCGTAACCCAGTCGTTCGGGTATCGCCCGCGAACGGGTGTTGGTCGCATCGTTGGTGATCTGAACACGCTCCAACCCCAACTCAGTGAAACACAGCTGTTCCAGCTTGCGCACCGCCGCCGTGATATAGCCATGACCTTCGTAGTCAGCGCTGATCCAATAGCCGACTTCTGCCCACTTGGCGCCGGTGTTGATAGTCACCAAACCACATCCCCCGATGATGGCGCCGTCAAGAGTCACCCAACAACTAATCAGACGATCAGGGTCGTACTGGGAGAGTGCCGCCAGTCCGTTTCGTTCGTCCTCGACAGAGTGCGTCTGATCAACCCAGGGCAGATAGACCCGCAATCGCTCCCGCTCGCGGTCGATGATCGCGTAGGCCTCCTCCGCGTCGCGCGTCGAATACAGTTTCAGAGCCAAGTGCTCATCGATGGGACGGAAAAACATGGGTGCATTGTAGCAAGGATTGTGCGATCATCAGATTGGCTGGCGTGGCGGCCTCACCACATTGCGGGCCGCTGCGCGGGGCCTTGAGCCTCGACCGTGGACAGGAGGTGACGGCCTCACCACATTGCGGGCCGCTGACTTCGGACCCAGCCCCGAGAACTCAGCCAAGAAGATATCCATTCTCCTGATTGGCCACTTCAACAGTGCGCAGTTGGTAGGTCCGAAATCCTTGCGCGACGAAGGGATCAGCCGCCGCAATGTCGTTCGCCTCCTCGAAACTCCTCGCGCGCAAAACCACCATGCCTCCGGCGTCATCAGTGAAAGGCCCACACAACACCAAATGACCGACCGAATCGATTCGCCGCAGATGCTCGACATGACTGCTGACCACAGCGGCGTCAGCCGGGCGCTGTGACTGCATCAGCATCAGGTAAAGGTGAGTGTCCATACGGTAAATGATAGCATTTCTCGGCAAGGGTTGCCGGAGTGAAGAGTTGCCGGGAAGCACAATCCGCCAGAGGACAACAATCGGCTCCAAAAAACCGACGATTTGATGGTGCTGGCGGTGTGAACCTCAAGCCCCTTGCCTTCGCCGGCCCCGAAGTCCGCGCGACAAGTGCGCCCCGGTGGCGACAAGCACATCCCGAGGGTGGTCATGCAGCCTGGCCATGGTCTTTGTCGATATATCTGCGCCCAACTATGGTAAGGACAGTTGTGATACGCGGATCTGGGATGGTAAACCTCCCTGATCGGGGCCGTTTTGGTGTGGTTTGTCATCCCAGCCCTCTTTGTCAGACTGGTGGTGAGTCACTTGTTGTCTGGAAGGATTATTGTTATGTCTGTTTCGGCGGGTTGGTCGTCGGCTGAGATTCGTGAGGTCGTGT
>JAITVA010000143.1 GCA_031286045.1 Propionibacteriaceae bacterium | reverse complement strand
AGCACCCCAGCCGACCAGCACCCCCACCCGCCCTCATCCCACATGGTGGCGCCCCTGCGGCAGTGGGCACGGAGGCGATCACGGAGGCGGCGGAAGCGGCCAGACTGTGGCGGCCCCTGCGGCAGTGGGCACTGAAGGCTCAGCGAAACCTGGCCGACGGCCGAGATCGCGGTCATGAGGTGGGCACGGCGGACTGGGGTGAAGGCTCAGCGAAACGGCACCTCCACGCGAACCGAGGTGCCACCACCCACTGGCGAGGCGATGGCGACGGCCCCGCCGACGGAAGCGAGGCGGTCCGCCAACCCGACTAGGCCGTGACCAGCGACAACGGCGGCTCCACCGCGGCCATTGTCACGTACCTCAGCGATGATGCCGTAGCCGTTCTGGTTGACGGTGATGGTGACGGCGCTGGCCGCAGAGTACTTGGCGGCGTTGGTCAGGGATTCGCTGATGGAGAAGTAGATGGCCCGTTCGATGGCCTCGGGTGGACGAGACCCGCTCAGGTCGGTGGAGACGGAGCAGGGAATGGGGCAGGTCGCGGCCAGTGAGGCGATGGCCTGCTTCAGGCCATGGTCGGCCAAGATGGGTGGCGCGAACCCGCGTGACAGGGTACGGATCTCGGCGATGGTCTCATCGTTGCGTCCGCGCACTTCGCTCAACAATGCCCGTGCGCCTTCGGTGTCCCCAGAGTCGAGGCGGCGTTCCAGCGTGGCCAGATCGAGTCCGGTGCGGATGAGTCGCTGTTGCGGTCCGTCGTGCAGGTCGCGCTCGATCCGGCTCAGGTTCGAGGACTCGGCCGAGGTGGCAGCCTGATGGGCCTGCTCCACCTTGGAGAGGCGGTTGGCGATGGCCCGGCGACTGGGCGCCAGGAAGAGTCGGGTCAGGCCGATCTGAGCGGCTGAGCAGGCCCAGACCACGAAGGGGGAGATGACCAAAGTCACCACGCCAATCAGGAAGTCGAGCGCCCGCGCGGCCATAGTCGGCAGGAGCGGACCGAGCGGGCCATTGCCTGGCGACGCCCCCGCCTCGGCCACCGATATCTCAATACCTCCCAGGGTCAGGCCCTCCAGCAGGCTGTATGACCAGGGCATGAAGGGACCGATGATCTCACCGATCCCGAAGCCGACGACCGCGACGGCCACGACGGCCAGGATGAAGTCGAACAAGGCACCGATAGTGGCATAGGCCAGCTCCCGCCACCGTTCCGGACTGCGCAGGGCCGCCCACATCCATCCCCAGGCGCCCTTTCCGCGCGGTGCTGGGGGCAGGTCATCCCAGTTGGAAGCGCCTTGCCACAGCGCGAACTTTTTTTTCAGCCTCCCGTAGGTATGGGCGAACAGCAATGTGGCGGCGAGGATGGGCAGGCCGATCCAGATGATGGCCGTCCCGACACCAGTGAAGAAGAAACTGATGGTGATGGCGAAGAAGATGATGGAGAGGATGAAGGAGGCGCCCTGGACAGCCAGCGCCCGCTTCCAGCGTGTTCCCAGGGGCAGTCGGGTCGGCAGGTCGTGGGATGTCAGTGTCGGTGTCATGCTCATGCCATCCATTCCATCGTCTTTCGCGTCTGCGCACAGCCTGGCGCGCCCCCAACCCTGAGTGGGGCTAACCCTACCCGTCTGCCCTGCAGAATCATCACTCATTGGGGTGATGGCGGTGTACTCTTGTCGGTGATCGCCACATTGCCGTGACGGAAGAAAGGTAAGGTACGGCCTCATGACGAAGGTCTTCGCCCATCGAGGCGCGAGTGGGTATGCGCCAGAGAACACCTTGGCGGCGTTCAAACTGGCCTGTGAACTCGGCGCCGACGGGATTGAGTTGGATGTCCAGATGACGAAGGATGGCGAAGTTGTCGTCATCCATGATGAGAGGGTGGATCGCACCACTGACGGACGTGGTCTGGTCAAGGATCACACCTTCGACCAGTTGCGGGCGCTTGACGCCTCGATGGGGTCCGAAACGTACAGGAATGAGAAGATCCCCACGCTGGGCGAGGTGTTCGACCTGGTGGCGGACTCCCCGACAGCGATCAACATCGAGATCAAGGACTCGCGCGTCTTGTACCCTGGCTTGACTGATCGTGTCTTGGAGATGATCGACGAGCGCGACTGGGAGTACCGGGTCACGATCTCCAGCTTCAATCACATGACTCTGGCCTACGTTCGACAGATCGGTTCCTTGATGAACACCGGTGTGCTCTTCCAAGACATCTTGTTCGAACCCTGGAATTATGCCCACCAGGTTTGGGCGACTGCCCTGCATCCGCATTTCCTCTACGTCGACTCGGTGCCGAATCTGTTGGAGGAGTCGCACAACTCGTTGTTGGAAGTCAACGTCTGGACGGTTGACGAGATCGCCGATATTGACAGAATGATTGCTCGTGGAGTGGATGGGATTATCACGAACTATCCAGATCGTGCGCTAGAACGTGTGAACAGTCGTGGTTAATGCATTAGTTCTTACATGATTACGCTTGTCAATAGGCGAAAATAAGTAGCGGCGCAGAGGTTGCGAGGCTAAAATGGCCCAATGGAGGATGCAGTGGGCCTCAGCGTAAGCGATGGTTCATGGGTCACACCGCCGATTGGGCTGTGGACTTTGGTGATGTGGCCATTCTTGTGTTGTATGACCTGCTGTTTCGCTCATCCGCGGAGCAGGTGGAGGCTTGGCGTTCGGCGAGTAGCGACCAGGAGGGGAATGGAATGACGTTGGTACCTGAGAACACGACCACCAAGAAGCACACTAGTCAAATTGTTGAAGACCTCATGAGTGGTCTGAGTGTGTTTCTGACGGGATTGCCCAGCTCGGGTCGATCCTATCTGGTGCGGTTGGTGACTGAAGAGTTGAGTCTGTCCGGTGTGGCAGTCGTGGCGGTGCGTGGCAATCGAATGCTGCTTGACCGCCCCTTGTCAGCCCTGGCGTTGGCGGGGGTGGACGTTGACTCCAGCCAGCACGCTCCTGGCAGCGCGCCGGGGTTGGTGGCGGTTGAGAAGTCCTTGCGCTCGCTGATGGGCACGCACTCAGGGGTCCTGATCGTCGATGACGCGGACGCTCTCGATCAGGCCAGCACTGGCGTGATCGCGGACCTGCGTACTAAGCGCGACATGCCCATGCTGCTGGTCGGCCCCTACGGTCTGGGCGCGAGCGAGTCCTTGTCAGCTTTGCTGGGTGTGGCTCAGCCGGGGGTGGCGCTGGCCATGGGTGAGATGCCGTTCGGCGGAGTCACCCAGATGGCCAACGCGATCCTGGGCGGTGTGACCGAGGCGAGCACAATCTCCAAGATCGCCGATCTGTCTGGTGGTTTGCCCGGTTTGGTGCAGGCGATCGTGCGGGGCGGACGGCGCAGCGGTCGCCTGGTTCAGACCGCCGGGGTGTGGACGGCCGAAGGCAGTCTTTGGGACAACAGTCTACGTTTAGTTCTTTCTCCTTTCCTGCGTGGTCTTGACAAGGTCAGTCTCGAGTCCTTGACACGGTTGGCGGCTATTCGCCGACTCTCCTTGCCAGAGGCACGCGACCTGATCGGACCGGTGCAGGTGTCCGAGTTGATCCAATCCGGGGTGCTACGTCTCGACCGGTTCTCGACCGCAGTCGGCGCCCATGTCTTCCCGCCAGCACTATCGGAGTTGTTGCGGCGCACGGGGGGCGATTTCGAGGTCGAGGCGACCCACGACCAGGTGTCCTTCCTGTCGGGGATGCACCTGCTCAAGGTCACCGGTGTCGAGGCTGGCGTCTTGGCGGAGCGGGTGATGGAGAAGTGGCAGGACACCGTCGATCGGGATTGGGCGATTTGGGAGCACGACCGTTCACCGGCCAACGCGGTGCCTCTGCTGATGACCCTGTTCTCGGGCGTCACCAACGAGGAACGTATCAACGTTGTGTTCAGTCAGACCGATCCGGGCACTGACCCGGCCTCGTCGGCTCGCTTCGCCTCCTTGGTGGCGACGTATCGGGCCTTGGCCCTGTATGACCTGCCTGGGGCAGTCGAGCAGTTTGGAAAGATGCGCAAGGAGTTTCCACAATACGCGGACCGGATCCGTGGGCATGAGGCTCATTTGACCCTGGTGTGTGATCGGGTGCCCACGCCCGAGTTGCTGGGGCCTGGCGCGCTTGGCCCCAACGGGGGCGAAGACGACATGCTCATGGTCGCCAGGGCGGAGACCTTCGTCGCACAGGGGCGGATCGAGGACGCCGCTCAAATTCTGGCCAACCTGGAGGCGGACACGAAACGGGTGCTCGTGGTCAAGCAGGTCTTGGAAGGGATGGTCCAGATCCTTGACGGCGACGCCCATGCCGGGGTCGATTGGGCGATCGAACGCCTTGGCGAGGCCGTCGACAGCTTGGACTCACGCGCCATCACCTGCCATGCCTACGTCGCCGCCTTCGGTATGACCATGCTGGGCCGTTTCGACGAGTTGGAGTCGATGGTGGAAGTGGTCTATCGCCTTGCTGAGATGAACTTCCTCCAGAACTACTACAAGCTTGGCCTGTTCCTGTTGGGCTCATTCGTGGCCGACTGGGAGGGCCGCCGCAACTACGCCCGCAACTTGTCCGCTCAGGCCCGGTCGCTGGGCGTGGAGATCGGCCCCTTCCCGGGAATGTTCTCGGACATGGACGAACTGTTCAAGCAGTCCAGCTCGGCCGACCGGGTCTGGGACACGGTTGACGACTTGCTGGAACGTGGGTTCGTTGTCACGGCGACGTATCTGGCTGTTCCCGGCGTCGAGATCCATCCCATGACCAAGCGGTCCGCAAGCGTGGTCGCGGCCGCCGCGAAGACGCAGTCCAAGACGGTGCGCGCCCTCGGGCGTTACATCGATGTCGCGTCAAACGCCCGGCTCGACGAGTTTGAGCAGGTCGTGGCCGAATTGCGGGCCGTCTGCGGCCCCCTGGACGCCACCCGGGCGCGCATCACCTGGGCGCTCATCCTGCGTGAGCAGGGCGACTCGGCAGGCTGGTTGGCTCAAGCCCAGGCCGCATGGACTACCGCCGGCGCCATCACCCGCTCCTGCGACGGAGTGTTCGCCCGCTTGGTCGACGCGGTCGATCTGACTGGGCGTGAAGGCGAAGTGGCGGGTTACGCCGCCCAAGGCCAGTCCTCGTCAGGGATCGCGGCCAAGATCGGCGTCAGTGTGCGTACCGTCGAGACTCACCTTCAGGCGGTGTACCGCAAGACTGGGGTGACCAACCGTGATGAGCTGCGTCAGATCCTGCGCACCTGGTTCGTGCTCTGATCGTGAGGCTGGGCGGGCAGTTGGTTGAGGTGTGTGGGGTGGAGAATGGTCCCCATCCTCAAGCCGATTGAGCCCGTCGAGCCCTTGCTTTCATGAAGGAAGAACTTGTACGTAGTTCGCCGTCCACTGTCGATGAACTGCGCACTGGCTTCCCCAATTGTGCTTTCTAGAGGTACTGATTTTTCTTCTTGACTCTACTATTTTTGCTTAGGGTGTACGCAGACCCGCCAAGGAGCCGACATACTCATCTCATGAGTGGCCGGTGAA
>JAITVA010000069.1 GCA_031286045.1 Propionibacteriaceae bacterium | reverse complement strand
ACGTGCGGATATCACTTGGGCGATGTACCTGTCTTTCTGTTTGGCATCTGCAATCGACAAGAGGGCACTCTAAAGTCGGAATTGTTCTCAAGGAACGAGGATGGTCAGGCTTGGCAGAGTCTGGTCAAGATGAGAGGCATTGGTCCCGGTTCACCGTCGGTGTCCTCGATGGGGAAAGGTCGAGCGAGCGGGGGTGGTGCTTCTTCGAGGGCTCTAGGGGTGTGCTCGGTTGGGGCATCCTGTGTTGAGTGGAGGCCAAAATGGCGCCTGGTCGTTGTCCGCATTCCGTGCGCCGCGCGGCGATAGTGCCCACTGTGATGGCATTGATGTGCGCGGTTGTCTTTGCCATGGGTGGACTGAGTGCTTGCTCCCCGGGCGAGGGTGATGATTTTGATGCCGCTGGTCCCTACGCGGCACAGTTCAGACAGGAGTATGAACGCGCCAAGAGTGACTATGTCAGGGAAGTCCTGGCTGACGGCAAGGTGGATGTCCAGGAACTCCAAGACGCGCAGCAGCATATGGTGTCTTGTATGGAGGAGCGTGGCTATGTCTTGTTCTATGACGTGGATAGGTACGGCTTGAGCAACCAGACGATGGATATGAGCCATGGGCCCTGGGACAACTTCACTGCGGCCGAGCAGGAAGAGGCCTTGGCTGCGGAGAGGACCTGTGAAGATGCGTGGATGGGCGGGATCGGTTCTCTGTATCATATGGTGCGAGTGAATCCCAACGATGAGGATTGGAGTGGCTTGATTGCGGCGTGCTTGGTGCGTCATGGTCTGGCTCCAGAAGGGTTCACTGGGCAGGACTGGGACGATTTGATTGGTCAGAATGCCACCTACTACGACACCAGCACCATGGACCCCAACCAGCCTCCGCCGAACCAGGAACCCTCGGCGCCCATGGTCTTGCCTGGCGGTCATGACATGAGTGAGCCGGAGGCGAGGAAGTGCCGGATCGTCCCGCTTCAGTGAGCCATTGGTGGACAACCCTTCGCATTTTCGGCCTGTCTGCGGTGGTTGGGTCGCTCGGTGGATTGATGGCTTTCGGTTTGACTAAGGAGGGTCATCTCTTCCGCTACTTCAAGCATCGCTGATCCCAAGCGGCTTACTTCGGCCACTGAAGAAAGCTCTCATTTCCCATACGCGAAGGCCGACTGGGGTGGTTGTGTAATCACCGCGTTGGATGCGTGATGTGCATTGAAGCACGCTCAAACCCTGGAAAAGATAACGATTTGGCAACGATGCACTCACAAGGTTGACAGAGCCTGACAATGAACTTAGATTAGTTAACGAAGTAGCGCGAGTGGGGGATTCGGCTTTCGCGGAGCCGGTGCATTTTCCCTTCCCGTACGACGACGTAGAGCGGGTGGTTTTGGCAGGCCACACGCGTGAATCGATGTGAGGCAGACCTGATGAGTGAACCAATGGTGGCGTCTGAGTCGGTGGGCTGTCGTCCGACGAATGGGTCGGCTGATGCCGGGCCGATTCTTCAGATGCTCCACATCACCAAGCAATTCCCTGGCGTCAAGGCTCTGGATGATGTCACGATGACGGTCCAGCGCGGCGTCATCCACGCCATCTGCGGCGAGAACGGCGCCGGCAAGTCGACCCTGATGAAGGTTCTGTCGGGGGTGTGGGCCCACGGAACCTACGAGGGTGACATCATCTTCGATGGTCAGGAGATGGCCTTCCACTCGATCCGTGAATCCGAAGAGGTCGGCATCGTCATCATCCACCAGGAGTTGGCCCTGATCCCCGAACTGAGTGTGACCGAGAACATCTTCCTGGGCAACGAGGTCACCAACCATGGCGTCATCGATTGGGAGGAGGCCCGTCGCCGAGCCCTCGACCTGATGGCCCGGGTCGGCCTCGACATCGACCCAGACACCGCCATCAAGAACCTCGGCGTCGGCCAACAGCAGTTGATTGAGATCGCCAAGGCCTTGAGCAAGAACGTGCGGCTCTTGATCCTCGACGAGCCGACCTCGGCGCTCAACGAGGACGACTCCGCCAACCTCTTGGACATACTGCGCGGTCTTCGGGCCAAGGGCCTGACCTGCATCATGATCAGCCACAAGCTGAACGAGATCTCCGCCATCGCCGACTCCATCACCGTTATCCGCGACGGCAAGACGGTCGAGTCGATCGACGTCGCCAGAGAAG
Source organism: Propionibacteriaceae bacterium (assembly GCA_031286045.1). Lineage (GTDB taxonomy): Bacteria > Actinomycetota > Actinomycetes > Propionibacteriales > Propionibacteriaceae > WQYJ01. Next base: position 21,271 of record JAITVA010000069.1, on the reverse strand, counting down.
GGGCTGACGAGAATCGCATCATCCGTGCCATGGTCGGCCGCCCCATGGACTCCCGCTTCCCCGACCACCAACCCCATATCGGGGAGACCTTCTTCGAAGTCAAGAACTGGACGGTCGAGCATCCCCAGATCCCAGGACGTCTGGTCTGCAAGCACTCCGACTTCTTTGTCCGCAAGGGTGAGATCGTCGGCTTCGCCGGTGTCATGGGCGCCGGTCGCACCGAGTTGGCCCGATCCATTTTTGGGCGCACCTACGGTATTTGGCGCGACGGTCAGATCTATCTCAACGGTGAGCCGGTGACGATTCCGAACGTGTCATCGGCCATCAACCACGGTATTGCCTACGTGCCAGAAGACCGCAAGATGCTGGGCCTCAACCTGTTGGACACGATCGCCGACACCATCGTCTCAGCCGGTATCAAGCGGATCTCGCCACGCGGCGTGATCGATCTTCACGCGGAGCGGGCCGCCGCCGAGGAGTACCGCAAAGAGATGCGGATCAAGGCTGGCAACATCGAGGTGGTCGTCTCGACCCTGTCGGGCGGCAATCAACAGAAAGTCGTCTTGGCCAAGTGGATGTTCACCCAGCCGGTCTTGGCGATTCTGGACGAGCCGACCCGTGGCATCGACGTCGGCGCCAAATACGAGATCTACACCCTCATCGCCAACCTAGCTGACGAGGGCAAAGGCGTCATCATGATCAGTTCGGAACTGCCGGAGCTGCTGGGTGTGTGCGACCGGATTTACACGGTCTTCGAAGGGCGCATCACCGGTTGCGTCAAGGCCAGCGAGGCCACTCAGGAGTCGCTGATGAGGCAAATGACAGACACTGCCACCACCGCCCCGGTGGCCTGAGGAACTTGAGAAGCAAAGGAACACCTGAGATGAAACACGTGAAGGAATTACTCGGCGGCAACCTGCGGCAGTACGGCATGGTGTTGGCCCTGATCCTGTTGATCGCCTTCTTCCAGTGGCAGACCGGTGGCAAGGTGCTGACGCCAACCAATGCGCAGAACATCCTCAACGGCAACAGTTACGTCCTGGTCATGGCCATCGGCATGTTGTTCGTCATCATCACCGGCCAGATCGACTTGGCGCCAGGCTCGGTGGCGGCCGTCGTCGGCATTTGCATGGCCATGGCCTTGCGCGGTGGTGAAACCTGGTACCTCATCATCGGCATTCCAGTAGGACTGGTCGTCGGGGTCGCCTGTGGCGTCGTCATCGGTCGAAAACTGTTGAAGAGGGGAATGGGCAGGATACCCAGTGTCGTGGTCGGCGTCGTCGCGGGCGTCGTCATCGGCGCGGCCGTGGCCGTCCTCTTCTCCTTCCTCATCCACACCTTCGGCATCCCCTGGTGGGGCGGGGTGCTGATCGGCCTGGGCGTCGGCGGTGTCATCGGTGCCTGGCAAGGGGCCTGGCTGGCATTCGTGGGGGTGCCGGGCTTCATCACGACCCTGGCCGGGCAGATGCTCTTCCGTGGTCTTGATCAGTTCATCGGCAAGGCCGAGTCGATCTCAGTGCCCGAAGAGATCCAATTCATCGGCGGTGGCTACCTGCCGGAGTGGGGCCCCAACACAGGACTGAACAACTCGACTGTGCTCTTGGGCATTCTTGCCGCTGTCGTGCTGGTCGTCATGCAGGTCCGGCGTCGTGCTCGTTTGGCCAAGACTGGTTCCGTGATGCCGCCCCTGTGGCCGCTGATTGTGCGGCTGGTCGTCATGGTGGCGGTTTTGGGTTACCTGACCTTCCTCTTCGGCAGCGGTCGGGTCAACACCTCCTTCCCGGTCACCGGCTGCATTCTGGTGGTGATCGTTTTGGTCTACAACTTCATCTCCAACCGCACGCCGCTGGGTCGGTCGGTCTACGCCGTCGGCGGCAACCGGGCGGCTGCCCAGTTGACCGGCATCAACACCAAGAAGGTCTACTTCCTGTCGATGTTCAACATGTCCTTGTTGGCGGCGGTCGCGGCCATCATGTTCATCGGGCGTTCACACTCGACCGGGCCGTCTGATGGCGTCGGTTGGGAACTCGACGCCATCGCAGCTGTCTTCATCGGCGGGGCGGCGGTCTCCGGCGGCGTCGGCACCGTCATGGGGGCCATCATCGGTGGCCTGGTCATGGCTGTTCTCAACAATGGTTTGCAGTTGATGAACGTCGGCTCTGACATGACCCAGATCATTAAGGGCCTGGTCCTACTGGTCGCCGTGGCCTTCGATCTGTACTCCAAGGCTCAAGGCAAGCCGTCGATCATCGGCTCTTTGATGCGGGGATTGCACCCGCGCCGAGAGATGGCCGGCGCCCCGCGAGCCGAGGAATTGCGGCCCGATCTGAGCGCCCGGACGGCGCAACGTGCCCGTGACGACGCGGCCGGTTCGGCTAGCGGCGCCACTTTCGTTTCTACTCAAGTCGTCGACGGGCCCTCGGCCTCACCCGACGTCGCGGCGGGCCAGGACCCGCCAACCTCATCCGGCGATGATCCGGATGCCTCAACAACCGAAAGGTGAAACATGAAGAAAATCAGAACTGTCGCGGCCGCCTTAGTGGTGACCGGGGCGATGCTGCTGACGGGTTGTGGGAGCAACAATGACCGTGGCGGAACGGGTGGTAATGCCACCGACGCGAACGCCGGGTCCACGGCTGACACCTCTGCGCTGACGCAGTGCTTGAAGAAGGCCTCTGACGCGGTTTCGTTGGAGGGTGCTGGCGGGGCCACATCGACGATCACTCCGAGCACCGGCTTTGAGGCCGGTTCCCTGATCGGCGTGTCCTTGCCGCAGAAGACTTCGCAGAACTGGGTGGAAGCGGAAGGCATGTTCAACGAGCAGTTGACCGCCGCTGGTTACCAGCCGGTCGTGCAGTTCGCCACCAACGGCGTCTCCGATCAACAGAACCAGATCACGGCCATGATCACTCAGGGTGTGAAGGTCCTTGTCGTAGGTGCGGTCGATGGTTCGCAGCTGGGTGGCCAGCTCGACCAGGCCAAGGCTGCTGGCGTCACCGTCATCGCTTACGACCGTCTCTTGATGAAGACCGAGTCGATCGACATGTATGTCGCCTATGACAACTTCAAGGTTGGCCAGCTTCAGGGCAAGGCTGTCGTCGAAGGCATGATGGCCACACAAGGCGAGCCGCCTTACAACGTCGAACTGCTGGCTGGTTCGCCGGACGACGCCAACTCGAAGCCCTTCTTCGAGGGTGGCATGAGCGTGATCCAGCCCGCCATCGACTGCGGCGCCATCAAAGTTCTGTCAGGCCAGACGACTCAGCAGCAGGCCGCCACGCAAGGCTGGTTGGCCGCCAATGCTCAGAAGCGGATGGACACGATCCTTTCCGCCAACTACACCGACGCCAAGCTCAACGGCATCCTCTCGCCCAACGACACTCTGGCCCGCGCGGCTATCGCCTCGCTGGACGCCGCTGGCAAGGCTGACGAGAAGACGGTCATCTCCGGTCAGGACTCTGAGACAGCCTCGATTCCCCTGATCATGAAGGGCACGCAATACATGACCATCTACAAGGACACCAGCGGCTTGGTCAAGGAGATCGTCAAGGTCATCGGTGAACTGCAGAAGGGCCAGCCTGTCACTGTCAACGACACTGAGACCTACGACAACGGCACCAAGATCGTCCCGACCGACCTCCTGACGCCGATTCTGGTCACAGCTGAGAACGCCAAGAAGGTGTACGCCAACGACCCGACCCGCGAACCCTGCACGGCCGATCCGGCCCCGGCAGAGTGCAACGGTTAGTCGCTCGTCGTGTGGGTCCGTTCCTTCACTGGGGGCGGGCCCACATGTATGGCAGGATTGTGTCTCAGGGGTCGCGGATCAGGGGGTCAGCGGGCCGGGGGTGAAGATTGGGGGGAAGGGTATGGCGACGCGAAGCTGGGGACGGTTGACTGGTGCGCGTCCGCTCATTCTGAATGCTATTCGGGGACTTGGTCAGACCAGTCGGTCGGACATCGCGGCCTTGACCGGTCTGACTGGAGCGACCGTTTCCACAACGGTGCGCGATTTGATCAAGGACGGTTTCGTCTACGAGGTTGATCAGGTCGAACCCACGGCGGGCAAGCCTCGCCGGCTGGTGCGTTTGGTGCGCGACGCACGCCACGCGGTCGGTGTCCACTTGGATCAGGGCAGTCTGCGCTTGGTGCTGACCGACATGGTCGGCGGGGTCGTCGCGGCGTACGCCGATGAGTCGGTCGGGTCGCGCGGTCCGGCAGAGTTGGTCGGCCTGATCGCCTTGTACGCCGGCCAGCTGATCGAGACCTCGGGCCTGTCGCGTCAGTCGGTCCTGGGGATCGGCGTCTGCTCCCCAGGACCGATGACGCCGGACGCCGATATGGTTCTGTCGCCGGCCGATTGGCGACGCTGGTCGCCCTTCCCGTTCGCCGCCGCCTTGAAGAGCGCGACCGGCATGCCCGTCATGGTGGACAACGATGCCACTGCCTGTGCCTTCGGTGAGTACTGGACCAACCCGGTTGGGGTCCAAGGGTTGGCCACCTTGTACATGGGGGTGGGCGTCGGCGGCGCGGTCATCATCGACGGCGAGCCCTACCGTGGGGCGAGCGGCAACTCGGTTGAAGTCGGCCACATCTGTGTCGATCTGGACGGGCCACCGTGTTGGTGCGGCGGACGCGGTTGCGTCGAAGTGATGGGCGGGCCTCATACGATCGTCCTCCAAGCTCAGGAGTTGGGGCTGCTCGAATCGACCGATCAGGCTGACTCGGTGTCCTTGCTGGGTCAGTTCATCCGTGTCGCCGACCTGGCTCGCGCCGGTGACCCTCAGGCGCTGGCACTGTTCCATGAGTCGGCCCGCTACATCGCGGTCGGCGCCCTCACCCTGGCCGGCATCGTCGACCCGGAGCACATCGCTTTGACGGGTTTGGGTTTCGCAGCGGCGGGCGATCTCTACCTGCCCGCTATCGAAGACATCCTCCGGACCCAGTACATGGCCCGCGCCAGTCACACCATTGATGTCTGGGTGTCACCCCATGCCGCCAACGCCCCCGCCATCGGGGCCGCCGCCCTCATGCTCCAGTCGGAACTGTTGTTTGGGTGAGGGTCTGCGGGGCGGGGGGCTCGACATTGAGGAGAAAGGGGAGGCCCGCCGCTCTAGAGAGATCTAAACGATATGTGTGGGGGGTATATGGCGCAGGACGTGTGAGGGGTATGGCGCCGGACGTGTGTGAGGTATGGCGCAGGACGCGATTCGATGCCGCCGGCAAGGCGACCCTCGATGACAACTGGCGGCACCTAGGCAAAGAATGCCCTCTTGTACCCCCAGATGCATACTTTGGCCTAGTTATGTCACCGTTTCCAGTGCTTTCGGTGACATAACTAGGCCAATGTATGACTGTGGCCGCTTGGAGGCTCATTCTTTGCGCACTTATGTCACGCCGACTGATGTGGATTTCAACGTCAGCGCGGTGTCGAGCATGCAGGGTGTCATCGCTTCTGGGAGCCCGATCCCCGGCGTCCCCAGGTCAGCCGATAGGTGCCCCTATACTCGTGGCCATGCGACTGGAGGCGGGGTTTTATCAACGCGACGTGCTGGAGGTCGCACCGGAGCTCTTGGGGAAGACCATTGTCCGGGTGACGGCCAACGGTGAGGTCCGGCGGGGGAGGATCACTGAGGTGGAGGCCTATCGGGGTGAGGAGGACACCGCCTGCCACGCGCGGGCCGGTCGGACCAAGCGGACCGAGCCCCTGTACCACGCGGGCGGATGCGCCTATGTCTACCTCTGCTATGGCATTCATCACCTGATGAACGTCGTCACCGGGCCTGAGGGCCTGCCCCAGGCGGCGTTGATACGGGGGCTGGTGGGCGTGCCGGGGCCGGGGCGTGCCGCAAAAGCACTTGGCGTGACCCTGGCCGACAATCGGACTGACCTGACCAGCTCCTCTGCCTTGTGGTTGGAGGACGACGGCTACCGCCCCGCCTCCATCGAGACCACCCCGCGAATCGGCATCGGCTACGCCTCGCCTGAGGATCAGGCCCGATTGTGGAGGTACGTCGACCGGGACGGGATCAAGAGGTTCCGCTGATAGGTCATTCGGGGTGTTGGGCTCAGGAACCAATCTGGACTGCGTTGTCGACGGGCGTCCAGCCCGTCTCCTTCCTCCGCCTTGCCAGATTGTCCCCTGAACCCAACACCTCATCCGAAGCACCTATCAGGGCAATCTCCAAGTGATCACATAATCCGATCGGCGGGCCAACAGGGGCTACTTCCACCTGGCGCTGACACCGCCACGCGGCGCGGGTCCGGCATCGACGATGGCGCCCGCCTCAGAGGCGATGAGGGCTCCGGCGGCCCAGTCGTACTCGTAGAGGTCGGATTCGACGTAAGCTTCGGCGGTGCGGTCGGCGACCAGGCACAGGGCCAGTGCGGCCGATCCGAGGGAGCGAACATCATCGAAGTCTCGGGCCAGGCTGGTCAATTCGACCAACTGACGGGCCCGGATGTCCGGGTCGTAGGACAGGCCGGTCAAGAGAATTCGCGGCAGGGATCTCGGGTGTGGCTCCAGCCTCACTGGCGCGTCCTCTGCGTTCCGCTGTCGCCAAGCGCCCCCATCCAGTCCTGCCCAGTACGACACGCCGAGCGATTCTGACTCGATGGCTCCGGCGACGACGCATCCGAGTTCCTGGTCGAAGGCTGCCACGGAGGAGCAGTAGTGGGGCAGCCCCAGCGTGTAGTTCGTGGTGCCGTCGAGCGGATCGATGATCCAGCGGATCGAGGACTGGCCTTGGGCGGAGGCGACACCTTCTTCGCCGAGCAGGCTGTCGCGGGGTCGGGCCGCCTGGATGACATGGCCGGCGGCGCGCTCGGCTGAGCGGTCGACTTGTGTGGCGATGTCACTGGCGTTGGTTTTGGTGTGGATGTCGAGGCGGGCGCTGCGACCCTGGCGGTGAACCAGGGCGGCAGCGTGCGCCGCGCGTCGGGCGATCATCACGAGTTTGGCGTGACGCTCTTCCAGCTCGCTAGTCATTTCCGGGCGGCCTTCGCCGCGTCCATCAGCAGGGCGACACGGGCGGGATCGACTTCGTTCTCGAAGACTCCGTCCACTTTGAAGAAGGAGCCGATGACTGCCCCGTCGGCCACCGCGAACTGGTCGGCGATGTTGGTCGCGTTCACACCGGTGTTGACGAAGACGGGAGTGGCTCCGGCGCTCTGCTTGGCGATGGTCAGTTGTTCGAGATCAGTGGGGGCTCCGGCGGTCAGACCCGAGACACACAAGGCGTCCGGCCCGGTGGCGAAGACGGTTGAGCGGGTGATCGCTGCCAGGTCACGTCCGGCCAGGTACTGGGCCGACTCAGGCACGATGTTGAAGAAGAGCTTGATGTGATCGGCGCCGATCCTGTGGCGGTGACGCGCCACCTCGCCCACGTTGGTGTTCCACAGGCCGAAGTCGCTGGCGTAGACCCCGGTGAAGATCTCGCGCACGAAGAAAGCGTCGGTCGCCTTGGCCAGGTCAATCGAGGCGCTCCCGTCCCACAGCACGTTGACGCCGTGGGGCACAGTGATCTTGCTCTTCAGCTGGCCAATCACGCGGGCCATGGCGATGGCGGTCAACGGCTCGGTGCGGGTCAGATAGGGCAAGGAGAACTCGTTGGAGAACATGATCGCGTCGACACCGCCGGACTGCAGGCCGTCCAACTCTCGTTCTGCTCGTTCGATGACGGCTGACATGCCGCCAACTTCGTCATAGTGGGGGTCGCCGGGCAGCGCCATCAGGTGAAGCATGGCGACGACGGGCTTCGTCGTGCCGAATAGGGACTCGATCCAGGTGTGCATGTGTTCCTCCAGGGGTAAATCGCGGCCGCCCATCGCTGGTCGTCGCGTCGGCGTTTGATGAGTCAACCGTATGTGAAAAAATCACAGTCGTCAAGTCAAAAAGAGAAATCTAAGAACACAATATGCTCGTAGATGTCTAATATTGGAGACATTAGTGTGAAAGGAGCACATTGGTGTCTTGACAGTGTTGGAATATCCCATGTACAGTTCCTGGTGTACCAACAGCGTTAGGTAGCCATGATGACAGTACAGTCCCGCCGCGAGCGCATCGAGAGGATCGCCGCCAGCGAAGGCGAAGTCAGCTTCGAGGACCTTGCCACCGAGTTCGGCGTGTCCTTGATGACTATCCGTCGTGACGTTGAGCACCTTCAGGCCAAGGGTGTGATTCGCAAGGTTCTCGGTGGGGTCATCGCTGTCAAGGGCACGTCAGTCGAGCCGCCGTTCGCCTCCAGGGCGGCGGAACACTCGAACGGAAAGCAGCTCATCGCCGAGGCGACGGTGGAGTTGTTGGAGTCGGGTGAGACCGTGTTGATTGATTCGGGTGCGACCGCTTTGGCGGTGGCGCGCGAGATCAAAGGCAAGGGCCTCGCGCTGACAGTGCTGACCCCCAGCCTGCCTGTGGCGATCGAATTGGTGGATGAACCCGGCACCACTGTGATTGTGACAGGTGGAGTTGTACGACCAGGTGAGCTGTCTCTCATCGGCACTCAGCCCGAGGCCGTCTTCTCGCAATATAACTGTGACACCTACATCATGGGTGTCGCTGGCATCGACGCGGAACGGGGCGCCACGGATTACCATCTGCTGGAGGCGGCGGTGAAACGGGCGGCCATTCACTGCTCTGAACGGGTCGTGTGCGTCGCCGGTGCGGAGAAACTCGACCAGGTGCGCCTGGCCAATGTCGCCGCGCTGCAGGACATCGCTGTCATTGTCACTGACGGCGTGGGCGACAATGCGACTCTCCAAGCGGCCAGTTCGAGTGGTGTGCGTGTCATCTGTGTCGGTCCTGACGAGGCGGAGTCATCGGCGCCAAGCGATCCCCGGACTCCCGACATCTAGCCCACGACACTTCCTCGCCTCGCTCACGTCACTGGCGTCGCCGCCATTGTCATGTCATACCTCGCTCTCCCCGGAGCACACCCTTGATCCCTTAACGAAAGGACCTATCATGCCTGCTCATGTCACTCTTGGCATCGACATTGGCACCACCGGCACGAAGATCGTGGCCTTGGATGTCGAACGCGGACTGATCGGCCAGGTCACCCTGGCCTCTCAACTCATCTCGGTCCAGCCTGGTTATGCCGAAGCCGATCCAGCCCAGTGGTCGGACAACGTCCTGACCGGGCTGGCGGAGTTGCTCGCTCAAACTGGGATCGCCCCCGACGAGGTTGGGGCGATCGCCGCCACTGGCATGGTGCCCGCAGTGGTGCTCGTGGACGACCAGGGCCGACCCTTGCGCAACGCCATCTTGCAGAACGACGCTCGGGCAGTGGCCGAGATCGACGAGGTGCGCGACGCTTTGGCGGATTGTGATCCGTTGACGGTGACGGGTTCGGCCGTCACTCAGCAATCCGTTGGTCCGACCGCCCTATGGTTGCGCCGTCACGAGCCTGAGGTGTGGGCCAAGGTCTGCCACATCGTCGGGTCCTATGACTACATTTTGATGAGTTTGGGGGCTGAGCCCCACGTCGAGCAGAACTGGGCCATCGAGTCAGGGCTCTTCACGCTGTCTGGCGCGGTGTTTCCTCAGTCCTTCGAAGCGGCTGGACTCGACCCCGCGCGTGTGCCCATGATCGCAGGTCCGGGCTCCCAGGTCGGTCAGGTCAGTGCTCAGGTCGCTCAGCGCACAGGCCTCAACCCCGGCACGGCCCTGGTGGTCGGCGGCGCCGACCATGTGTTGTCGGCCTTCGCCGCCGGAGTGCAGAGCCCTGGCGACGCCCTGGTGAAACTGGGCGGGGCGGGCGACATCCTGGCGGCGTCTGACGCCCCGGTGGTCGACTGGCGGGTCTACCTTGACGCCCATCCTGTGCCTGGTCTCTGGCTGCCTAACGGCTGCATGGCGACGAGCGGCTCGCTGATCCGGTGGGTGCAGAACCTTTTGGGTGGAACCCCACTGCCACAGCTGGATGACGAGGCTGATCAGCGTCCCGCCGCTCAGGTGCTCTGCCTGCCCTACTTCCTCGGCGAGAAGAGCCCGCTGCACGACCCCATGCTGCGCGGCTCCTTCGCCGGACTCCATCTCGGCGTCACCGGCGCCGATTTGTACCGCTCGGTTCTTGAGGGCATTGCCTTCGGCTTCCGCCATCACTTCGAGGTCTTCGACTCCATGGGCATGTCGATCACTCGCGCTCTGGTGACCAACGGTGGCAGCCGTTCCCGCTTCTGGAAACAGATCCATGCCGACGTGCTCAACGTCCCGCTCTATCCCGTGATCGATCATCCCGGCGCTTCCTTGGCCGCCGCTGAGATCGCCGCCATCGGGGTCGGGCTCCTGCCGGATTGGTCCGCCATCCAGCGCTTCCTTGAACTCGGAGAGCCACTGCTGCCACGTCCGCAGATGGTGGATCTTTACGCCCAGGCGTACGCCGAATGGCGCGAGCTGGGTCAAGCGACCCAGCCAATCTCACACGAAATCGCAGAAAGGACACACTCACTATGACTAAGACAGTTGTTGTGACCGGTGCTGGCTCGGGCATCGGAAAGGCCATCGCTCAGGTATTGGCCGAACGGGGCTGGCAAGTCGTCGCCACCGACGTCAATCTCGCCACTGCCACACAGACCGCCGCCGAACTCGACACGACCGCCGGCCAGACCCATGAGGCCCGCCAAGTCGACATCACCGTCCCCGAACAGGTCGCGGCTGTGGCCGACGACGTGGCTGATCGCTTGGGCCTCGACGCCTGGGTGAGCAACGCGGGCATCTCCTTCATGCAGGACTTCTTGAAGATGCCAGTGGAGAAGATGGCGCTCAGCATCGACGTCAACCTCAAGGGATGCTTCATCTCCGGTCAGGCGGCCGCCGCCGCCATGGTGCGCACCTCCAGCCGTGGCCGGATCGTCAACACCGCGTCGATGGCGGGCAAGCAAGGCCGTGTCCCCTTCCTGGCCGATTATGTCGCCTCGAAGTTCGGCGTGGTCGGTCTGACTCAGGCCATGGCCTATGAGTTGGGCAAGCACGGCATCACCGTCAACTCGGTCTGCCCAGGCTATGTGCGTACTTCCATGCAGGAACGCGAACTCGTCTGGGAAGCCGACCTTCGGGGCAAGACCGTCCCCGAGGTGCAGCAGATGATGATCGACGACACCCCACTGGGTCGGATCGAAGAGGCGCGCGACGTCGCCAAGGTCGTGGCCTTCCTCCTGTCCGATGACGCCGCCTTCATCACCGGTGAAGCCATCGCCGTCAACGGCGGCGCCTTCATGGACTGACCGTCCTTTCCCTGGTGGCCAGCCAGCGAAACAGCCCCGAGGGCTGGCCACCATCTCCCACACACCACCTCTTGCAATGGAGCACACCCATGATCACTGAGAATCACACCCCGTTGGCGCCTGATTCGCCGGACATCTCTGTCTTCGGATACCGCCAAGAGCTCAAACGCTCACTGAAAACCCGTCACTTGCTCGCTTTCGGCTTGGCCTACATCAACGTCATGGGCGTGTTCACGCTCTACGGCGTGGCGACGGTCAAAACCCATGGCATGCTGGCGCTGGCCTATATCGTGGCGACGGTCGCCATGCTGTTCACCGCGCTGAGCTACGGCAAGATGGCCCGCGAGTTCCCCATCTCCGGCTCGGTCTACACCTACACGCAACGCAGCTTCAACTCCCACATCGGCTTCGTCGTCGGCTGGGTCGTGATGCTGGATTACCTTATCTTGCCCCTGCTCAACTTCCTCCTCATCGGCTTGTACCTCAACGTCTTGATCCCGTCGGTGCCGGTGTGGGTCTTCGCCCTGGCTGCCCTGATAGGCATCACCTTGCTGACCATCCGTGGCGTCACCGAATCGGCTGCCACAAGCACCATCAGCACGATTCTCGGAATCGGCTTCGTGGTGGCTTTTGTCATCTTCCTGATCGCCTACCTGGCTGGTCAAGGCGCCCCAGTGTTCTCACTTCAGGGTTTTGCCACGGCGGCCGAGATCACCAATCCAGACACTGGCATGTCGGCGGTCTTCGCAGCGGCAGCCGTCTTGTGCTTGATGTTCCTGGGATTCGACGGCATCACCACCTTCTCTGAGGAGTCGGTCAACCCCAAGCGCGACGTGCCTCGGGCGATCGTGTTGACCTGCCTGGTCGCCGGCGTCGTCTTCATTGGCGTGTCCTACCTGATGCAGATGGCCTGGCCGACAGCCTGGCAGGAGATCGTCAACCAAGACACGGCCTCGACCGAGATCATGACCCGAGTCGCCGGCCCAGTCATGACATTCATCTTGTCGGTCATCTTCATCGCCTCCTGCATCGGTTCCGGTTCATCCGGCATGGCCTCTGGCGCAAGGATTCTGTTCGCCATGGGCCGCGATGGTGTGCTCCCATCGAAGCTGGGCACGGTGCATCCGAAGTACAAGACCCCGATCATCGCCATCCTCTGCATCGCTGTCGTTGGTATCGCATCATTGTTCATCGACCTGATGTCCGTCTCCTCGATCATCAACTTCGGCGCCATCACGGCCTTCTTCTTCGTGAATCTGTCCGTCATCGCCCACTTCTTTGTGCGCGGAAAGCGTCGTCACGGAAAAGATCTGATCCCCTACCTCGTCCTCCCAGGCCTCGGCGCCATCATCTCGGTCGCCCTGTGGCTGAGCTTGGATTGGATGGCTTTGACCATCGGTGGCATCTGGACGCTGGCCGGTGTGATCATGCTGGCTGTGCAGACCAAGGGCTTCAAGAAGGCTCCGGTGACCTTGTCGCAGGAGTGAGTGGCTAGTCATACACCGCGTCGGGCCGTCCCTCTGGTCAGGGGGACGGCCCGATCAGTCTGTGGCCCGGCGTGCCCGAACCGGTAGAACTGTGCATTCGATGTACAAATTTTTGTACATTCGATGTACATTTTTACAAGATCATGCTAAGTTGTCCTCATGAGCTTCGTGTCTCGACCCATCGCCCAGAAAGTGCTTGAATCCACCCTCGCCAAGGTCGCCATCATCGAGGGGGCTCGGGCAGTGGGTAAAACCACCATGGTGCGTCAAGAGTTCGCCCCGCAGGGCTTTTCCTATCAGTCGCTCGCGAACCGGTCCACCCTGGCATTGGCGCAGGCTGACGTCGAAGCATGGGTCGACCGTCTTCCCCTCCCGGCTGTGGTAGATGAAGCCCAACTCATTCCCGAACTTCCTTTGGCTGTCAAGGAGCGGGTGGACACCTTGCCTGCCGGACTTCAGATCATTCTCACCGGCTCGGCCTCCATTGGTCGGAAGGGGCTCGGTGGCGCCGATCCATTGGCGCGACGATCGCGTCGCTACACCCTGTGTCCGTTGACTGGGTGGGAACTCCAGGGGCGTCAGATGTCACTGGTTGATTGGCTGTTTGAAGCTCCGTTGACCGCCCAGTCGGTGGAGCCCATGGATGAGTCGTCACTCATTGATGTCATGTCCATTGGGGGTTTTCCCGACTATGCGCTTGCCCGTCCCGCGCCCTCGGCTGCAGACATGGTTGAGGCGGTGCGCTCCGACGTCACGGGTTTGCTGACGGACACCGTTCTGCCCGCCACCGATTTCTCAGCCCAGACTGCTCGGGCTGTCCTCGATTCTTTGCTCAGGACCCCTGGTGGGATATTCAACGCGTCGCGTGTCGGTCAGATGATTGGGGCTGATCGTCGAACGGTTGACCGCTATCTCGGCATCCTTACTCAATTGTTCCTGATTCACTGGTTGCCGAACCTGACGACCGCCGCGAGTCGGCAGAGTCACTCGCGGGCCAAAGTGCATCCGGTGGACAGTTCCTTCGCTGTGGCCTCCCTGCGTGCATCCGGTCATGATCTGGCCGCAGACCGAGAGAGCTTTGGTCAGGTTCTGGAAAGCTGGGTGGTCAACGAGATACTGGCTTCCGCCGGATGGTCGAAGCGACAGGTCAGGGCCCACTACTGGCGGGACGCGGCGACAAGTCGCGAGGTCGACCTGGTGCTCTCGGATGAGGCGGGTCGACGCGTCGGCGTAGAAGTCAAGGCCAGTCGGGTCTACGACTCGAGCCAGCTTCGGGGTATTCGAACCCTCCAGAAGAGTGGCGCCTTTCATCGCGGGTTCATCATCTACCTCGGCTCGGAGGTTTTCCCTCTCGACCAGGACATTTGTTTGATCCCAGCCTCCGTCGTCTGGCGCGGACTCTAGCCTGGTGGCTGAAGCCGGCTCAGTACCCGCGTGAGGCGTCCGCCACGACGGCGCCCTTGAGGGCGTCGATGTAGGCGGCGGTCGTCATCGGCTTGGAGAACATGGGGTAGTCGTAGCTGATGGCGTTGTCGTGCTCGGCCTGGGAGGTGGCCGCCACCGCGTCGGTCAGGGTGATGACTTCGTAGCCGCGCTCGTAGGCGCTGCGCATGGTCGACTCCACGCAGCAGTTGGTCAGGAAGCCACACAAGACGACTGTTTGGATGCCCCGGCTGCGTAGGATGAAATCAATGTTGGTGGAGGCGAAGGCGTCCAGGCCGCGCTTGCCTTCCAGCACGATGTCCCCGGCCTTCGGTGTCACGTGATCATCGAAGGCCGCTCCCCAGGTGTCCTTCACGAATGAGGACGAGTCGACCACTCCGGCCAGGATGCCGTAAGGATGGCTGGTGATCTCGTAGTACCCCGGCTGGAATGTGATCGGGCTGTGGACGACGACCGCACCGGCTTCGCGAGTGGCGTCGGCCGCCTCGACCGCATGATCCAGCATGTGGGTGGACTCCATGACATCGGCGACCGCAGCGTGGAGTGTGCCTCCGTGAGAGGTGAAGTCGTTTTGGAACTCGATCATGACGAGTGCTGTGGTTGTGGGATTCATGCCGTATTCCTTTCGTCAGCATTGACAGTGTCTTCGCCCAGTGTAGTCCTGTGTTGGTGAGGGCGGGCTGCGGGTGGGCCGTCCATGTCGGCGCGGCTGGGGCCGGGGTGGAGCGCTAGGCGGTGGTGCAGTGTGGCGTGTCAGGCGGTGGTGCGGTGTCGTGGGTGAAGTGGCCCGGTCCTCACGGCGGTGACATGGGCAAGGCTTTGCCCATGTCGGGGTGGCATAACTGTGCAAAGAGTGAGTCTTCAAGCCCCTACAGTCATACTTTGTCCTAGTTGTGTCGCCAAAAGCACTGGAAACGGTGACACAACTAGGTCAATGTATGCATCAGGGGGTACGGAAGGGCATTCTTTGCCTAGTTGCCGCCAATTGCCGCCAAGGGTCGTCTTGCTGGTGGTATCGAATCGCGTCACTGGGGACGTCGGGTCGCCCACTCTCGGCCATCCCCCACCAGCGTCAAACCCACGGCAGCGCCAAAGACAACCCATGAGGCTACGAGGAGAGGGTTGGCGCGGCTGGGGCCGGGGTGGGCCGCCAGGCGCATAAGGAGATGTCGATAAGATATATTTGAGTGCGTCTCGCCCGAGCGGGCGAGGTCTGATTCGAGCGGGCTGAGAGTGTCGGTGGTAAGGATGGCGAGGATGGCGGGGTTGCCCCATGGGGTTCACGGATGATGTGAAGGCGCTTGAACGCGAGCGGGCGGGCGACAGTGGTCGCGCGGACGCCTGGGCGAGGTCCGGAGTGGCGCCGCAAGACCCACGCCAGATCTCGCTGAAGAGCGTGCTGAAGTATGTTCGCGAGGCCTTGCCCTGGCTGCCCTTTCCCACCACCCAGAGGTACGTCACTGGAGTCGATCCGGATGGTGTCGTTCGGGTGGCGGTCGCCCGAGTCGGGGAGTTGGTGGATTCGACCCGCCCGATGGTGCGTGGCATCTGCGGGCACTACCAGCCGCGGTCCGAGTATGGCCGGTCGACCCGGTGGGTGGTCCTGGCCGATGGCCGAGTGTTCTGCGAGGACCCGCGCTGTCCTGGCCTCTTGGAGGCACTGAAGCAGCAATTGCCAGCCCTCGTGGTGCAGTCGTGACGGTGTGGGGTTAGGGCATTGTCGAGGGGGTTCCTGAGGCCGCCGCCTGGGTGGTCGCTTTGGGGCTGAGGCGGATCCTCTGTCGCACTCGGTGGGCGAGTCGGGCGTGCCTGCCTCTGAGTGGGTAGGGTTATGCCTGGCCAGCGGAGAGGAGCAGCGACTCGGCCAGGGTGGATCGATCATGAGAGGGTTGTCGTGGGGGATGTCATCGTCAAGGGGCTCAGCCTTGCCGCCATCGTGCTCCTCGGGTATGGCCTCAAGCGCTTGGGTTGGGTGCGCGCCGAGCATTTCTCTGTGTTGTCGATCATCGTTCTGCGTGTCACCTTGCCAGCAGCCTTGATCTCCAGTTTCAACACGGTTGACATCACCGCGACCATGGTCTGGCTGATCGTGATCGGGTTGGCGGTCAATCTGATCCGTCAGGGCTTCACCTGGCTGACGACGCGCCACCGTTCTCCGGCTGAACGCTCCTTCGCCATCCTGCATTCGGGGTCCTATAACGTCGGCGCCTTCGCCATGCCCTACACCGCTCAACTGGCTGGACCGACAGCCATGGTCTACACGGCCATGTTCGATATCGGCAACTCGATCACCGCCGGTGGCATCGGCTACGGCTGGGGCATGATGACGGCGCGTGGGCAGCGTGTCCGCATCGGTCGCTTCCTCCTGACCATGCTGCATTCGCCAGTGTTCATCGTCTATGTCGCCCTGATGACTCTGCGCTTGGCCCATCTGAGCTTGCCAGATCAAGTGATCACCTTCACGTCCCTGGTCGGCCAGGCCAACCCCTTTTGTGCCATGCTCATGATCGGGGTGGGTCTTGAGCTCAACCTGCCGCGAGCCGTCTGGGCCGCAGCCGGTCGAGCCCTGCTCGAACGCTACCTTTTCGTCATAGCGTTTTGCCTGGTCATCTGGTTCCTGATTCCGTCCAGTGTCCTGAGCGTCGATGCCAAAACCATCCTCGTCGTGGTCTTGTGGGCCCCCATCGCCGTCATGGTGGCCGGCTTCGTCGACGAGGCTCACGGTGATGTTCGGTTGGCGAGTTTGATGTCGTCCATCTCTGTCATCATCGCCGTCGTCATGATGCCAGCGATGTTCCTCGTGTTGCGGTGAGGTTGGGCGGTGACCCGGCTGGGACGGTGAACTTGTGGCATCGACTCGGCCTCTGCGGGGTCACATAGCCGAGAGCAGTGCCATCCCGCTGACCATCCCCGAGACGGCGAACAGAATGATGACGACGGTCAGGAAAAAGCCGTTCTTCCAACCGGTGGCGAAGGGGCGGGTGATCAGGGGGCTGCGTCCTTCGGCGACCAACTGTTTTCGCGCCGGCGCCTTGACCCAAAGCAGGACTAGGACGGCGATCAAGGCCGCCCAGGTGACTCCGGACAACACCCATCTGCTCAGCGATGTGACAGCGCCCAGGGTGGCGAGGACATTGTTGAGGACATGGAGCGCGACACTCCATTTCAGCGAGAAGCGCAGGGCGACGTAGCCGAAGACCAAGCCGAGGAAGAAGGTGAACACGCCCTGATTCCAGTTCATATGGTAAAGCGAGAAGAGCAGGGCTTGCGTGACGATGGCGAAGTTGGCGCCGAATGGGGCCAGGTGGCGCAGGATGGCCCCACGGAAGACAACCTCCTCGATGATCGGTCCGAACAAGCAGACGTAGGCCACCATGCCGATTGAGCCTGTCAGCAGCCCCACCTCAGATGGATCCGGCGCTTGCCCATAGTCACCGAGGAGGAGGGACAGCAGGTGTCCCACTCCTTGGGCGGCTAGGGTCGCGATGATGGCCAGGCCGAGAAGGTTCCAGCGATCGCCAACGGGAATAGTTGTAGTGATATCAGTGGTGACGAGGCGGCGACCGCGTAGCACGAGGTAGAGAGCTCCCCCGCCCGCCGCCAGCAGAATCATCCAGCCGCCCAGCGAGTTCGT
Organism: Propionibacteriaceae bacterium; assembly: GCA_031286045.1. GTDB lineage: Bacteria > Actinomycetota > Actinomycetes > Propionibacteriales > Propionibacteriaceae > WQYJ01. Next base: position 3,484 of record JAITVA010000069.1, on the reverse strand, counting down.
GAGTTGATCAGGGGATTCGAGGATGTCGCCGGTCAACGCGCCGTTGATGAAAGCAGGGTCCAGCATCACCGCCAGGACCATGACGATGGGCCCGACGATCTGCATGATGGCGATGCCTCCGACGAAGACGCCGGTCAGTCGCGTCATGGCCTGGCGGAGCCGCTGTGGTGCTTCGGTGATCGCGCGTCGTGCGGCGACCGCCCGGCGCACCGACTCATCCCCGACCGCCGCCAACCAATCCAACAGTTGTGGATACGCGTTGGGGTGGTTGACGATCCAGGGCCACAACTGTGGGTACCACGTCGCGATCACCGCCAACTCAGCCGGTGGCAGGTTAGGGTCGTACAAGGCCCCCGCGCCATACTCCACGGTTGGATAGTTGCTCATGTGGGTCACTCTATTGCATACCACCCCAGCAGGGTCGTTCGGCTGGTGGGGCCGGGGGAGCTGGTTGATGCCCTGGAGACTACGAGGTTGGGTCGATAGGTCATTCGGGGTGGTGGTCCCAGGAGCCAATCTGGACTGCGTTGTCGTGTGGATCGACGGGCGTCCAGTCTCGCAGCGAAGAACTACGACGGCATGACGTGCTTGTCAGTCAGCGTCGACAGTGGGCACCGTCGCGGCGGCCTGTCCGTGCCCCCATACCCCTGGTTGGGGGCATACAGAAGACTGCAGCCCTCGACGATCACTTTGGTTCGCGCCTGGCTCGAGTGGACAGTTGGCGAGCCTGTGCGAACTCGGTGGTGATTCGTTCGTCCACGTGGGCGGTCGCAAGGGACACCACCACCGCAACGATGAGGCAGGCCGCAAAACCGGGCACGATCTCATACAGCCAAGTCGACAACGCTGACTTGCCCCACACCACCACGGTCGCGGCTCCGGTCACCATGCCAGCGAGAGCTCCCCAGCTTGTCAGGCGCGACCAGTACAACGACAAAATGATCACTGGACCGAAGGAGGCGCCGAACCCGGCCCATGCGAAGGACACCAGGCTCAAGATCGTGTCTTGGGCAGTGAAGGCCAACAGTGCTGCGGCTATGGCGACCAACAAGACGCCGGCTCGACCAGCCCACAGTTCACGGCGGGCAGGCAACTCGCGGCGAAAGAGCTTGAGCAGGTCCTCGACCAGTGCCGATGAGCACACCACTAGTTGGCTAGACAGGGTCGACATGATCGCGGCGAGAACAGCGGACAAAACCAGGCCGGCCACGAGAGGATGAAACAGTGCCTGGGACAGGGCGAGGAAGACCGTCTCTTGATTGGGCAGGGGGGTTTCGGCGAAGAAGGCACGCCCGATCAGTCCAGACGCGCAGGCGCCCAGTGAGATCAGCACCATCCACACGATGCCGACCCGCCGTCCGAAGGTGGCTGCTTGGGGCGTCTTGAGGGCCATGAAACGCACGATGATGTGCGGCTGGCCGAAGTATCCTAATCCCCAAGCCAGAGCGGAGATGATTCCGAGAATGGAGGCGCCTTGGATCAAAGAGAAGTGTTGCGAACCGGTGGCCAGATCGATCTGGGCGAGGGTGTCTGTCACGGCTGACCACCCGCCTAGCTTGATCACGGCCATGATGGGAACCACGATCAGCGCCGCCAGCATCAGCAGGCCCTGGGCGACATCGGTCCAGGTCGCGCCGAGAAAGCCTCCCACGGTGGTGTAGGCCAAAGTGATACCGCCGACAATCAGGATGCCCAACCATGGCTTGATCCCAAACGTCGACTCCATGAAGGTGCCAGCGGCGACCATTCCAGAGGACACATAAAACGTGAAGAACACCAAGATGATGATCCCCGAAGCTATCCGCAGGCCATGGCGGCCATCGTGCAAGCGGCGATCGAGGAAGGTGGGGATCGTGATTGAGTCACCTGCGACCTGGGTGTACGCCCGCAGACGCGGTGCGACGAAGTACCAGTTGCACCACACTCCGATTGTCAGACCGACCGCGATCCACACTTCGACCAAACCCGTCAGGTAGAGCGCGCCGGGCAAACCCATGAGTAACCAACCAGACATGTCAGCTGCCCCGGCGCTCAGGGCGGCCACTGGGGCTGGCAACTGACGCCCCCCGAGCATGTAGTCCCCCAGATCGCGCGTTCGTCGGAAAGCCAAGTAGCCGAACAGCAGCATGACGGCGAAGTACACGGCGATGGCTACCATCGACCACCAAGGATGAACCGCAGTCATGAACCCCCCTTACACAACGGTGCTCACTGAACTCTAGTAGAGGTCACTGCGATGTCGCCGATCAGTCCATAACGGCGGTCGAGGGAGTCGCGATAGGGTCAGGCGGCCAGTTTGGCGGCTCTTCTTTTTTGACAGGGGTGTGTGGGTGGTGAATCTGCTGGTGTCGAGGGGTCTGGCGATGGACGTGGTGAGGCAGGTGGGTGATGGGGGCGGGCGATGGAACTCCTCGCAGGCTCATTCGACCGGGTCGAGGCGGCGATGGATGGGGTCGGTCGATGGGGGCCAGGTAAGTTGGAGTCGGGCGGGTTCGGGTCGAGGCGATGGAGAACCCAGGTGATGGAGAGACCCGGTGATAGGGGGCCAGCTGATGGGTGGGCAGGTGATAGGGGGGTCGAGGTGATGGGGGCAGGTGATGGGGGGGCCAGGTGATGGAGAGACCAGGTGATGGGGGGGCCAAGTGACGGAGAAACCCGGTGATGGAGGGGTCAGGCGATGGAAGGGGCAGATGATGGAGAAACCCGGTGACGGAGAAACCCGGTGACGGAAAGACCCGATGACGGAGAAACCCGGTGACGGAGAAACCCGGTGACGGAGAAACCCGGGGACGGAAAGACCCGGTGATAAGGGGCCAGGTGATGGAGGGGGCAGGTGGTTGGGGAAGCAGGTGGTGGGGGTTTCCCATCCCCGATGTCAGTGATCTCGGCCGTGGACCAGCATCTGGGATGAGAAACCACCCCAAACTCAACCCAATCAGGGAGGTTTCCCATCCCACATACGCGAATCACTACTGTTCTTACCATAGTTGGGTTGCAGACACCACAGCAAAGACCATCACCGGTATGCACGACCAGCAACAGAATAAGCCCGCCACCAACAAGACACCCTGACCGCATGGCCTTCGGAGGCTGGTGAAGACTAGGGGCCAAAGGGGCTGCTCGCCATGTGAGAATGCAGGGCTGGTGAGAATGCAGGGTTGGTGAGCGTCCACCAGTGCCGAGGATCGACAACAACTCATCAGACCAGGAACACGAAAGCCACCTTTAGACATGTCAAAGCCGCTGTCGAAAAAGAAGCAAGAGCCTCCATCGTCGAAAGACCATGACCCCACACACAAACCGACACACCCACACCCCACAATGCGAAGAGCCAGTTTGGCGGCGTATTGGTGAGACACGATTGAGGATTGAGCCAATGTCACGAACGGTGAGTCCTTCGGCGGCGAGGCGACTGGCGGCCTGTCAGCCTGCTTGGAACCACCCTCGATCAGGTCGAACTGCTCTGATGGCTCGACCGCGTGGT
>JAITVA010000036.1 GCA_031286045.1 Propionibacteriaceae bacterium | reverse complement strand
TCCTGATCGTGGCGGTCATCATCGCAGCAGCCGGCATGGCTGCGTACTTCATCCCACGACTACGCGTCGAACCGGGGACGGCCAGCAACCCGACAGCCGCCGTCCGGGCCTACCTCGCGGCTCTGGCGAGCGGAGACGCAGACACTGCCCTGTCCTACAGTGCCGCTCGACCGACTGACACAACCTACCTGACCAGTGACTTCCTGACACAGATGATGGCCGTGCATCCCATCGCCAACGTCATCATCCCCGACGATCAGCCGACACAGTCCCCCGCCACCATCCATGCGACCTACGTCCTCGGCGAGACCAATGTCGAAGCCCACTTCACCGTTCAGCAGCACGACCGCAAGTGGCTCCTCGACGGTGGTTACCTCACCCTCGACCTCAGTTCCCTGAACGGGTGGGGACAGCCACTGACACTCAACGGCGTCGACCTCGGCGAATCCGGCAAAGTCCAGGTCTTCCCAGGCGTCTACACCCTGACTCTGAAGGACACTCCGATGATCAACATTGTCAATCCCGCTTTCACGATCGCCTACCCCGAAGCCAATCCGACCTTCGACCAGATGTCATTGACCCTGAGCGAAGACGGTCTGAGCCGGATCCGGGCCGCCGCCGACCAAAAACTGAACAACTGCCTGGCTTCGCGCGAGCTCCAGCCAGCAGGGTGTGGCTTCGGCTTCGCCGGCGCAGAGACCGGAACAGTCGATCCCGCCACAATCACGTGGACCTTGCGAGAATCGTCTGACCTCAGCACAGTCCCCTTGGCGCTCGACGGATCCAGCACGAGCATCGCCTTGGGCGAGGTCTCCATCACGGCCTCGATCCACGCTGTCTCCACCGACGGTCGACACAACTACACTGGGGATTCCGCCGTCACCAAACTCAGAGCCGACTTCACCGATCCTGACAACATCCAGGTCAGTTTCGGCAACGGGTAGAACCGACCGGCACGCGTACAATAGTCTGATTGAACTCATTCCGAAGGGAATTCCACATGGCAAGCTCGTCTCAAGTCCGTCAATCTCGCCGTGAGTCGTTGGCGTCACAACGTCTGGCCGCAGCTCAGAAGGAGCGGCGCAACCGCATCATCTTCGTCTCCGCCGGTGTCGTGGTTCTCATCATCGTCATCGCCGTGGCGGTGTGGGGCGTGATGTCGGCCATGACCAAGGGTGGCAACCAGACCCCACCGAACGCGACCTCGGGCAAGGACGGCATCTGGCTGACCCATGACAACCCTGACGCGCCGACCCTTCAGGTCTACTCCGACTACAACTGCCCCAACTGCAAGACAGCCGAATTGACCCTGCACCAAGCCATGGATGACCTCGCCGCCGCAGGCGCCATCAACATCTCCACTCACGCTCTGGCTTTCGAAGCCGCCAGCTCCCGCGAGGCCGCCAACGCCGCCGCCTGTGCCGACGCTGCCGGGGTCTTCGCCGACTACAACTATCAACTCTTCCTCAACCAGCCCTCCGACGGCACCGGATTGACCAAGACGATGATGCGCGAGACCATCCCGGCCACCATCTCGCTGACCGGAGACAAGCTGACCGAGTTCCAGACCTGTTACGACGAGTCGGCAATGGGCAAGTTCGTCGATGCGGAGATCAAGTACGCCGCAGATCAGAAGGTCACCACGACCCCGTCCTTCATTTTGGACGGCAAGAACATCACCTCCGAGATCTACAACACCAAGACCAGGTCCTATGATCCGGATCTGCTGCGTTCCGTCGTGAACGGGTGACAACGAGGTTGTCGTGAGTTCGACGCCAGGATCGGTTCCACCACACGCCGCTTCCCCACAAAGCGATTTCGATCCAGCGGTGAGACAGTTGCCTGATGGCGAGTTGCTGCTTTTGGCACGCGACGGACGTCGATCGGCGGCGGTCGAACTATGGCGACGCCACACGGCCTACACCATGGCGGTCGCCCATGGCTTGGCGCCGAACGACGACTGGGAGTCGATCAACACCCGGGCGTGGACACTGGTGCTCGATCCCGGCGCGGACGACAAGGCGGCTGGCGGCTTTCGTCCCTACGTCTACTTCATGATCCGGGCCCTGTCGTCAGTCGAAGAGCCAACGCGGCGGCGCGAGGACTTCTTGACAGCCGCGTACCACGACCTGCCGCCGCGCTGGCACGAAACCTTGTGGTACTCCCATATCGAGTTGATGCGTCCAGCCCGGATCGCCCGTCTCATGGGCCTGGACCCTGACTCTATGCCCCAACTGCTGCACCGTGCCCGGCAAGGCTTGCGGCAAGAATGGGTGCGTCACCACGTGGCCGCCATCGCGGAGGATTCTGATTGTCGACTGGTGTGGGAGTATTCGGGAGCATACATCCGTGGGGTTCTCACCACGCAAGAGCGCACCTGGATGGAAGACCACCTAGCCACCTGTCCAGTCTGCCGCCACGCCGGGTCAGACGCGATCGCCGTCGCCTCTCATCTGCCCGCGATCGTGCTCCCGACCATCGCCGGCAACGCTGGCGCGGCCAACCTGCTGGATTACTTGCGAACCAACGGATCGGCAGTGCGCAGTTCCCTCGATCTGCCCGCCGGGGTCGAGCGCCTGTTCTCGGTCCATCGTCGAACCGGGCGCCCGACCAGTTCGGACACAGCCCAGGATGACGCGAGCCCAGAGAACCAGCCGCCCTCAATGGTCTCGGACGCGGCGCCAGCAGACCAGCAAGCGGCGGCAGCGCCTGAGGAGACAGGTGAGGCCGGTCAGGTCGGCTCCGATGCCAGATCACCCAGCGTCAGCCCCACTGGGTCCACACCCGTTCAGTTGAGTCGGCCGGCCCCCCGGCCAGCCCGACTGGAACAGTTGGTCCTTCAGGTGACTCGCTCCGATCCCGGCGAGTTGACGCAGGCGCAGGTCCGGGTCGGTGACGCCACAGCGACACAGGCCGACGTCGACACTGACCATATCCCAGCCACCCCAGACCGAGCGACGACACCCAGCACATCCGACGACCACACTCCTGGGACTCCTGGCGCCACAGCCACGGAACCTAGCCGAGCATCGACCATCCTCCCGCCCGTCACCGTGACCGCCGGCCCGCCGGATCCGCGCGTGCGGGTCGACCCGGACGAGGAAGACGACGGCGACGACGATGTCGAAGACATCCCACCCGCGCCCTCAGCTATCTCAGAGACACGCTCCATCAACCGGCTGACCGGTCAAGAGAAGGACCTGGCCCATCCTCCCGCCACCCGCCGTCACACCCAGGCGAGGCTCATGATCAGCGTCGCCGTCGCTCTGATCACAGTGGCAGCCATCGTCCTCGCCATGACCAGACCTTGGCAATCCCGCCAGCCCGTCACCCCGACCGTCTCGGACACGGTCGGCTCGGCCTCGATCCCGTCACCGCTCCAGATCACAGCCGTCGACACCGGCCCCAACAACACTTTGCTACCCCTGGTCACAGGAGTGGCGCCAGCGGGGACTGAAGTCACCGTCCAGATCGGCGACGCGACCGCGAGCGTCGTCGCCGGAGACGACGGACGATGGACGACTGCGTCCCAGCCCAACTTCACAGGGCTGACCCGTGGCCAGATCACGGTGTCGGCCCGCGACCTGCCCGGCCCGACCACAGCCGTCTACCAGATCGCCGAACCGCCAGTCCTCACAACTGACCAGGCGAACCCATCAATCGTCACCCTGAGCGGACTGCCGAACTCCAGCGTCGAGGTGCTCATCGATGGCAACCCGGCCACCATCTGGACCCTCGACGGCGCCGGAACCACCACCGGCACACTGACTCCGCAGCCAGGCAACCGCTTCCTTCAAGCCAGATACGTCGCCGACGCTCGTTTCGGCGCGAGCAGCGAGGCCCTCGCCGTGATCATCACATAGGGCGGACGGTCACATCATTGTCCGGGATGGCCAGTGTCGCCGGACACAGCTTCGCGCGACGTCCGATCAGCCAGACAGCCCTTGCCCGACAGTGGCAGGTTCTCCCCGTCCCACCGTGGGACCGGGACAGTCCCCAGTGACTCATCAACGATTCTCTCGGATGAACCAGGACCCTGGGTCCAAGATCGATAGGATTGTGCCCATGACTGACCAGACCTGGGGCCTCGCGCCCGACAAGCCCCAATTGGAGGGGCTGGAATCCAAGTGGGCCGATATCTGGGCCGAGGATGGCACCTACGCTTTCCGCCGCCCTGAGTCCCGCGAACGCGTCTTCTCTATCGACACGCCGCCGCCGACGGTGTCGGGGTCGCTCCATGTCGGACACGTCTTCTCATACACCCACACCGACGTCATCGCCCGCTACAAGCGCATGCGTGGCTACGAGGTCTTCTACCCCATGGGGTGGGACGACAACGGATTGCCGACCGAGCGGCGAGTGCAGAACTTCTACGGCGTTCGCTGTGACGCGACCTTGCCCTACGATCCCGATTTCACACCCCCGGCCAAGCCAGATCCGAAGCGTCAACTCCCGATCGCTCGCGGCAACTTCATCGAATTGTGCCAACAATTGACCGCAGTCGACGAGCAGGTCTTCGAACAGTTGTGGCGCAGCCTCGGGTTGTCGGTCGACTGGAGCCAGCTCTACTCCACCATCTCCGCTGAGACCATCCGTGTCTCACAGACGGCCTTCCTCCACAATTTGGCCCGGGGCGAGGCCTACCTCGATTACGCACCGACCATGTGGGACGTCACCTATTCGACGGCAGTCGCCCAAGCCGAGATCGAAGACCGCGACTATCCAGGTTTCTACCATCGGGTGGCCTTCCATCGCGGTGACGGTTCCCCGTTGTACATCGAAACCACTCGTCCCGAATTGCTCGTCTCTGTCTGTGCCCTGATCGCCCATCCCGACGACGAGCGCTACCAAGGCTTGTTCGGCACGACCGTGACTGATCCCTTGTTCGGCATCCAGGTACCGGTGATGGCCCACCGGGCAGCCGAGATGGACAAGGGCGCCGGCATCGCCATGTGCTGCACCTTCGGCGACAAGACCGACGTGCAGTGGTGGCGTGAGTTGGCTTTGCCGACTCGCACGGTCATCGGTCGTGACGGCCGCTTGAGTCGTGACACCCCCGATTGGGTGGTTGACAAGGAACACTATGAGGCGATCGCAGGCAAGACGACCTACTCGGCCCGCGAGGCGGTGGTGGCGATGCTGCGTGAGAGCGGCGACCTCGATGGTGAGCCGAAGCCGACCATGCGCCAGGCGTCATTCTACGAGCGCGGCGACAAACCTTTGGAGATCGTCGCCTCCAACCAGTGGTACTTCCGCAATGGCGGCAAGGACGAGGCTGAACGGGCGACCCTGCTCGAACGCGGGCGCGAACTCGCCTGGGTGCCCAGCTACATGGAGCATCGCTATGAGGATTGGGTCAATGGTCTCAACGGCGACTGGCTGATCTCGCGCCAGCGCTTCTTCGGGGTGCCCTTCCCCGTGTGGTATCCGGTGGACGCCGAGGGTCAGCCCGACCACACCCATCCTATCGTCCCAGATGAGGCTGATCTGCCCGTCGATCCGATGACGGCGACCGCGCCTGGCTACACGGCCGATCAGCGTGACCAAGTCGGCGGCTTCACTGCTGACAAGGACGTGATGGACACCTGGGCGACCAGCTCGCTGACCCCGCAGTTGGCCTGTGGCTGGGGCCGCGACGAGGAGCTGTGGCGTCTGACCTTCCCGATGGACATCGCGCCACAGGCCCATGACATCATTCGTACCTGGTTGTTCTCTCGCATCGTGCGTTCCAACTTCGAGGAACACTGTCTGCCCTGGTCCACCGCGACAGTCTCCGGTTTCGTGGTCGACCCCGACCGCAAGAAGATGTCGAAGTCCAAAG
>JAITVA010000020.1 GCA_031286045.1 Propionibacteriaceae bacterium | reverse complement strand
ATCTCCCATGCCCGCATGTTCCTCGATCCCGAGCGCCCCGGTGTCGAAGACCTGCTCGACTTCATCATGTCGGGGGTGCGCAGTTCCTGCACCTACGCTGGCGCCGCCACCCTGCCCGAGTTCGCCCGCAACGCCTGTGTCGGTATCCAGTCCCGTTCAGGCTACGAAGAGGGGCGCCCGGTTGCGACCAGTTGGTGAGGGTTGACCTAGCCGAGGGAAACGGTGACCAACCGTGTGGGGTCGCCCCGGCGAGGGATCAGGGTTTGAACTGGTCGTCAGGCGGATGGCGTCAGCTTCCGCTCGTGGTCACGCGCCGGGGCGCTGGTCCAGATAACGCTTGAGAATGGCGACATAGGCGAGCACATCGTCGTTGCGTTCGGCGGACGCGCCAAGATGCAAGTCACGGCGTTCTTGCTCAGTTCCAACGATTCTTTCGACAGCGGTCACCCAGGCCCCGTCGGGTGCTTGCGAGATGTGGCTCCACGGGGTCGGGACGCAGATGGACACGGCACCGGGTCCGGGCGTCGGCATGCCGGGGAAGAGGGTGTTGACGCCATTGATGTACACCACCGAGCTGGTGTGGGCGGGTCGGCGGAGTATGACAGACATGACAAAATCGTTGCCCGCATGCCAGGGGTAGATCTGCTTGATCTGCCAACTGCTGGGGCCGAAGGTCTGGGTCAGGCCGGCATAGGCGCTGCGGAAAGCCACAGATCCCTGGATGTTCTCAACGGTTGGTGTGCCTGTCATGGAGCGATCATCTCCCACACATCGCCATCAAGCACCAGACGGTATCCGGCCTCCAGAAGGTAGTGATAATCCGCTGCGTGCGGCGAGGCCGTGACCGTGACGATCGTCGACGATAACGGAGTCGAACAACAAGTTAGCGTCCCCGGCGACCTCTACCACCTCTTCCACGGGCGCGGTTTCGATGAGGGGTCGATTCTGGCCTTCGCTCAAGCAGCGTCGATGACAAGCGTCACTGATGCCCCTCTTCTCGGCGACATAGGGACGATTCTCAAGGGTTTTGAGAAGGAGCAGGCTGACTATGAGGCATTGCCCTGGTGGAAGAAGTATGGACATCAGATCCTTGAGGGTCTCTCTGCGCTGACTGGGCTGGCGGGAATCTTCATCCCCGGGCCTGGGTGGTTGGCCACAGGGTTGGCTTTCGCGTCCTTCACGGTTGCGGCGGTCGATGCCGCCTGGTATTTCGGTGAGGGCGACTGGAAGGCGGGGCTCCTCGCGGGAGCCACTTTGCTGCTCCCGATCGGTGGTGGTGCGCTGGCCAGAGTGACGGTCGAGCAGGTCGCTCTCCTCAAAGGCGGGCATGTGATCACGATCCTTGGTGGTCGTTACAAGCTGGTTCGGGGCTCGCTGATCGCGATTGTCGATGGCACGGCGGGGGCGAATCGTGTCCGAACTGCTCTCGCTGATGCGACGGCCGTGTTTTTGACGAAGGCTGGGGCTGGGATTCCTTCGATCAGTAGGTTTGTTGGGGCGGTTGAGTTGGATGGAGCGGGGTGTTTGACGTCGTCGTCGGTGCGTGTGATTGCGACCTTGTCGACTCAGAACCCTGGGTCAGATATCGTTGTGTTTGGCAAATGGGGGAAAGGGTCTGCCGAATCGTATGAACAGGTCGCTCTCCGATCAGACGCCACCTACTTCGACATGGGGGAAGCTTTCAACGAAATCAAAGCCAAACTGCCCCTCTCGGATGATGCGGCGAGAGAGGAGATGTGGAGAATCAATCAACAGTTTTTGGATGACCAGATCAAACAAGGCAAAACCTTCGTCTTCACCGAAGACCCAAGAGGCGCGTCAAAGGTTGCTTATCGTTAGAGGGAATACCAGTATGTCGTTGAAGCTGGGTATCACTGGAGGGAAGTGGATGGACTAATGGAGATGGTGCCGTAATGCATGACAAATCAATACTGGACGGTATCCGAGCTTCAGTCGGATACGGGAACGTGGCTACTGCCATGGACTGTGTTTTTGGGTCTGATGGGTGGCACGCCGACGCGGTTTACTTGGGCGATGCTGGGAATGACTTCACCGTTTCTGTCACTGTCACTGGCGCGCGGGATAGCCCGACTGCATATGTCAGTGTGGGTAACACTCTGCTACCCGGAGACATCGCGCCCCAACCAGGCCAGGTCGGCATCTGTGTTCCCACGTCCTACGAGCACTACCCTTTCGCTCCAGACGGTGGCTGGACTGCCGCGATAGAAGAGGTGGTCGGAACGGCCGATGAGCGCAAGCACTTTGACTGGAGTCCCAGCGGTGATGATTTGGAGGACACAATTGCATACGTCCTACTTCTTCGGCGCTATCTTGACCAGCCCAGGATGAACTGACCCTGGGTTTGAACCGTGTCTGATTTTGTGCCGTTGGAACCCCAGCAGGTCACAATAAACCAGCGGCACAAAATCAGACACGGTTCGCATTGAAGGGAGCACTCTGACAGATATTGCGTCGCAGTGGTTGTGATGCTGGGTATCGACATAGGGAGGTCAATGGATCATGGATGATGTTTCCGTAGAGTCAGTTAGGCCGGCGTTGGAGAGCGTGATGGCTTCGATTGGGTACAAGAATGTGGTCGAGGCTTTGGATCGGGTGTTTGGTCGGGGTGGGTGGCGTATTGGCACGATGTATCTTGATGATCATGGTAGGGATTTTGAGCACGGTAATGATTTCTTGATCGCTGTCACGATTATGGGTGCGCGCGAGAGCCCCACCGTCTATATCAACGTGGTCAACACACTTTTTCGAGGAATGAAAGAACCCACGCCAGGCAGAGTTGGCATTGTTGTACCCAATCCGCCAGGGGCTGAAAGGAGACGCTTGGCCCCTCATGGAATATGGGTCACAGGTATTGAAGAGATTGAGCCGTCTGCGAAAGACGTCCAATATCGGCAGTTCGGCGCCTATGCCTCTGACGTTGATGGCATAGTCACACATCTCACTGTATTAAAACGCTATCTGGACCGCACAATGGGTGGTTGACAACTCTCCACTGAGTTACCGGAGATAGTAGAACCAGTTGCTTTGATAGTTCTCATCGAAATTCTGCTTGGAATCTAGTCTAACTGATATTTGATCTCGGGTGAGGTAGCTGAACTCGTCGCGTGCTTGGGCTAACGTGAAGAGACTGGCGGACCACTCGGTAGGCCCAATCGCGCCATGCTGATCCCAACTTGAAGCAAGCTGGAAGACTTGCTGGTCTGTGTAGACGAAAAGATGCCTGATTATGCTCCGCGATCTTAGGTGCTGACCGGCTAGGCCGAAGAGGGTTGGAAGGTCGGCGTTGACCCTCGCTTGATTGCCAGGGCGCACTGGTAGTCGGGGTCGCGTGGGCTGATCATCACTCATCCGTCTGATGCCTACAAGGAGACGCTATAGCGTAATGATACCGCCAGAACCAGGGATGTGGCGCATTGTGTGAGGTGTTCCGAAGTCCAGTGGCCGCGACATAGGTTCGAACTGCCAGCAGTTGGCGAGCGGTAAACTGAGGAACCGGTAATTGATCATCGATTCCCAAAGGACCAGCTCGACGATGTGGCTGGGCGATCCATGACGAAGGAGGCACATATGCCACGCTGGCAAGGCCAGTTCATTGCTCATCCCAAGCCTTGTGACGAAGGGGATCCGGCCCCGTACTTTCGAAAGGTCTTCGGTGTCGAGCCTGGGCTGCGGCGGGCTGTGCTCTATGTCACCGCGCTGGGTCTGGTCGAACCCTACGTCAACGGGTCTCGCGTGGGTGATGAGGTCTTGTCGCCAGGATGGACGGCTTATCGTGAACGGCTGATGGTGTCGGACTACGACGTGACTGAACTGCTTGCGGCCGGGGACAATGTCATCGGCGCCATTGTCGGCGAGGGCTGGGCTGTTGGTGCTCTGACCTGGACCAAGGCCAACCACCAGTACGCTGACCGGCCGGCTTTGTACATGCAGTTGGAGTTGGAGTACGCCGACCACACCGACCTGGTGGCGACCAACCCATCCTCGGCGCCGGCCAACGACTCTGACTGGTTCGTCGGCTTCGGCGGTGTGCGAGCCAACGGGCTCTACGACGGTGAGACCTTCGACGCTCGCCTGGAACCGGTCGGCTGGGCGACGACGGGTTTCACTCGTGACGAGCAGTGGGGCACGACCATCCGCTACGACTGGCCGATGGAGTCATTACGTTTGGCCAGCGTGCCGCCGATTCGGCGGATCGAGGAGCTACGGGTGGCGGCGGTGACGACATCGCCAGCCGGACGCCCCATTCTCGACTTCGGTCAGAACATCTCTGGCTGGGTACATATGACCTTGCCACGGCCGAAATCGGGCCAGGAGATCGTGATCCGTCATGCCGAGGCGCTCAAACCGACCGGTGAGTTGGAGCGCGAGACTAACCGTTCAGCCGAGGCGACCGATCGCTACACGGCGGCGGGCCGGGAACTGGAGGAGTGGGAGCCGCGTTTCACTTTCCATGGCTTCCGTTACGCCGAGGTCGAAGGCTGGCGCGGCGGCCTTGATCCGGCCAATTTCCGGGCCGTGGTCGTGCACTCCGACATGGACCGTCATGGCTGGTTCCGCTCCTCGGACCCACTGCTCAACCGCATGCATGAGAACGCTGTCTGGTCAATGCGTGACAATTTCGTCGGCGTGCCGACCGACTGTCCCCAGCGCGACGAGCGACTGGGCTGGACCGGTGACCTCAATGCTTTCATTCCGACGGCGACCTACCTCTACGATGTCGAGGCTGTGGTCGCCTCCTGGCTGAAGGACCTGATGATCGAGCAGTCTGCCCATGGCAACATGCCCCGGTCGGCGCCGTTGGTCGATCCGCGCCCGTCACAACCGACGGCCTTGTGGGGCGATGCCATCGTCAACGTGCCCTGGACCTTGTACCAGGAGTATGGCGACATCGAAGTGCTGCGTCGTTGCTGGGAGGCCATGCGTTCCTACGTCGACGAGGTCGCCGGACTGCTGGACGAGAACGATCTGTGGAAGACCGGCTTCCAGTACGGCGACTGGTGCGATCCTGGAGCGCCACCGCGTGAACCCGGCCAAGGCAAGACCGACAAATACCTGGTCGCGCAGGCCTTCTTCGCTCGCACTGCCGCCCAAATGGCCAAGATCGCCGCCCTGCTGGACGAACCGGAATCGCAACGGCGTTACTCCGACTTAGCGGATCGGGTGACCTTGGCCTTCCGACGTGAGTACACCCGCGCGCCTGGCGTCGTCAGTGGCGAGACCTCCACCGGATACGCCCTGGCCATCTGTTTCGGCTTGTTGCCCGAGGATCAGGTGGATTACGCCGGACGGCGGATGAACTGCATCATGGCTGGCCGCGATTACACCATCTCCAGCGGTTTCGCGGGCACGCCCTTCGTGACCGACGCCCTGACCTTGACCGGTCATCTCGATGGCGCATACAAACTACTCCTCCAGACCCGGTGCCCCTCCTTCCTCTACCCGGTGACCATGGGCGCGACCACCTTCTGGGAGCGGTGGGACGCGATTCTGCCGGATGGCAACCTGCATCGCACCGGTATGACCTCGCTCAACCACTACGCCTTGGGCGCCGTCAACGACTGGGTGCATCGCGTGGTCGGCGGCTTGGCTGCGGCCGCACCAGGCTGGACCAAGATCCGGGTCGCCCCTCGACCTGGCGGTGGCCTGACCCAGGCCGAGACCTCCCACATCACCCCGCTCGGCTTGGCCGCAGTCTCCTGGAGGATGGTCGATGCCGAGATGACGGTGACCGTGGTGGTGCCCGAGGGGGCGACCGCCGAGGTGTGTCTGCCGCTGCATCCCGAGGGGCTCGTCTCCACGCAGGGGCCGGGTGAGCACACCTGGACATATCCGCTGGCGTGACCGCCGGGCGACACCGGTGGTGGCGACACGAATAACCCCGCAAGCGCGCGACTCACGGGATATTCTGGAGAGATGGATAAAACGATCTGGTTGACCCATGAGGCCTTCACCAAGCTGCGTGAGGAGTATGACTACATCTCCGGTGAGGGGCGTGACATCATTTCGAAGAAGATCGGACAGGCCCGCGAAGAGGGAGACTTGTCTGAGAACGCTGGGTACCACGCGGCCCGCGAGGAGCAGGGGCAGAACGAACTGCGCATCCGTCAACTCAAAGCCATCCTCGACAACGCCCAAGTGGGGGAACCTGATCAGGACGATGACACAGTGCATCCGGGCTCGACAGTGACGATCGCCTATGACGGCGACCCAGACGACACCGACACCTTCTTGTTAGGATCGCGTGAACTGTTGGGGTTGGACGACTCGGTCGACACATCGGTGTACTCGCCGCAATCCCCCGTCGGTGCAGCCGTGCTCGATCACAAAGTCGGCGACGAGGTCACCTACAAGGCCCCCAACGGTCGTGACATTCACATCACCATCGTGGCCGTCGAGGGTTTCACCGCCTGACCAGGCACATCCCGGCGCCACCAACGTTGTGGAATCCCTTACGCCGGGGTCTTCACCACAGCGTGGCCGACGACCACACCGATGTCGAGATGGGCGTTGCCACGACCGAGGGTGACCTCGTTGTCGGTGGGGGTCTGCCCCTCCCAGGAGATTCGACCCAGCTGGGCGTCGGCGTGAAGGACGACGTCAGAACCTGGTTCGGCCTCAACAATGATCTGACCGGATTCGCAACGGAAGCGTGACCAACCGTCGGTGAAGCGTCCTGTGACGGTGGCCTGGCCGGCTTGGAGGAGCAGGTCGGAGATCACGCGGGTGCCCGAAATGGAGGCGACTCCGGCGGTCAGACGCACCTTGCCGATGTGGGGGATGTCGGTCACCTGCAGGGAGCTGCCGGTCAATTCGATGTCGACTTCCAGGGTCGGGTTGACGCGGATGGTCAGTTCCTTGCCGATGCCGAGGGCCTTGACGTCGTCGAGCCCGCGGACTGACTTGACCCATGACATGGCGTCGATCACTCCCGAGAACTCCTTGTCGCCGATGACTTCCAGGGTGGAGCCCTGCCGTTTGACCTGGTGGACGTCCTCGGCGGCGGCGGTGGAGACGGCTGTGTCGGCCAAGACACGCACCTTACGGCCAGTGGCTTTGATCAGGATTTTGGACACTCCGTTGATCTTGTCGGCCTTGGGCGGAGTGTCGTCGACGAAGCCATCCGGTTCACGCGGCGGGGTGCTGGACTCGGCGGTCGGTGACTGGGTGCTCGCGGGGTTCGGCATGCTGGGCCAGGTCGCATGACTGGATTCTTGGGGTGGCTCGGGCCACTCGGTGGAGACATGGGGTTCTTCGGGACCGGCCGTGGTCGGGCCCAGGGCGTCGATACGGTGTTTGGCTTCGGCGGCGTCGATGCGTCCGGCGGCGAGATCGTCCAGAATGACGGTCAAATCCATTGTGCTCATGCATCCATGGTCGCACAGGTCGCGGGCTCTTCCGTCTGCCTTGCTCGGCGTCGAGTGGTTTTGGGTGACACATCAGGGCATGGGCCGGGGTGGGGTGTGCGGGGTCAGTGTCCGTGTCAGTGGCAGAGCTGTCGGGCGGCGCTCGCTCACGACTACGCTTCGCTTCGTCGGCGCTACCGCTTGACGCGCCGCACGACAGCTCTGACACTGACACCGGCGGCTGGGATGACCAACCTTCCACGCGCCGCACGAGAAACCTGGCGCCGACACGGATGCCTCACCTTCATGGGGTTGCCATGTAGTATTGCGGAATACTCACCCACGAATGGCCAAGCGGCTTCGATCGTGGGCCGGTTCGGGGGTTGTGTGGAAGGAGAACAGGCCGTGACAAGCCTGATGAAGAAGGTGGTGCCGGTCGAGCGAGTGCTTGACCTGATTCAGGATGGCGACATCCTCGTCAATGGAATGGGTGGCAACGAGCCGGTGGGCCTGCTGTCGCGGTTGCACGAGGTGGCTGATCGCGTCCACAACGTCACGGTGGTTGATTGCCTGCCTTTGTTCCCTGGAGAATATCTCCAGCGCGACAGCTTCCGGGTCGAGTCCTGGTTCTACACCCCTCAATTGCGCGCCTTGGAGGGCACGGGGCGGGTGTCTTACGTGCCCAATCACATCGACAGGGCTGGTATCAAGTTCAATGCCCGGCACCAAGCGGCCATGCTTTGTTCGATGGCCTCGGCGCCGGGCCCGGATGGCCTGGTACGTTTCGCCACTGGCAACGCCTATGAGGAAAGAATCGCCGAGAAGGCGAAGTACCGGGTGCTGGAGATATCTGAACGGGCTCCCTGGTGTCACGGGAACAACTTCCTCGACCCTGACGCGGTCGACTTCATCATCGAGTCGGACGCAGAGCTGAGCTGTTTTGTGGCTCCGCCGCCGACCGACAACGACATGGTGATCGGGCGGATCGTGGCGGATCTGATCAAGGATGGTGATTGTCTTCAGATCGGTATCGGTGGTATTCCGGACGCCATCTGCCTGAGTCTACGAGACAAGAAGGACCTGGGGGTTCACACCGAGATGTTGACGGTCGGGATCATGGATCTGATCAAAGCCGGTGTCGTGACGAACGCCCGCAAACAAATCGATATCGGCAAATCGACCTTCATCTTCGGTTGTGGGTCGCCGGATCTCTATAGTTTCATGCACGAGAACTCATCGCTGTGGACCGGCTGTGCCGAGGAGCTCAACTCCCCTTTCGTCATCGCGCAGAACGACAATCAGGTCTCCATCAACTCGACCATTGAGATCGATCTGACCGGGCAGTGCTCCTCGGAATCAGTCGGCACACGCCACGTCTCCGGAGCCGGTGGCCAAGCCGAGACCGCCGCCGGGGCCCAGCTGTCGAAGAATGGGCGCTCCATCATCGCGCTGCACTCGACCCAGAATGTACGGGATCGGGCGACGGGCGAAGTCAGCGCAGTGTCGAAGATCGTGCCCACCCTGCGCCCCGGCGCCGCGGTCACCTTGTCTCGCGCTGACGTGGATTGGGTCGTCACGGAGCACGGCTCGGTCTGGCTGCGTGGCACCAGTTTGGCCGAGCGGGCCAGACTGCTCATCTCGGTGGCCCATCCGGCCCACCGGGAGGAGTTGACCCAGGCCGCCCGTCGATTTGGCTACTTCTTGTGAGCCACTGGTGACCCGTTCCGGTCCCATCGTGGGGGGAGAGGATGAGCCGTCTTCGGATGAGACTACGTGTGGGGCCGGTGACTGGTGAGGGGCTAGGTTGGCAGGCCGGAGGGTCGGTCGGCTGGCGGTTTGGGCGGCTGGAGAGTTGAGCGGGTCGGCAGGCAGTCTGGTCGGCGGTTGGCTGGTTGGCGGTTGGCTGGTTGGCAGGTCGGTTGTGTGGTCGACATAACTGAGCAATCTCTGGCTGTTCGTGGGTTGGTTGTCATTGTGGGCCATAGTTGTGTCGCCTTTGGAGTATGAAATAGTGACATAGCTGAGGCAAAGTATGGGTCAGGGACTCAAAAGCCTCATACTTTGCTCAGTTGCGGACCGGTCGCCGAATCTCTGGGGATGCGCCGGTCGGCTAAGTGCAAATGTGCGCCATTGACGATACCTTTACCTCTGCTTGGGATTGGCACTAGCTATCGCGGCACGCGTCGTGTGAAGGGGAAGGCCATGGGCCATCTGGAGAGACAAGGCGTTCCGAATCCAGCCAAAGATGCCTTGCGTGAGAAGGCCAACAGCATGGCCGGTGACCGTTCGTCTGCGGAAGAGGCATTGACGCCAGTGAGCAGTCTGCTCGACACTGCTTGGAGGGGCGAGACCCCCGAGCGACTCGCCTTCGCTGGCGCGCTTGCTCAATGTGCGAAAGACGCCACCACTGTGTACGACTCGGCGGTCGATGCGGTCAATGGCGCCTACTCGCGGGAGCCAGGGGAGATCGAGCAAGACGTCTGGGTTGAGGATTAAGGCGGATTGGCTGAATTTGCTGGGATGTCATCTCAGCTCGCGACTTAAGGGGGGTGATTATGTCACTGGTGTACATCGACATTGATGCGCTCCAGGATCTTGTCACTGGGATCGACACTGCATGTGGTCGACTTGAGCAGTTGAAGGTCACCATCCGAAGCCACCTGTCTGATGCTCGCTGGAAGGCGAACACGACCACTGTCGACGATGTGTCGTTTGCGCGGATCGACGAGGCGATTTTCTGGCTTCAGAATCAGCGAAAGCCCTTGCAGGAGCGTCTTGACTTGGCCAGGGCAGTCGCGTCTGGCACTCTGAGGTTCGGTCAGACTTTGCCCGAGGGCGCGACGGCGATGATTGACGAGGACATCATCGCCGCCATTCACGACATCGCCGATGCCGCCAAGAAGGGAACACTGACTGATCAAGAGTGGCAGGACCTTGTCGGCATGGCTAACCGTAGTGAGGGGATCGCGCAGTGGGTCGGAGCTCAGCTGTTCGGCAACCTCAATCCTCAACAAGCGGCAGCTTTAGTGTCGGGTGTCAATCAGTGGTACGACGACAAGACGTCGTCTGCCGCATATCATGATTATCAGCAACGCGGGGGTGATCTCAGCTATGCCGACTGGGTGGCGCGCTATGAGGGGGCATCCCAGGAGCGGATTGACGCGATTGAGACCCTGCTTGAGGGGGCCAAGCGCTACTCGCCGTCAACTTTGATGCCTGGCTATCTAAAAACAGTGATGACGGTGATCGCCTGGGAGGGGGTGGATGATTCGTGGGGCTTCGACCCTGAGCTGGGTCTTCCCGACAATATGAACATGGTGGGTGTGGACCCCGACATTTTGACGACTGACCCGATGAATCCTTCTGTCAATGGGCAAGGCTCCATAGGTGACTGTTGGCTGGTCGAGGTGCCTCGTGTCAAATTGCCCGCGAAATTGGTTCGGTGCCTCGCATTGTTTTTGCCCGTGAAAGGGTTTAGCCGGTTCGGAGTTGGATGCCGGTGGTGGTGTCGGGTGTGG
>JAITVA010000019.1 GCA_031286045.1 Propionibacteriaceae bacterium | reverse complement strand
GGCTGGACGTCTTGGTTGTGTCTTTGGCTCAGTATCCTGACGCCGACGCCGTTCGAGCTTTGGCGCAGTCACCGCAGACAAGGGACTGACTCCACATCTCAGACGCGCACCGGCAGCGTCGTCGGCTTGAAGGCTGGCCGCCTCGCCTCATAGGCGCGAATCTCAGCCTCCGCCTGCAAAGTCACCGAGATGTCGTCTAGGCCATTGAGCAGACGGTAGCGCGTGTATTCCTCGATGGAGAACTGGTACACCCGATCACCGGCCGTGATGCTGGTCGTGGCCAGATCGACGCTCAGCGTGATGCCGACCTGGCTGTCGAGGGCCGACCACAACTCCTCCACGGCCCTCTCTGGCAAGACGGCCGTGACCAGCCCGGCTTTACCGGCGTTGCTTCGGAAAATGTCACCGAAACGCGGCGAGATGACGACCCGGAAGCCGTAATCCATCAGCGCCCACACGGCGTGCTCACGCGACGAGCCAGTGCCGAAGTCGGGACCCGCGACCAAGATCGACCCGGATTCATAGGGTTTCTGGTTCAAGACGAAGGTCGGATCGTTGCGCCAGGCTGAGAACAGCCCGTCCTCGAAGCCAGTGCGCGTGACCCGCTTGAGGTACACCGCCGGAATGATCTGATCGGTGTCCACGTTGGACCGCCGCAGGGGCACTGCGACACCGGTGTGCGTTGTGAACTTCTCCATGATGACTCCTTCAAAACTTGCAGCTGACCAGGATCGCGACCGGCCTCAGACCTCTCGCGGGTCAGCCAGATGGCCCAGCACTGCGGTGGCAGCGGCGACCGTCGGCGAGACCAGGTGGGTGCGCCCGCCCTTGCCTTGGCGACCCTCGAAGTTGCGGTTGGAGGTCGAGGCCGAACGTTGACCCGGCGCCAATGTGTCCGGGTTCATGCCCAGACACATCGAGCAGCCCGCTTCACGCCACTCGGCTCCAGCGCGAATGAAGACTTCGTCGAGTCCTTCAGCCATGGCCTGGGCCCGCACGCGGGCCGATCCCGGCACCACCAGCATGCGTACCTGGTCGGCCACCTTCTTGCCCCGGAGGATGTCAGCCGCCGCCCGCAAATCCTCAATACGGCCGTTGGTGCATGAGCCGAGGAAGACCACGTCGACAGTGATGTCGCGCATCTTGGTGCCCGGTGTGAGGTCCATATAGGCCAAGGCCCGTTCGGCGGCGGCTCGATCAATCGGGTCGGCGAAGGAGGTCGGGAAGGGCACAGTCTCGCCCAGCCCGACGCCCTGGCCGGGGTTCGTGCCCCAGGTCACAAAAGGCGTCAACTCAGTCGCGTCGATGAAGACTTCCTTGTCGAAGTGGGCGTCCGGATCCGATGCCAGCGTCGCCCAATAGGCCACCGCTTGATCCCAGGCCTCACCTTGAGGCGCGTTCGGGCGCGATTTGAGATACTCCAAGGTAGTGCGGTCTGGTGCGATCATGCCCGCCCTGGCTCCCCATTCGATACTCATGTTGCAGATCGTCATGCGGGCGTCCATCGACAGCCTCTCAATGGTGTCGCCCCGGTATTCAGCGACGTACCCCGCCCCTCCGCCTGTGCCGACGCGGGCGATGTGGGTCAGAATCAAGTCCTTGGCGCTGACTGCTTGCGGCAATTGACCGGTCACGGTCACCGCCATCGTCTTCGGCTTCATCTGGGGCAGGGTCTGGGTCGCTAGGACATGCTCGACTTCAGAGGTGCCAATACCGAAAGCCAGCGCCCCGAAGGCCCCGTGGGTCGAAGTGTGCGAGTCACCACAGACGATCGTCATGCCAGGCTGCGTCAGACCCAACTGTGGCCCGATGATGTGGACGACACCTTGATCCTTGTCACCGAGGGAGTGGATGGGCACTCCGAACTCGGCCGCGTTGCGGCGCAAGGTGTCGACCTGAAGACGCGAGACCGGATCGGCGATCGGAGCCAAGATGTCAGCCGTGGGAGTGTTGTGGTCTTCGGTGGCCAAAGTCAACTCGGGATGACGCACCTGGCGACCAGCCAGACGCAGACCGTCGAAGGCCTGGGGACTGGTGACCTCGTGGCAGAGCTGAAGGTCGATGTACAACAGATCAGGCTGGCCCGCTTCCCCCGGCTTGACGACGTGATCGTCCCACACTTTCTGGCTCAACGTGCGTCCCATGAAGCGCCTTCCTCTGACAGTCGCCGCAACCCGGCGAACAACGTCCCCTATTCAACTAGACTTCTCACATAGTAAGACGTTAGTATCAGCATATGGACGTATCCTCCGGTGTCGGCGTGCTCGACAAAGCCGCCGCAGTGCTCGCAGCTCTCGAATCGGGCCCCATGACCCTGGCCGGGTTGGTCGCCGTGACCGGCTTGGCTCGCCCGACTGCGCATCGCTTGGCGGTCGCTCTGGAATACCACCGCATGGTCGGTCGCGATCTCAACGGACGCTTCGTGCTCGGACCGAGGCTGGCCGAGTTGGCGCAATCCGCCGGCGAAGATCGCCTGCTCACCACAGCCGGACCTATTCTGTCACGTCTGCGCGACATCACGGGCGAGTCCTCCCAGCTTTTCCGTCGTCAGGGCGACATCCGGATCTGTGTGGCTGCGGCCGAGCGTCCTTTTGGCTTACGAGACACGGTGCCAGTCGGCGCCCAATTCACCATGAACGCCGGCTCCGCCGCCCAGATCCTGTTGGCCTGGGAGGAGCCGGAGCGACTCCAACGCGGCCTGCTCCAGGCCAACTTCACAGCCGAGACCCTCACTTCAGTGCGCCACCGGGGCTGGGCTCAATCGGTGGCTGAGCGTGAACCGGGCGTGGCGTCGGTGTCTGCGCCAGTACGGTCGCCCGCAGGCAAAATCATCGCCGCCATCTCTGTGTCGGGTCCGATCGAGCGGCTGACGCGTTCACCCGGTCATCTTCACGCACCCGCCGTGGTTGCCGCTGCTGAAAAGCTCTCCAGCGTGCTCCGGCGAACCGGTCGAGAGTGATGTCTTCGATTCCCCTAGTCAGATACAATGATATTTCCCATCGCGACACGGGCTTGTGCTAGTTTGGCAACATGAGTCTTGAGAAGGTCTTCTTCGGCTTCTGCGTCTTACTCGCAGCCACCTTGAACTTCGGTTTCTTCCTCGGCGATTTGTCGACCGCTTCCGTGCACTCCATCGTCGAGTTGTACGCTGCCATCGTCGTCGGCCTGGTGGCGACGGTCCTGAAGCTGGGCGACCGCACCCAGATCGGCGCGGTGCACTTGGCCACCTCATTGGTGGCCGACATCCAGTTGATCGCCGCAGCTGTCGTCTACACCGTCGCTCAAGCGCAGTCCGATCCGATCGCCCCGTCCATGGTGGCGACCGCAGTGTCACTGTCGGGCGGCGCCTTGTTCGCCAACGTGGTCTCGGTCATCCTCCTCGTCATTGAGACTGCCTCTTTCCGCCGACGCTGATGGACTCCCATAAAGGAAGGCGCCGACGTCACCCATCGGTGCCATCGTTCCCACTCATCGACCCATCCCCCGTCAACCGATACCGACGTCGGCGACGGGCGGCCCGACCGACCCAGCTCCAACTCGCTCAGGTCACCGTGCCCTCCGAGATTCCCAACGTCGCCGCTGTCTTCATTGTGCTGCGCAAGATGCGCCGACCCTTCCTGCTGATCCTCGGCATCATGACCTTCACCGTCATCGGTTTGTCTCTGATGCCCGGAACCCCTC
>JAITVA010000194.1 GCA_031286045.1 Propionibacteriaceae bacterium | reverse complement strand
TGGCTGAACCAACTCAACCAAACCCCGCCCGCAGGGGGCGTGGCCGAGACCACCGTTTCATCGTCGCCACTCGGTTCCGCTTCGGCGACCGCGGCCACGTCAAGCCAGTCGTCGACCAGCACCGTCGGCACTCCCGATCTGAACCCAGGCGAGCCGCCAATGCCCCAGACCTACGCCGAAGTCGACCGCATGCTCAAGACCAACCCGTTGTACTCCCAGAGCCTGCCCCCGACCTCGTGCTCGATCGCCGACATCGATCTCACTCGAGCATCGATCACACAGATCGAGCTGCATCTGAACACGTTCGTCGACTGTCTGATGGCGACTTGGCGTCCGCCGGTGATCGGCGCCGGATTCGAGTTGCCTCACCCGTCGGTGACGGTCTACGCCCGCGAGACCACCTCGGCTTGCGGCGCCCTGCCGATGGAGAACGCCGTCTACTGCTCAGCTGATCAACAGATCTACTTCGCCCGCGACCTCATCGACGCCTTCCCGCACAACTACCAGACCATGCGCTTCATGGCTGAGGCGGTGTTGGCCCACGAGTTCGGCCATACTGTGCAGTACCGCACCATGATTTTGATCAGCGAGACCGTCCTGCAGGAGGACGCCACGACCAAGGCCGCCGAGAACGATCTGAGTCGGCGTCTGGAGATGCAAGCCGACTGCTTCGCCGGCCTCTTCTTCAACGCAGTGGCAGTCTCGACCGAGCTGACCAACGATGACCGGCAAAACATCACTGGTTTATACACCACATTGGGGGGAACCACCGCGTACAGCGACGATCACGGAACCGGAGCGAACCGAGCCCACTGGCTGGGCCAAGGATTGATGTCGACCACACCGAGCAGCTGTTCCACGTTCACCGCCGCCGCCAGCAGCGTGGGTTAGGACGCCACGGTCGTCATACCGGGGCTGGGGGATGCCACGACATCAGGACAGCAGCGCCCTCGCTTCCGCCGCCGTCTCCAGTTTGGCGTCCGACACGGCGTCGTCCGCAGTCAGCAAGGCACTGGCGACAGCCATGATCCCCTCGCCTCGCCCCGTGAATCCCAACCCGTCGGTCGAAGTGGCTGACACTGACACCGGCGCGCCCACCACCTGACTCAAGGCAGCCTCGGCCTCTCGTCGCCGAGACGCCATCTTGGGGCGGTTGCCGATGACTTGCACAGTCGCGTTGGCGACATCCCAACCTTGTTCGCGCACCCGCCTAACCGTCTCGCCCAGCAGGTTGACTCCCAGGGCGCCTGCCCAGCGGGGATCCGCCGTGCCGAAGACCTCCCCGAGGTCGCCCAGTCCAGCCGCTGACAACAAGGCGTCACACAACGCGTGACAGGCCACGTCACCGTCGGAATGCCCTTCGGGACCACAGTCGTCATCAGGAAACAACAGACCAGCCATCCGCATGGGTCGACCTGCGACCAGTTGATGGGCGTCGACACCCACACCAGTGCGAAGCCTCACGCCTCACCTCGGGCGATGACCTCGGCCAAGACCAGGTCCATCGGCTCCGTGACCTTCAAGGCCAAACCATCGCCCGGCACGGTCGTCACCGGGATGTCGATCGCCTCGCACATGGTGGCGTCGTCAGTGAACTCCTTGTCACCAGCCGCCGCATGAGCCTGGCGCAAAGCCGCTGTGTCAAAACCTTGCGGAGTTTGGACCCGCAGGAAGGTCGAACGATCGACCGCGACAGTCGAGTTGCGCCGAACCCGACGCAAAGAATCGACCTGGGGCACCACCGGCACGACCGCCGGGGCGCCGTCACGGACCGACTCGATCACCCGATCCACGACGAACGGCGGCACCAGAGGACGCGCCGCGTCATGCACCAAGGTGATGGGGGCGTCGCCGACCTGGTCCAACCCGAGCCGAACAGAATCCTGCCGCATGACACCGCCAGCAATGACCTTCACCCGCTCAGCCTTGCCGGTGAAAAACGAGGTGAAAACCTCGACCCAGGCCTCAGGCGCCACCACGATCGCCCGGTCGGCGCCGCCATTCAACATCGCTCTGACGGCGCGCACCACCATCGGCACACCGGCGATCTCAATGGCCGCCTTAGGAATCTCACGCCCCAACCGCACCCCTGATCCTGCCGCCACCACGATGGCGACGACCTCTTGGCTGGGTTTCGTGCTCACTTGGCGACGGAGGCCAAGACTTCGTCAAGAAGCTCCTCCGCCCGTGCCTCATCGACCTGTTCTGCCAACGCCAACTCTGACACGAGATTCTGACGAGCCTTGGCCAGCATGCGCTTCTCACCGGCGGACAAGCCGCGACCATGGTCGCGTCGCCACAAATCACGCACGACCTCGGCCACCTTGACGACGTTGCCGGAGTGGATCTTCTCCAAGTTCGCCTTGAACCGCCGTGACCAGTTGGTCGGCTCTTCGACGTCCGAGGCTTTCAGCACGTTGAAGACATGTTCCAGATCATCGCCGCACACGACGTCGCGCACTCCGACCAAATCAAGGTTGCAGGCAGGCACCCTCACAACCAGGTCGGACTGCCCCACGATCCGCAAAACGAGGTAGAGTCTGTCCTCGCCTTTGATCGTTCGGGTTTCGATGTCTTCAATGACAGCGGCTCCATGATTGGGATAGACAACAGTTTCACCAATAGTGAATGACATAGCTTACTGACCCTTTCTGCCATAGCCAGTTTACCATGAAATAGAGAAAGCACCCCGAGGAAACCCTGAGGTGCTTTCCCTATGATTCTGCGAATCTGATCAAATCCCTTGTCAAAGGGGTGGTCAGACATCAGGAATGAATCAGGGGTGGGCTACTTTTTCCCTTGATTCTTGACAGCCTCGATGGAGGCGGCGGCGGCCGTCGGATCAAGATAGCGACCACCCTTGGTGACAGGACGCAGGTCCTGGTCGAGGTCGTACAACAAGGGAATGCCGGTCGGAATGTTGAGCGCGGCGATGTCGTCGTCGGAAATGCCGTCGAGGTGCTTGACCAAGGCCCTCAAACTGTTGCCATGAGCCGCCACCAAAACCACCTTGTTGTCACGTAGATCAGTCACAATGTCGTCATACCAATACGGCAACAGGCGATCGACCACATCCTTCAGGCACTCGGTCGTCGGACGTGCCTCCGGCGGCAGGGCGGCGTAACGGGGATCGTGATATTGCGAGAACTCGGACTCAGTGTCCAAGGACGGCGGCGGCGTGTCGAAGGAACGCCTCCAGACCATGAACTGGTCCTCGCCGAACTCGTCGCGGATCTGGGTCTTATTCTTGCCCTGCAAGGCACCGTAGTGGCGTTCGTTCAGCCGCCAGGAGCGACGTGCCGGAATCCAGTGACGGTCGCAACCATCGAGAGCGAGGTAGGCGGTGTGGATGGCCCGACGCAGCACGGAGGTGTGCACCACGTCAGGCAGCAGGTTCTCACTCCTGAGGAGCTCAGCAGCACGCTTGGCCTCGCCGATCCCCTTCTCGTTGATGTCCACATCCACCCAGCCGGTGAACTGGTTCGTGGCGTTCCACTCGGACTCGCCATGACGCAGAAGAATCAGTGTGTATGTCATGGCTCCACTCTATCGCCTCCGCGTCTGGGGCGGCTTCGCGACGCTCTAGACTGGACTGCATGAAACCTATCGCTGTTGTCACTGGAGCTTCATCGGGGATCGGCGCCGCCACCGCCCAGGCTCTGGCTGATCGTCACACCGTCTACTGTGTCGCCCGACGCGTCGAGAGAGTCGAAGAAGTCGCCGCAGCTGTCGGTGGAGTCGCTGTGCGGTGCGACGTGACCGATCCGGCGGACGTGGCCCACCTGGCCGACGTCATCGGCGATAGGGTCCATCTGCTGGTCAACAACGCTGGTGGCGCGTTCGGACAAGAACCGCTGGCGACCGACGACCTCGACCGCTGGAGTCGGATGTACCAGGTCAACGTCGTGGGAGCGGCCCAAGTCACGCAGGCGCTCCTGCCCGCCTTGCTCACTGCGCATGGCACCATCGTCTTCGTCACATCGACCGCCGCTGAAGCGACCTACGAGGGCGGAGGCGGCTACTGTGGCGTCAAGGCGGCGGAACGCTGCCTGGCGCAGGCGCTTCGCTTGGAGCTCAACGGTCAACCCATCCGGGTCTGCGAGATCAGCCCCGGCATGGTCCACACCGAAGAGTTCTCCCTGACCCGATTCGACGGCGACCAGGCTCGCGCCGACGCTGTCTACGCTGGGGTGCCCGATCCCCTCACCGCCGACGACATCGCCTCGACCATCGCCTGGATGGCGGCTCGTCCCCCTCACGTCAACATCGACCGGCTGGTGATCCGCCCCGTCGCCCAGGCCAGCAACTTCAAAGTCTTCCACGGAACCTTTCCGCAATGACCGCTCCCCTGAGTCCAGACGACTAGGATGATCGCATGAACTCTCCTGTCGCGCTTGTCACAGGCGCTTCCTCTGGAATCGGGCGCGAGACTGCCCTGGCTTTGAACGCCGCCGGGATGGTCGTGTATGGCGCCGCCCGCAGTCCCATGACCGACCTCGCCGATCACGGCGTGCGCATCTGCCAACTCGACGTCACCGACGACGGATCGCTGACAGCCGCTGTCGAACGGATTCGAACCGAGGCCGGTCGCATCGACGTCCTGGTCAACAACGCGGGTTACGGCTCCTACGGCGCGATCGAAGACGTGCCCATGAGCGAGGCCCACCGCCAGTTCGAGGTCAACGTCTTCGGCGCCATGAGACTGACGCAACTGGTCTTGCCGATGATGCGCGAGCAGGGCAAGGGTCGCGTCGTCAACGTCTCATCCATGGCCGGGCGCTTCTCCATGGCACTCGGCGGCTGGTACCACGCCACCAAATACGCCATCGAAGCCTTGTCCGACGCTTTGCGCCAAGAGACCCGCGGAACCGGTGTCGACGTCGTCATCATCGAGCCTGGTCTGATCCACACCCACTGGTCCAAGATCGCCGCCGACCACCTGCGCGCCACCTCTGGCTTGGGCCGATACTCCGTCATCGCGAACAACTTCGCCACTGCTCTGGAGCTGACCAGTCGGACGGCGACCGACCCCGGCGTGATCGGACGCACCATCGCCCACGCCTGCGTCACCGCCTCGCCCAGGACACGGTACCGTCGTGGATCAGGCGCCATCGCTGTGACCACAATGACCGAACTGCTGCCCACGCGGGTCGTCGACGCCCTCATCCACGTCGGGCTGACCCATGTCGACCAGATGGTCCGGTTCTTAGGGAACCGGTGATTAACGCTGTGTCGTCAGATGGGTGCTGGGGTGGGTGAGATTCGATCCCCATGTCTCGTACATGGACTGGACGTCCATCGCTAGATATGCGGGTCGAAGA
>JAITVA010000075.1 GCA_031286045.1 Propionibacteriaceae bacterium | reverse complement strand
ATCACCCACCTGCCTCACCACGTCCATCGCCAGACCCCTCCTCAACACCAGCAGATTCACCACCCACACCCCACACCCAACACACATTCACCCCATGCGAGCCGCACCCACCCCTAAATCATCGGCTCTCTAGAGTCTCACTCGGAATCATCGTCGGCGCCCGATCCGTCGGCCCAGGTCTTGCGTGAGCGAGCAACCCGCGAATACGCACTCCCGTGGGACGGCTGTCGTCCGACAACGGCACGATAACGGCACGAATTCACTATCAAACTGAGTGAGGTCGGATATATTACCTTGTCAAATTCGTATTATAAGCCTTGACTGGGAGGTTCAAGTCCTCTCTCGGGCACAATGAGGAAAGTCGAGAGCAGTGGGAGTTCACTCGCACTGCCGAGGCCAACGAGATTGTTGGCTGAGGTGTTCGAATAAGAACACCTCAGGAGCACAGCTGACAACGCCGCCAAACCTGCAGGCACGGCGACCGTCGTCTATGACGATGCCACCACCGAAGACACTCGACTCGACCCGGCCTAGGCGGCGAGCTTCTCCTCAACGGCGCCAGGCAGCCAACGGGAGACGCTCATGCGCTGGACAGAAGCCGCCTGAGCAACCTTGTCTCTCATTTCGTTGGACACCACGAGGCGTAAAACCGGTGAATGACTGCCATCACCATTGAGAGACTTTCCCCCCGGCGTCAATCCTCTGCGCTGCTGACTCTTCGCCTGATCTGCGAGCCGCTCGAAACACTCCTCCGTGAGAGGGGCGCCTGCTGAGTCGTGAAGATCAAGACTCGCGAGGTCGACAGTGGTCTCATCGAGAACGACAGACTCGCCCGGAACATAGCGGTGGCGACCGGAGTTGGTAGTCATGATGGGTTCCTTTGATCTGTGGGTTGAATGTGAAAGATAATGATGAAGTCGTCGTCTTCGACCGCGTGACACCAGAGAATATGCAGCTCAACGCCCCGGAATCATCGGCGAGAAATGACTGTCGGCATTAACCTGTGCTGCGAGCACCTCATCCAAAACCGGACCTACCTGAGGGACGATGTCGATCTCCCACTTGCAATGACCAATATCGGACGCGATGCTGTCAAGGTAGCCAATCACTTCCTGGTGGCCCTGAGCGAGAGTGGTTGACTGGGTGTGATGATCCTCGTCAATCTCGTATTCCCAACCCTTCGATCAGCGGGTCGCCCTGACTGAAAGCCGGGTCATTATCTAGTCCTTTCGATTGCTTTGAGCGCATCCATGGAGACCGCCGGTGACAGTTCGCGTCCCTATACATCTTTGCTGTTAAGCGCGAGCACCCGCTGCAGAAACGCGACTCTCAGGTCTGACCCCTTGAAGACTCGATCTTGTGCCTGCTTCTTGTCATCAAGCCGGTCAACTTCGAGATAGAGAAGCGTGTGGAGAGCGGTCAGATCCGCATCTGATGGTGAGGACTTCAAGGCACTACTCGGTACCATCGCGAAATCCTCCAGCCTGCGCACACCGGAAGCCAAAAGAGCGTACCCGGAGACAAGGTAGTAGCGAGGATTAAGGGAGTCATCGGCAATCCCGCGCGCCCCTGGTGTACGGAGGTAATCATCGACTCTGTCGACGACAACGACGGCCTTCAGGAATAGCTCTTCATTCTCATCTGGGTTGAAAACCTTCGTCCACCCAGCATTCTGACCCAGCAACGTCGCTGGTCTCGCCCGAGCGGTGTTTGGCTCAAGAAGTCGGTAAGCAATAACGGCTTGCCCAACTTCAGTTGGAGTGCGAATCTTACTGGCCGATACGCGCATTCCTCTGTACTGGTACCGCCTGCGTTCGTAGAACCAACCGTGAGCGCGAAGATAGTCCTCGATCCTTAGCTGCTTCTCATCATTCGCGTGGAGTTGCAGGCCAGAGATCGCGGTCTGGTTGTTCGTCCCGCCGATGACCGATTCCCTCACGGTCTGGTCAGACTCTGGTATCACCCGAACAAGGAGGCTCTGCTTGCGTCGGTTGCTCGTGATCTTGCCGACCAAGTCCTGGTCGTGGATGACGTGGGACGTTTGGAGCCCGTTGACAATCAGTGGATTTGTCAGTACCCACAGCGTGCCCACTGGGTTATCGGCCTGGTCAGCGATGATCGTGATGCCGTTGTTCAACCACCAGAAAGCCGATTCGGAGTCATTCGAAAGCGTAGCGCTGATCGCGTCGTTCACTCGCCCGTTGGTACCGGCAAAGTCACGGACATTCACCGCAAACATCTCATCTCGAATGGTCTTCGACCCCTCAATGCGGACAAACGACAAGAAGTCCTCGATTGAAACGAGACCTACGAGTGCCTTTTCATCACGGATGGGGGCTCCGATCAACTTGAGATTTCCCTGGTACTCGGTGCTGACGCGAAGTCGCTTTACCAACTCAGCGTCACCCGCGTAGGCCACCTCAACTGAGCTTCCAGTTGGCAAGTTCTGTCTGATCAAACTCTCGAGCTGTTCCCGCTTGGTCTCCATATATGAGTCAACATGGGACTGTGGCGCGAAGGTCATGTAAAGCACACGCGCACTCTGCGTCGGGAGGAGGGTGGCGATACGTGATCGCAGCTTGCGAAAAGCAAGAGCCTTCTCGACAAGCTTTTCGCTCAACGGGAACGCTCGCAGATCCGCGGCCGTCTTCTGGTCATCGAGAATCGCAGTGAGGGCGCTCTGAATCTTGGGGAAGACGTTAGTGTCCCAGCTGTCTTGATTCTTCGACTGCACAATGACGAGA
This sequence comes from Propionibacteriaceae bacterium, assembly GCA_031286045.1. GTDB lineage: Bacteria > Actinomycetota > Actinomycetes > Propionibacteriales > Propionibacteriaceae > WQYJ01. The sequence goes on along the minus strand of JAITVA010000075.1, from coordinate 1,163 downwards.
TCGAGTGACACACCCTTGTTGAGACCTGACAGAGGGTCTTTCCCCCGTCCAAGTCGAGTCGAGTTCACTGAAACAAACTCTCGGCCATTGAGGACAATATAGAACCCGTCGATACCGCCGTCAGTGGCCGCAGAGACCACACCATCCTCAATCTCCGCCGGGGTGGCCCCAGCAGTGCGAAGCGCCAAATCCATAGTGAAGCGCTCGAAGGCGTCATCCTTCGAGAGTTTAGGATAGTTGAGTACCATGTAATCATCGAAATTGCTCTTGGCGATGGCCTGATCCGGCGTGTCATGCATGGGTTGAAGCGTACTGCCGACATATTGCTCGTCAACAACAACACGCCGCTGTTGTGGGTAATCCGTAGTATCCCACGTCAGTGCGAGTGAGCGAGGTTCGCAGCCCTGTGACTGATACTATCGAGGACTCGTCTGGCGGAGCGCTGCCATGGTTTCGTCGCCTACCCGGTGATGCTCTGTAGTCGTCGCACTGTTGCACCCGAGAACCCTGGACAGGCCGAGCCGGTCTTGCGGAGGTTGCGGAAGTCGAAGCGAGAAAATGGGGGGAAGACTAGAAGTCGATGCCGGAAAGCGCGATCGAGGAGCGGATCAAACCACTCGCCTAGCCCAAAAGGTACTCTCATGCTCAAAACATGCCCCTAGGGCCACGGCAACCTCGACGCTGGGCAAAATCGACGTCTGTTTCTGGGGCGAAGGCGTCACCCATGAAACACCGAGGACTAACCGCCGTTATCGCAGAACTGGAGGCCGAAGATTTCCAGTCTTTCAATATCGGACAGCTCGAAGGGTGGTTCTGATGCCAGACTCCCATCCGTCCCAGTGACGATCTCGCGCCAAGTTGTTGGGTCAGGATCCGCTATGAGATATGTCTTTTGGATGTTACTCTTGCCCCCGTAGAAGAACCTCACCACCGATTGACCGGTAGGTTCATCATTGATGAGCACTTTCATCTGCTGTGTGTTAGCTGACTGATAACCCCAATCGCCCGCCACTACAGCGATCCCCTTCATGGTTTGCGCATCGGCATCAGTGCAGTGGCTCAGCTTTGGAAAGGGGGTCCATGATTCGGATGGTGCCGCTATTGGTCCGATAGGAGGCAGCGCGCTCGGCGACTCAAGTTGTGGCCCGACAGTGCAGCCAGCC
>JAITVA010000212.1 GCA_031286045.1 Propionibacteriaceae bacterium | reverse complement strand
CTCACGGGTGCAACAGCGCTTCGTGTCAGACGTCTCTCATGAGTTGCGCACACCCTTGGCGACAGTGCGCATGGCCTCCGATGTGCTGTACGACAATCGCGAGGGTCTGCCGATGGTCGAGCGACGCTCGGTCGAGTTGTTGAGCAAGGAGCTCAACCGTTTCCAGGCTTTGCTGGCCGACCTGTTGGAGATCTCGCGCTTCGACGCCGGTGCGGCCGTGCTCAGTTTGGAAGACGAGAACCTGACTAGCCTGATCAGGGGCGAGATTGAGTCATTGTCGGAGCTGGCCACTAGCACTGGCAGTGAGATCCGGTTGCACGGTGACGCTGAGTGTGCCGGTCAGATGGATCCGCGTCGGATCGCACGCTTGGTCCGCAACTTTCTCAGCAACGCCATCGAGCATGGCGATGGCAAGCCGATCGACGTTTATGTAGCCCATGACGACGACGTGCTGGCATTCGCAGTACGTGATCACGGCATCGGTTTCACTCTGGAGCAGGGGCGGCAATTGTTCAATCGGTTTTGGCGGGCGGACCCGGCCAGGGCTCGGCACATCGGCGGCACCGGACTGGGCCTGGCGATCTCACAAGAGGATGTTCGACTGCACCAAGGGTGGATCCATGCCTGGGGCAGGCCAGGACAAGGAGCTCAGTTCCGCGTGGTGCTGCCGCGGAGCGAGAGCGTCGTGGTGACGCACTCACCGATCCCGCTGATTCCGCTGGACGCGCCGCGAATGGACGAGGAGGCATCATGATCAGGTCTGCACGACCAGCCAGGTCAGTCAGGTCAGGCTGGCTGGCCTTGGTCCTGGCGATGTTCACCCTTGTCACCGCTGGGTGCGCGTCGATTCCTGTGTCTGGCCCAGTCGTGACTCAGTCGCGATCGGCCGGGGGAGACGACAAGATTGGTGTCATCATGTCCCCCGAGTCCCCGCCTCAAGGGGCCAGCCCAGCCATGATCATCCGGGGGTTTCTTTTGGCCATGGCCAGTTCAGAGGCGGATTACGCCACCGCGCGACAGTTTCTGACCCAAGAGGCGTCGCAGGCCTGGTCGCCGGTCACCTCGCCGACCTTGATCTATGCCAGCGGCACGACGCCGCGGGTCAGCGGCAATCAGGTGACGATGTCGGGTGCCGTGGTGGGGTACCTCCACGCCGATGGTTCTTTCAGCGGTTCCTCTGAACCGACCTGGACCCACGATTTCGGTGTGGTTCGGGAGAACGATCAATGGCGCATCTCCAATCCTCTGCCTGGATTGGCTTTGTCGCAGTACCTTTTCATTCAGAACTTCCCCCGGGTCAACGTCTACTTCTTCCCGTCTTCGGGATCCGTGTTGGTGCCCGACCCGAGGTACATCCCGCGAACCGATCAGACCACGACCGCGCAGTTGGTGATCGACGGTCCCTCTCAGTGGCTGGGTGGCATCGTCGATGCCAGTGCCCGCGACGGACTGGCGCTGTCTGAAGACGTCACTTTGACCGCAAGCGGTGTGGCCGAGGTCCACCTCAACGAGGTCGTCGAGACTTTGGACCTAGAGGAGGCCAGCCGCCTAGCTATCGAGTTGGCCGCCACGATGCGGGACATCACCGGTGTGCGTAGCGTCCGCTTGTGGTCGCCGAACGGCGCGGTCACGTTGTTGGGTGCGGCCTCCGACGGCTCCATGCCGGTCAGCGCTGTGCCAGCACACGATTCCACGCCCACGGGGTCGCAGTCTGCGCTGCTCATGGCCCGTGACGGGGTGCTGTCGACCGTCCAGGACATGCTCGCCTCAGTCACGCCGGTCAACGGCGATTGGGGCACGACCCAGCGTGATGTCTCCGCCATCGCCTGGCATGGCGCCCAGAGCAAGATTGCGGCGGTCACCGCTGATGGATTGACCGTTGGATCAGCCGGAGGGACCCCGCCCCAGCTGATCGACTCCGAGTCGTCCTGGTTGAGGCCGCAGTTCGATCTGCAGGGCAACCTTTGGGTTCTGCGGGTGGCCGATGATGGGCCGCTGGTCTCAATCATCACCAGCGACGGGGCAGTGAAGCAGATTGACGGCAGCGGGTTGTCTGACATGGACATCTCGCGGTTCTCGATCTCGCCGGACGGCCGTCGGATGCTGCTGGTGCGCCAATCCGGCACGACCGACGCTCCGGTGACCGAACTTGGGGTCGCTCTGATCAGCTATGACGACCAGAGCGACCAACCCACGGCCATCGTGTCGTGGAAGCCGATTCGGCTCGCTTGGGAGGGCGGCACTCTCAAGTCTCTGGTCGACATCGCCTGGTTGGGGCCGTCCTCGCTGCTTGTCCTCGGTTCGCCTGGAGCTGGCAATACGCCCGGCTTGTTTCTGAGCGATCTAGACGGATTGACAATGGAGGAGTGGGGCCTGCCGCAATCCTGGCAGCCGGTCGAACTGGCCACTCACATCACCACCGCCAATCCCCAGGTCGTCGTTCGCGACGCTGACGGCACCTTGTGGTCATACGAGGAAGGCTTCCAGTGGTCGCATTTCGGTGAGAGGGTGACGGCCGTAGCCTTCCCATCCTGACAGCGGCAGTGGTGTGTCCCAGTGCTCAGCGGTGTTCGATCACTGCGGATGAGTCATGGAAACTTCGGTCTGGCCAACAATTTCCACGCCGATTCCGCTATAGCCCTGGTATGAGTTCGATGAGCCTGATGGACGCGGCGGCCGACCTCCTGCTGGATGGAGTGTGCCCAGGATGTG
>JAITVA010000162.1 GCA_031286045.1 Propionibacteriaceae bacterium | reverse complement strand
CAAAGTATGACGGTGACCGCTCGAAGGCTCATTCTTTGCGCAGTTATGTCACACTGGCGTCGAAACGCGGTGGCCGTGTCACTGCCGTGGGCTCCGGGCACGCTCACTGACGACACTGCACTCCCATCAGCGCTACCGCTTGCCACGCCGCACAACCACCACGGCAGCGACATGGACAACCCACTCGGCAGCCCTTCCCATCCCCAAATTCCCTACCACTTTCGCAATAGCCGCACATAAGCTCCCTGGGAGTTTCGCAACTCACCGGCGTAAACCCCCTGAGGGTTTGGCGATAAACTGACATTAAGGGGTTGCGTCGACGGGTCATTCGGGGTGGTGGTCCCAGGAGCCGATCTGGACTGTGTTGTCGTGCGGATCGACGGGTGTCCAGCCCGCCTCCTTCCTCCGTCTTGCCGGATTGGCGCCTGAAACCACCATCTCATCCGAAGCACCTATCGGCGCAACCTCTAAGCCCTGGAGACCTTGGTGACAGTCCTTCTGAAGGACGACATCAGCCGGTGAGCCCGGCCAGGAGGGAGCCAGCGATCAGCCAGGGACCGAAGGCGAATTGACGGCTACGGATGACGAGGCAATAGATCAGGCCGAGCACACAGGCCGCTGCGACTGCAGCGACGACGGCGACCGGTGAAGTCAGGGCCAGCCACCAACCGCAGGTCATGACCAGTTTGACGTCGCCCAGGCCAAGTCCGCCTCGACTGATCACATGGACCAGCAAGAAGGCCGCTCCGCAGGCGAGTGCGACCCCCAGGCCGACGGCCCAGCGCAGCGGCTCATTCCAGGCGGTGAGCACTCCGCCCATCAGCATGGCCAGGGCCAAGACGACCTGGGCACGGTCGGGCAGGCGTTGGACATCCAGGTCGATCACCGCCAACCACAGTCCGACAGCGCTGAAGGCCAACCAGGTGACCAGGCGTGCCCACTGGGTCAGGTCTTGGGGCGTCCCCTCGGCGCACAGGGCCCATAGGATGCCAGCCCAGGTCAACCCCAGAACCACTAGCATCCACCGGCGCGGGCCTGGTGAGGGCAGCCGAGTCTCGTCGATCACGTCATCGTCTGACTTTGTGTCGCCTGAGACCTCGGGTAGCGCTGTGGCTCCGCTGGCCCCAGTTCTGTCGCTCATCGCCTCGCCGCCCAGTCGGTAGTCCAGTCGAGCCAGTCGTCGCCGCATCAACTCCGCGATGAGGATGCCGCCGATGGTGGCCAGGATGATCCCCACAGCCAGTCCCATGTCTCCTCCTTGGTCTGATCCCACCCCTTCATCTTGTCGGCCCTGGGCGAGCCCGCGCTGAGTTATCCACAGGCGCCGGCGGATGTGGCCGCCTCTGGACTGAGTAAACTATAAGCAATGGCGACACATCGATTTCGAGTTGGCAGACGCCGGTCCGCACGGTAGAATACTCAGGTCGCTTGCGCCCATAGCTCAACTGGATAGAGTATCTGACTACGGATCAGAAGGTTGGGGGTTCGAATCCCTTTGGGCGCGCTGTTCTGAGCTATAAGGGTCTCACTAGGAGCAAGACCTTTGCCCTCCAAAAGCCAGTGTGGCTTGACCCCAGTCAGTTCTCTGTCATTTTTCTAGCAAGATGTATAGACAAGCTGCTGTCATCGCCCTATACTGTGGGAATCGATGGTGAGGCGTGCGAGCAGTCCCGGCGTTGCGCGAGGCTGGTCACAGGGTTCGTCATCAGGTTTCGAAGGAAGATCCATCCGGCAAAGTTGCCGACTGATACGAAAGGGAGACCGATGAGGGTCGCTATTCACTATAAGGGTTTGCAGGTTGATGCGGAAGGCCACGTCGCTGGTCATGACGCGGGTGACACGTTGGTGCGACGGCTGGTCCGTTTGTTCCCAGGGTCGCAGCTGATAGGCCCACGTGCCCAGAGTTACCCGGATTTCGATCTGGTCACGCTGGAAGGGATCGATGGCGAGAACACTGTGGTCATCAACATGGACGTCATCGAGTCGGTTCGTCTGTGGCGAGTTTTGCGCAAGACGACTGAGCAGCCGAAGATCATGAACTTCATGTGGCGCGACGCCAGGCGCTACGAGTCCGAGGTCGAGATCGCCGCCTTGTCCTTGTCCTGCGCCTTGTTCCCGACCTTCGCGAACTCGGAGCGGATGAGCCTGGCCATCGCCGACACGGTGCGTCGTTGGGTGGTGCGTCCGCTGGCGGAGCGGGCCCAGATCTCTGGCGCCAACTTGGGCATCCGCCTCGACCACGTGCAGCCGCGCAATGAGCCGGAGACTCCGGTCGTCTTGTACCCTGCCATCTACATGTCGCCGCGCAAGCGCCCGGAGATGTTCTTCGAGATCGTCTCTCAGGTCGCCAGGCGCACCCCCTTGATGGTGGAGGCCAGGTTGGCTGAGCAGGAGATGGTGACCGAGGCTTCCATGGATCTGGGTCGGCAGCGTTGGGCCACGGTGCGTCCTTTGGTGCCCAGCCGTCAGGAGTACTGGGCGGCGCTGGCCCACACGACCGCTTTCGTGGCGACCGCCTCGGAGGAGTCCTACGGTCTGGAGTACGTCGAAGCGCTGGTGGCCGGGGCGATCGGCATCTTCCCGGATCTGCCCTGGGCCCACGCCATCGTGCCTCCGGACTACCCCTTCTTCTACGACACGGTCGACGACGCGGAGGAGATGTTGTATCGGGCTCTGACCAGCACGGCGTCCTGCCGCGAGCAACTGGCCGCTTGTGGTGACGGCGACTTCGCCGGCTGGCTGCGCGACCACCACGACGACTCGAACTTCGAGGCCGCCATCGCCGATCACGTCATCCGCTGGTTCGGTCCGGTCAAGGTCTCAGGTTCCAAGGCGATCTGACCGCATCGCCTCGCGCTGAAGACGACAATGGCCGCCATCCCCGAGGGGAGGCGGCCATTGTCATGTGCCTGAAGAGGTCAGTGCCGATCAGTACCAACCCTTGGATTGGAAGGCGGACCAGGCGCCGCAGGGAGTGCCGTAGCGTCCCTCGATGTAGCTCAGGCCCCATTTGATCTGAGTCGCTGGGTTGGTGCGCCAATCGTCACCGAAGGCGGCCATCTTGGAGCCAGGCAGCGCCTGCGGGATGCCGTAGGCGCCAGATGGGTTGGCGGCAGTGGTGCGCCAGCCGGACTCGCGGTTCCACAGGTCGACCAGGCAGCCGAATTCGTCGGCCCAACCGCGTGCCACCAACATGTCGTAAGCGATCTGCTGGGCGTCACCCGCTGGAACAGCCGAGGTCGAACCGGTCGAGGCTGTGGTCGTCGGTTCCTTGGTTCCGGTGGTGGTCTCCTCGGTGACGGGCGCCAAGGTGACTGCCTCGCCGGTGACCGTCTCGGCGACGACCGCGCCATCGTGAAGAGTTTGAAGCAGCGTCTGGGTTAGAACGCCGTCAACGCCGGGGACCTTGACTGTGACCTTGCCCTTGGTTGTGGCGGGGTCTTCGACGGTGCTGGTCTCGTGGGGGATCGGCTGGTCGCGGGTCACGGTCTGCTGCGAGACTCGCACCAGGGAGATGGCCAGTTGATCGGTCAGCACTGTGTCCAGGCTCGGGGTGATGATGTCATCGCCGTCCCAGGTCAGACCGAGATCGGTCAGCGCGGCCTCGACGGTGCCGTAAGAATGAACAGTGTTGGTCGCCCCGTCGGCCGCGACGGTGACGTCGAAGCCGGTGTCGATCTGCAGTGTCAGACCTTCGCGCGGCACGGCTGTGGTCTTTGGCACGGACACGTGGATGGACGATTCGCCGAGACCCAAACCGGACAAGACCTGACCGACAGTTGTGGCGAAGGTCCAGTAGCTGCCCTTCTGTCCGTTGAGGGTGAGGTCGATCTGACGACCATATTCGACCGTGACGGTGGTTTCCGCCGCGACCACTGCGCTCAGCTCGGGGGTGACCCGATCATGGGTGGAAAGATTGATGTTTTGCTCATTGAGGATCTCAGCCACTGACGCGTAAGCGATGCTCACGTCGCGACTGACCCCATCTTCGATCAAGGTGATCTCATGACCAAAAGCGAGATTGACGCTGAAGCCTGACAGCGAGATCACGAGTGCTCCAATAGCAGACCCGATCAGTGCCTTGACGACCGACACGCGGTACTCCTTTTCGTTTGGGTGAAAACCAACCAACCGAATTGAGTTTAGCCGACGAAACCCCCAATTCCAAGAAATTCCTGAGAAAAGCTAAGAAAATATCTCATCTTAGACGGTCGTACTCTATGCTTGCGCGCCTGTCAGAACGGGTTTCCGTCCGGGTGGGCGCGCTGTTCATTTTCTCTTGGCGACGCAGGGCTCAGGCGGGCGCGACGGTGTAATCGCCCGCTTCGTCGACGGCCGCCTTGATGGCGTCGAAGGCGATCGGAGCGGCTGAGGTCACGGCCATTGAACCGTCGTCAAGCGAGACTGAGACCTGGTCGACTCCGGCCACGGCGGAGACCTCTTCGGTGACGTGGGCGACGCAGTGCTGGCAGGTCATGCCCGAGACGGTGTACTTCGTTTCCATGATTGCTCCTTCATGATGTGATCGTCTTCCATGGTACCTTCCAGGCGAGCGTCCAGCGGCGTCGCGGCCTGGGCTGGCGGTCGGGTGGTCGGCGACGGCCATCACGGCGACTCAGGGGCCGACGACGGTCATGCCTGTATAGACCTGTGGACAAGTGCGGAGTGCCCGGGAGCCCGGACTTGGAATCATTTCATCTTGGTGACCCAGGACCCTCGGCATGATATCATGAGCGTTGAGGCTGATTACTTGCGCTCACTCGGGAAAACTCCCGACTTTTTCTGACGAGTTGTATCTGCCCAAGTGGCGTCGAGTGTCGCTGGGGGTTGCCGCCCTTTTGTTCCGAAGTTGTCCACATGTCCTGTGGATAACTTCGCGCGTGATGGCCGATCTATCCACACTCGCCCCTTTTGGGGTGTGGATTCTCGGTTAGGAATCGGGGGGTGGTCGGAGTAGGTTTCCAGGACGTGAGATCGCCTGGTCGAAAATGTCTGAGGTCTTCCCTAGTCTTCGGATGAAGCGTTGGTCGACAGGTTTGAAGGGTCGGTCCTCAGGTCAGGAGGGCTGCCGGTCAACTCGTCGCTGACGCCGTCGAAGGATGAGAGCGAAAGACTAAGGAGGGCAGATGACAGTAGCTGAGTTCGCGTACACGCAAGATGAGGCTCCTGATCGCGTGCCCCCGCAAGACGTGGCGGCGGAGCAGTCCGTGCTCGGCGCCATGCTCATGAGCAAGGACGCCATCGCCAATGTCATGGCGATCTTGAGGGGCAACGATTTCTACCGGCCTGCCCACGAGTTGATCTTCGAGACGATTCTCGATTTGTACTCCAAGGGCGAACCGGCCGACGCCATCACCGTGGCGGCGGAGTTGACGAAGAGGGGCGAGATCGCGCGGGTCGGTGGTCATGTCTACATCCATGATCTGTTGGCGGCTGTCTCTATCGCCGCGAACGCGACATACTACGCCGACATCGTGCGTGAGAAGGCAATTCTGCGGCGGTTGGTCGACGCCTCGATTCGCATCGCCCAGTTGGGGTACGCCGGGCAGGGCGACGTCGAAGGCATCGTCGACCAAGCCCAACAGGCGATCTATGAGGTGACCGACGGAGCCTCGACCGAGGATTATCGTCCCGTCGCCGAGCTCTTGCAGGACACCTGGGACGAGATGGACGCCCTGGCCTCCCACGGCGGGCGCTTCGCAGGAGTGCCGACCGGTTTCACTGATTTGGATGGACTGACCAATGGTTTGCACGCCGGCCAGATGATCATCGTGGCCGCTCGTCCGGCCATCGGTAAGTCGACCCTGGCTCTGGACTTCGCTCGTAACGCCGCTATCCACAACAAGATGACGACAGCGATCTTCTCGCTGGAGATGAGCGCGTCCGAGATCATGATGCGTTTGTTGTCTGCCGAGGCGTCCGTGCCGCTGGAGAACATTCGCACGGGTCGGCTGAGCGATTACTGGGATCAGCTCAGCAAGGTCAGTTCGAAGCTGAGTGTGTCGCCGCTCTTCATCGACGATTCCCCTAACTTGACCATGATGGAGATCCGGGCCAAAGCCCGTCGTCTGAAACAAAACCACGACCTGAAGCTCGTCGTCATCGACTATATTCAGTTGATGAGTTCAGGCCGAAAGGTGGAGTCTCGTCAGTTGGAGGTGTCCGACTTCTCTCGCCAGATCAAGCTCATGGCCAAAGAGCTCGACATCCCCGTCATCGCCATCTCTCAGTTGAATCGTGGCACAGAGGCCCGCACCGACAAGAAGCCGCTGTTGTCAGACCTGCGTGAGTCTGGCTCCTTGGAACAGGACGCCGACGTGGTCATTCTGTTGCATCGGCAGGATTTCTACAACAAGGAGGATCGCCCCGGCGAGGCCGACCTGATCGTGGCCAAGCACCGTAACGGTCGCACCGACACGGTCGGCGTGATCTTCCAGGGGCGGATGTCCCGTTTCGTCGACAATCCCGACTCCGGCTTCAATTCCGGTGGTGGGGGCGACGACGGGTTCTAGGGAATCGATGATGGGCGACCAGTCCGGATGCATGGTCGATTCGCTTCACCGATGGAGAGTGCGGGCCAGGGCGGCCACGGCGGGCATGGAATGCCAGAGTTGATGACCGAGTCTGGGCACCAGGCAGGTCATTCCGGGCACTCCGCGACCCGCCAAATCAGCGTCAAGTCCGGTGACAGCGACCGATGAGGTCAGCCGAGACAGCTCGCCATAGACCAAGTCGGTCGGCGGCCAGGTGGGTCGGTTCGAGGGGTCGGTGCCGTGGAACCGGTCCTCTTCTTGACTGGGCTCATGGTTAGCGGCTGGCGAGGGGTTCTGCTGGTTGGTCGCAGGGGCCATGCGGCCCGGGCCGGCGCCTGATCGGGTGGCGAGGTCCAGTCGGGCCCGAGTGTCGTCGCCGGCCAACATGGCCACCAGTGCCCAGAAATCTGCTTGTGAGAAGTGGATGCCGTGGCCGGCGCGGCGCTGGGTGAGTAGACGGCGTGCCCAAGGGTCGGACAGATTGCCCGGGATAGTCCGAACGATGCGCGCCAGATCGGTCACGTTGTCGACGGCCAGATGAGGGAGGCTTCGTCGCAGCAGGGCCACCGGCTCGACCAAGGTCAGCCGAGTCACCCGGTAGCGAGTTTGAATGGTCGGCATGACAGCGACGGCCAGTGAGCATCCGGTGGAGTACCCCATGACGTCGAATCGCCAGCCGTCGAGTTGGTCCAGGTCATGGGCGGCGAGTCCGCTGGCTGGTCGCCCGCCCGCGCGCGAGGTGGCCTGGCGGATGGCGTGCTCCAGGCAGCCCCAGGTCGCCTCGGCCAAGGACAGGGGATCGCCCTGGCCTAGATCTTGACGGATAGTCACGGGCAGTTCTGCGCCATGCCGGGTGAAACCGGGCAACTCGCACATCACCACGATGGTGTTCGAAGCGTCGGCGAAGAGTGCGGCCTTGGCTCGCTCCCAGTCACTCATGGGAATGCCGAATCCGACGAAATGGACGGTCACCCCGACCGGGTGCTCTGGCCTGGCGATCAGGGCGTCGATCGGCGCCAGCCCCGCGACCCGGACGGTGATCCGCTCGGTGCGGGCAAGCGGCGGCTTCATATGATCCGTCCGTGACCAGTCGACGACCCGGTGTTGGCGAGTGGCGCTCTGCATGGCCATCAGTCTAGAAGGCCCTGGGGAGGTGATGATTGGGGATGTGTGGGAGGCTGGGCATTGGGTTGAGTGAGACTCGATCCTCACCGCTTGTCCATGGGCCGGATGCCGATCGCTATCGGTTGGGCAGACGATCGCCGGTCCCAGCGTTCAGACGACGGCATGCGACTCATCGTCGGCGTCCCAGGTCCAACAAGGCCTCCTGGCTTGGCCAGATGGTGCGCGAGGGTGACGAACCTGACAGAATGGAACTGAGGATTTACGCGGAGGCATCCGCCACGGCCGTCCTCAGGCCGTCGGTTGAGGTCGCCTCGGGGTCGCCAGTCAACGGTGGCCTGATTTGAAGGAAGGACATCACACACCATGCCGGGTTACAATCTCACGCGCGAAGAGGCGGAGGCCAGAGCGGCGATCATCGCGGTCAGCAAGTATGACATCACGCTTGATCTGACCGCTGAGGGGGAGACCTTCCCCTCGATCACAACCATTGAGTTCACCTGTTCTCGGCCAGGGGCCGACACTTTCCTCGACCTGATCGCACCGAGCGTGTCCAAGGTCACCTTGAATGGAAGGGCGCTCGACCCGGCGGAGGTCTTCAAGGATTCCCGCATCCAACTGGCCGGGTTGGAGGCACACAACCGTGTCACCGTCGAGGCTCAGGTGGCATACTCCCACACGGGCGAGGGACTCCATCGCTTCACTGACCCGGTCGATTCCAAGACCTACACCTACACCCAGTTCGAGGTGGCCGACGCCCGTCGGGTTTTCGCTGGCTTCGAGCAGCCCGATTTGAAGGCCCCCTTCGTCTTCCATGTCATCGCGCCGGCCGACTGGACTGTCATCGGCAACCAGCCGACCCCCGAGCCGGTCTTGGCTCAGGGTGTGGGCAGCCCGGCTGCAGGCGTGGCTCGTTGGGACTTCGGCCCCACCCCGATCATGTCCAGCTACCTGACCGCTGTCATCGCCGGACCCTACCGTCGCTGGGACGACTCCTACACCTCGACCGACGGTCGGGTCATCCCCCTGGGCGCTTTCGTGCGCGAGTCGATGGCGGAATTCTTTGACGCCGATGAGATCTTCGATGTCACCAAGCGCGGTTTCGGTTTCTATGAGTCGGCCTTTGGGGTGCCCTATCCTTACGCCAAATACGACCAGGCCTTCGTCCCCGAGTACAACGCTGGGGCCATGGAGAACATCGGCGCCATCACACTGACTGAGGCCCGCTACGTCTTCCGTTCCAAGCCGGTTCAGGCCCAGGTCGACGCCCGTGCCAACACGATCTTGCATGAGCAGGCCCACATGTGGTTCGGCGATTTGGTGACGATGAAGTGGTGGAACGACTTGTGGCTCAATGAGTCTTTCGCCGAGTTCATGAGCCATCTGGCGGCTGCCAACACCCGCTGGCCGGAGGCCTGGACCGATTTCCTGGCCATCCGTAAGCTCACCGGCTACCAGCAGGATCAGCTGCCCACGACTCACCCGATCGTGGCGGACATCCGCGATCTGGCCGACGTCGAGGTCAACTTCGACATGATCACCTACGCCAAGGGCGCCTCTGTCCTCAAGCAGTTGGTCGCCTGGGTCGGTCAAGACAAGTTCCTCAAGGGCGTGCATGAGTACCTCACAACCTACGCCTGGGGCAACGCGACTTTGCCAGACTTCCTGGCTGAGATTGAGAAAGCCTCCGGGCGGGATCTGAGCCGCTGGTCCAAAGTCTGGCTGGAGGAGGCCGGCGTCACGACGCTGCGTCCCATCACCGTCGAGCGGGCCGAGGGCATCTATGAGAAGGTGTCGATCAGCCAGGAGGTTCCGGCCATCTACAGCCGGTTCCCGGACATTCCGCACCGTGATCTACCTGCCATCGTCGTCAACCCGAGCATGCGCCCGCATCACATCGTCATCGCTGGCTACTGTTTCGATGAGAACGGCGTCTCGCCCGCATGGACCCATGAGACCGACATCGACGGCGAGCTGACGGAGATTCCAGGGCTGGCCGGTCAGATCATCCCCGACCTCTTGATCATCAACAATGGCGATCTGGCCTACGCCAAGCTGCGTCTGGACCACACTGGCCGCAAGGCGGTGCGGCGGGTCATCACGCGGATCGAAGACTCGCTGACCAGGGCTTTGGTCTGGGGCCTGTTGTGGGACTCACTGCGTGACGGCGAGTTGCCGGCCCGTAAGTACGTCGACTTGGTCCTCGGCGCCATCGAGTCCGAGTCGAGTTCGACCACTATTCAGTCTTTGCTGATGAGGGTGCGTCAGTCGATCCAGCTGTACGTCGCCGCCTCGGACCGCGATGAGATTCAGGACGACTCCGCCTCCCGCTTGGTGGCCTTGGCCATGCGCGCCGATCCCGGTTCTGACCAGCAGCTTCAGTTCTTCAAGGCCTTCGCGACACTGGCCTGCACTCAGACTCAGCAGGACTTCGTGTCTGACGTCCTGGACGGGGTGGCGACAGTTCCTGGTTTGGAGGTCGACACTGACCTGCGTTGGGAGCTGCTGACTGATCTGGTCGCCTTCGGTCGTCGCGGCGAGGCTGAGATCGCAGCCGAGTTGGCCCGTGACAACACCTTGTCAGGCGAGGAAAGCGCGGCTGCGGCCCGGGCAGCTGTTCCGACCATCGAGGCCAAGCGTGAGGCCTGGCGCATCGGTGTGTTTGATGAGTCGATCTCCAACGCCGCCCAGCGTGGTGTCGTCACCGCCTTCACCAAGGTGAGCGACCCAACCCTGTTGCGTGAGTTCGCCATCGCCTACTTCGCTGACATCGAACAGGCCTGGGAGCAGCGCACACGCGAGATGGCCCAGAACATCGTGCGCGCCCTGTACCCGGTCTATGCCGTCAATGATCCCGAGATCGACGTCTTGCAGATGACCGATCTGTGGCTTGACCGCCTGGGCGCTCGGCTGCCCGCCCTGCGCCGCATGGTCTTGGCTGCCCGCGAGGAGGTCATCCGGGCTCGTCTGGCCCAGAAGAAGGATGCTGAGAGCTGAGTTCACCGTTCATAACGGTCTGAAGACGGGCGCCCATACTCACATGGGTGCCCGTTTTCGCCTCCTAGTGTTCGAATAGTCCACTGGATAAGGCATAATAGGTTTCATGGTCTATGAAGATCGGCAATCGCGAGCAGTCACCCAGGGGTCAACAGGCCCGATCACGCGCATGGGCCCTGCCCGCTTCTGGGCCTTGATGTGGGGGCTCGGCCTGGCCGGGCAACTGTGTTGGAACATCGAGAACCAGTGGTTCAACACCTTCGTCTACGCCAAGATCGCCAAGGACTCGACCATCGTCACCTTGATGGTGATCACGAGCGCGCTAGTGACGACCTTCGCCACCTTCTTCTTTGGCACCTGGTCAGATCGACGCGGTTCGCGCCGACGCTTCATCTCGGTGGGCTACATCGTCTGGGGACTGCTGACAATCACGTTCGGGTTCACCGAATTCCTCGCCTCGGGAACGGTCGGCACAGGAGCGCGCTTGTCGATCTGGGTCGCTGTGGTGGTGATTCTGGCCGACGACGTCATGAGTTTTTTCGGGTCGATGGGCAATGATTCCGGCTACAACGCCTGGAGCAACGACATGACCACGGACGCCAATCGCGGCCAGGTGGGCGCCGTCTTGGCGGTTGTTCCTGTCATCGGCACCATTGTCGGCACAGTGGTGGGCGGTCTCCTGATCGGTCCGGAGAACAATTACCAGCGTCTGTTCTGGGCCATGGGGCTGTTCGTCATCGCCAGCGGGCTGGTCTCCTTGGTCACTCTGCGCGACTCGGCTGGGCTCCTGCCGCGCCGCGACGGTGGCTTTTGGCAGCAGTTCAGCTCGGTTTTCCGGCTGCGGGGCCTCTTCGCCCAGCGTGAACTCGTTCTGGCCTGTGTCACGACTGCACTGTTCTTCATTCCCTTCAACGTCTACTTCGTGCATATGGGCAACTGGATGATCTATCGCATGGGGTTCACGGCCGACGCGATGGGGATCATTCAAGGCTTGGGCCTGATGGTCGCCGCGGT
The DNA here is from genome assembly GCA_031286045.1 of Propionibacteriaceae bacterium. Lineage (GTDB taxonomy): Bacteria > Actinomycetota > Actinomycetes > Propionibacteriales > Propionibacteriaceae > WQYJ01. The sequence goes on along the minus strand of JAITVA010000162.1, from coordinate 1,856 downwards.
CTTGGTCATCCCGGCAGGGGTGCTGATCAACCGGCATCGCATCCCTCTGGTCGCCGCGGTCGCCATCGGACTCAACATCGTCGGGCTGCTCGTCATCAGCCTTCTCGTCCGTCCAGACTCAGTCGACTCGACTGGACCGTTTCACGTCGCCAATCTCCCCATGTTCGTCGGGGTCTTCCTGGCGGGAGCAGGCTACATCCTCGTCATCCAGTCCATGACCATGTGGGTCAAGCAGTTGTACCCCGAGCATTCTCGTGGCCAGTTCGAGGGGGTGCGTATCTTGTTCTTCACGCTCCTGCCCATGGCGATCGGCACCATCATCGGCAATGTCATTGTCAAGAGTGGCGCCGGCACGATCACCAACGAGTACGGCATCACCGAGAACATCCCGACCGAGGCGATCTTCACCTGGGCCTCCGGCTTGGCCCTGCTGGCCTTCATCCCCCTGGTCGCGACGGCGCGCTTGTACCGACGACGGGTGGGGAAGTGACGAGCACGGGCCCCAGTCGAGGGGAGTCTGGCTCGCCGCCTGCGGGGTTGACTCCGCTGCTGACGCGGTGGGGGGAGTCGCTGGATCGGGACTGCCCCCTCAACGAGTATCCGCGTCCGCAGATGCGGCGTGACCAGTGGGAATGCCTCAACGGACCCTGGCTGTATGCGATTCGCCCTGTCAAACCGCAGTCGGACGCTGAGTGGGAGGGCGAGATCGTGGTTCCGTTCTCGCCGGAGAGTCTCTTGTCGGGGGTGGGGCGACAACTGTTGCCGGGCCAGACCTTGTGGTACCACCGGGAGGTGACCTGGGTGGAGTGCCTGCCCGGTCAGCGGCGCTTGTTGCACTTCGGCGCGGTCGATCAGCGTTGTCAGGTCTGGGTCAACGGGGCCCTGGTGGGCAGCCATGTCGGCGGCTATTGGCCCTTCGTCTTGGATGTCACGGCGGAGACCCAGGCGGGAGTCAATGTCATCGAGCTGGCGGTCCAGGACGACTCTGATGCGGGCATTGAGGCGTATGGCAAGCAGAAACTCAGGCGAGGTGGCATTTGGTACACCGCTCAGAGTGGTGTCTGGCAGACAGTCTGGTCCGAACTGGTGCCTGAGGTCCACATCGTGGAGCTTGTGGTCGAACCCAGGTTGGGGCGGTCGGATGGCGGCGGGGCCGCCAGCTTCGGCCAGGCTGGTCGGGGTGAGACCCGCGGCCCGAGCGGACTTGACGCCTGCGACACCGTCTCGGTGCGCCTCATCCCATCTCGACCGGGGGCGATCATGCCGGGCGACGTGACCGTGCTCGCTGAGGGAGCGGTGGTTGCCACCGCACCGCTGCATGACAATGAAGCCGTGCTGCAACTTCCCCGTTCTCGCCGCTGGACTCCCGACGACCCCTACCTCTACGACATTGAGGCGCGTGCTGGGACCGACCGGGTCACGAGCTATGTCGGCCTGCGCGAGTTCGGTGTCGGGGCGGGGGTGGGCTCCCGCCCGTGCCTGACTCTCAACGGTCGACCGATCTTCCACAATGGCTTGCTTGACCAGGGCTATTGGAGCGATGGTCTCTACACCCCGCCCAGTGATGAGGCAATGGTGCATGAGTTGACGACCCTGAAATCCCTGGGCTACACCATGGTGCGCAAGCACATCAAAATCGAGCCCCTGCGCTGGTACTACCACTGTGACCGATTGGGGCTCTTGGTCTGGCAGGATTGCGTCAGCGGTGGCGGGCCCTACAACAGGTTCGTCATCCAGGCGGCGCCCTGGCTGGGTCTGAACTTCGGAGATGGCCCGCGCCGCTACGGGCTGCACGGTCGGTCCAGTCCGGCCGGTCGTCAGGCTTACGAGCGCGACCTTGCCCGAACTGTGAGTCT
>JAITVA010000278.1 GCA_031286045.1 Propionibacteriaceae bacterium | reverse complement strand
GTCGAGCGGGAGGTAGGCCTCGCCGAGCTGGGTCTGTGCCTGCCCCAGGCGGTCCTGGTCCAGGTCGACGGCGACGACTGTGCCGCCGTCCTCGATGATCATTTTGGCGGTCGCCAGTCCGATGCCTGAGCCGGCCCCGGTGACGATGGCGGTCTTGCCTGCGAAGCGTTGGCTGTAGTCGGTTGAACGTGTTGTCGATGGCATGATCTGTCCTTCCTCTCGTCTGGCGTGCGTCGTCGCCCGCCAGTGGTCACATCCATGGCACGATGTCAGAATCGACGCTGGCTCGCCCCGCCAATGTGGACTGGGCATCCGGGTCATCGTCGACTCCCTGAGAACCGATGATGAAGGGCCATGCTGGCCGACCTTCAGACGGCGGCACATGCTTGATCATCGTTCCTCTAACCCTATTTTCGCGTCGGTGCTTGGCAGTTGCAGTCCGTCGAGCGGAGAATACGGGGTATGGTGGCATCAACTCAGTAGATCGACGGTCGCTTCCAGGCAGGTTCGGCGGCTATTCTAGACAAACCGTGTCATTCATTGCCGAAGAGGGAGGATTTCATGCCACTCAGCACAGCAGTACTCGACGAACAGGCCAGCGCGCAGCGCGTCAGCGTGACGGTGGATGGACATCGGATGGAGGTGATCGGCGGGCTGACGGTCTTGCAATCACTGTTGCAGCAAGGCGTTCACGTGCCGTCCCTGTGTCATGATGTCAGGCTGAGACGGTCAAATGGCAACTGCGGTTTGTGTATGGTTGAGGTCGGTGAAGATCATCGGCCGGTCAAGGCCTGCATCACGCCCATCACCGAGGGTATGGAGATTCTGACGCGCTCGGCCTCGATCGACGCTTTCCGGGCCATCCGAATGGAACAGTTGTTGGCAGACCACAATGCCGACTGCTTACCTCCTTGCCAGGAGACCTGCCCGGCGCACATCGACATCCAGCGCTACCTGGCCTTGGTCGCCGATGGCAACATCGGGGCGGCCCTGCGCGTCATCAAGGATCGCAACCCCTTCCCCTCGGCCTGCGGGCGGGTCTGCCCCCATCCCTGCGAGGCCCAGTGCCGCCGCAACCTCGTCGACCAGCCGGTCGCGATCAACCAAGTCAAACGGTTCGTGGCCGATCAGGATCTGTTCTCCGATCAGCCCTGGATCCCCGATCTGGCCAAGCCGACCGGCAAGCGGGTCGCCATCATCGGCGCCGGGCCATCCGGATTGTCAGCGGCCTATTTCGCGGCCATCAAGGGCCACAATGTGACGGTCTTTGATCGCCGTTCCAAGCCGGGCGGCATGATGCGCTACGGCATCCCGGAATACCGCCTGCCCAAGGCCACTCTCGACGCTGAGATCGCCCTGATCGAATCCCTCGGGGTGACCTTGCGCTGTGGTATCTCGCTCGGCACCCACGTCTCGCTGGAAGATGTGCAGCGCGACTTCGACGCGGTCTACCTGGCCATCGGCTCCTGGTCGGCGACGCCCCTGCGCATCGACGGCGACTCCTTGCCGGGTGTCCATCTGGGCATCAACTACCTGCACGCGGTCACCAACCACGAGGACTCCCCAGTCGGCGATCGGGTCTTGGTGGTGGGCGGTGGCAACACCGCCATCGACTGTGCTCGCACGGCCATCCGCAAGGGAGCCAAGCATGTGGCTTTGGTTTATCGTCGTACCCAGACTGAGATGCCCGCCGAGTCCTATGAGGTGGCCGAGGCTGTGGCCGAGGGGGTTCAACTGGAGTTGTTGACAGCGCCAGAGTCGATCTCACAACGCGACGGGCATCTGGTGATGAAGTGCCTGCGCATGGAGTTGGGTGAGCCCGACCGTTCGGGTCGCCGTCGTCCGGTCGCCATCCCTGGTTCCGAATTCGGCCTGGACGCCGACACCATCATCGGCGCCATCGGCCAGCGCACTGACACTAGTTTTCTCTACAACGACCTGCCGGTGCGTTTGAATCGGTATGGCGACATCGACATCGACGGCGCCACGATGCAGTGCTCCGAGCCCAAGATCTTCGCTGGCGGCGACTGTGTCACCGGCCCGGCCACCGTGATTCAGGCGGTCGCGGCCGGGCGACGCGCCGCCGAGGCGATGGACGAGTTCGTCATGAAAGGCTACGTCCGGCCAAGCCACGAGCCGTATGACTGCTCGCGCGGATCGCTGGAAGACCTGCCCAGGGCTGAGTTCGAGACCATGCCCAAGTTGGCGCGTCACGAGACCGGCGAGACGCCGATGAATCATCGTGGCGGGTTCGAGGAGGTTGAGATCGGCCTGACGGGCCACGATGCCCAGGCCGAGGCGAAACGCTGCCTGAAGTGTGGTTGCAAGGCCCGTTTTGATTGCGATCTGCGCTGGACGGCGACCGGTCAGAACGTCGAGTACCGTCAACCGCTGCACATCAGGCCGCGTCTGGAGATCGTCCAGGACCATCCCTTCATCGTGCGTGACCACAACAAGTGCATCTCCTGTGGGCGCTGCGTGGCGGCCTGCGCCGAGATCGAAGGGCCAGGCGTCTTGGCCTATCAGTTCCATGACGGCATGTTGCGGGTCGGCACCAGTGACGGTCGGGCCCTGATCGAGACCGATTGCGTCTCATGCGGGCAATGCGTGGCGGCCTGCCCCTGCGGCGCCTTGGATTACACCCGTGAGCGGGCGGCGGTCTTCCAGGCCATCAACGATCCGAAGAAGCTCGTCGTCGGCTTCATCGCCCCTAGTCCGCGCTCAGTCTTGTGCGCGCAGTACGGCGTCCCGTTCGACCAGGCGTCCGGTTTCATCGCCGGCTTGATGCGTTCGCTTGGCTTTGACAAGGTCTTCGACTTCTCCTTCGCGGCCGATCTGACGATCATGGAAGAGACCACCGAGTTCCTCGGTCGTGTGTCGTCCGGCGGGGTCATGCCGCAGTTCACGTCCTGTTGCCCCGGCTGGGTCAACTGGGTTGAGAAGAAGTACCCTGCCCTGATCCCGCACCTGTCGACCTGTAAATCACCACAGGCCATGATGGGCGCCACTGTGAAGAACCATTTCGCCAAGAAGTACGGTGTCAGTCTCGACGATCTCTACGTCGTGTCGATCGTGCCCTGCCTGGCCAAGAAGTACGAAGCGGCCCGCCCGGAATTGGCGCCCGACGGCATCCGCGACGTCGACGCTGTGGTGACAACGACTGAGTTCATTGAGATGCTCGACATGGTGCGCATCGACCCGGCCAAGGTGGCCCATTCCAGCTTCGACGAGCCATACTCGCGCGTCACCGGCGCAGGTGTCCTGTTCGGAGCGTCCGGTGGTGTGGCTGAGGCGGCATTGCGCATGGCGGTCGAGAAGTTGACCGGAGAGCCCTTGGTCGACCACCTGGACTTTGAAGAGGTACGTGGGCTGCAGGGCTTCAAGCACGCCGCCGTCACTGCCGGTGGCAAGACGATCCGAGTGGCGGTGGCGTCCGGCCTGGGCAACGCCGCTCCCTTGATAGAACGGGTCGTCGCTGGTGAAGACGTCGGCTACGACCTGGTTGAGATCATGGCCTGCCCCGGAGGCTGCATCGCCGGTGCGGGCAATCCTGCTCCCGAGTTGATCAACGAGTTGCGCGACCGCCAAGAGGTGCTCATCGACATTGATAAGACCTCCACTTTGCGCAAGTCACAGGATAATCCCGATATTCTGCGCTTGTACGACGACTTCTACGGTGAGCCCAACTCGGAGCTTGCCCACGAGTTGCTCCATACCTCCTACTCCGCTTTCCATGGTTCCGGAGGTGGGTGTGGGGATTGCACCTGTTCGTCGGGCGGATCAGCGCGTGACTGAGGTTGGGGGCTGGCGTCCCTCGTTGCGGCGCGGGCCTAGAACTGGGACTGCCTTGCTGCTCCTGCTTCTTGCGGCGACTCTGGTGGGGTGCTCCTCGCAAGCTCTGCCTCCCCCCTTGTCGGCTGGCTCGACGGTCTCGGGTGTGGCAGCGTCCGGTGACGCCGACACCACCCTGGTTCGGGTGGCCGCGCTCAAGGGGCCCACTGGGATGGGGTTGGCCGCCCTGATTCACGATCATCCTGGCACGGTTGAGGCGACCATCCGTGGCACTCCTGACGAGGTCACTGGGCGACTGGTGAAGGGTGATCTTGATGTGGCCCTGGTTCCTGCCAACTTGGCGGCGGTGCTGGCGGCGAAGACGGATGGCGGCGTCCAGGCGGTGGCTGTCACGACACTGGGTGTGTTGTATGTTGTGGAGAGGGGCGAGGCTGTCCACGCGCTGGCCGACTTGGCTGGGAAGACGGTGTTGACGACGGGGAAGGGGACGACCCCCCAGTATGTCGCCGACCACATCTTGGCGGGTGCGGGCTTGACTGACCGGGTCAGTCTCGATTATCGCAGCGAGTCCACCGAGGTGACCGCCGCTTTGGCCTCTGGCCAGGCCGACCTGGGCATTCTGCCGGAGCCCTACGTCTCGACCCTCATGGCGAAGGACCCCAGCATCCGGGTGGCACTTGATCTGACTGCTGAGTGGGACGCGGTGACGCCCGACTCCAGTCTGGTCACCGGCGTCATGGTGGTACGCTCCCAGTTCGCGATTGACCACCCCTTGGCGCTGCGTGGCTTCCTCGATGACTACGCCGCCTCGGTCAGTTTCACGAACGATCATCCTGATCAAGCCGCTCCGCTGATCGCCGGTCTTGGCATCGTGCCCAGCCGTGAGGTCGCTGTCACGGCCATACCACGTTGTCACATCGTGAATATAACTGGCTCTGAGATGAAGATCGCCCTGAGTGGCTACCTCCAAGTCCTCTTCGACGCCGACCCGGCCGCCGTCGGTGGCGCCTTGCCGGGTGACACCTTCTACTATGGGGTGTGAGCCGAACAAGCGCTATCGTATGATCCGGTCTTCCCGCGACGACACGGCGTTCATCCCACCATGGCATTGACCGTCGCCTACGAATCCGGTCTTTCCGCGACGACACGGCGTTCATCCTCGGTCCCCCGGGGTGGAACCGATGGCAGGATGATCGGGGGATTGGTCGCCGGGTTGGTCGACAAGGGAGGGAGCATGGTCCCTATGCTTCAGTTTTCGGAGGGTACGACTGAGTGTGCGCGGGAAGGGAGGCGGCGATGCCACGGTCGATCGGTGTGACGGCGACTGCCCGGGGGCGCCGTCGATCGCAGGCGAGCCGACCCAACCGACCGTCTGACAGGGGCTGGCGTCCTAGGCTGCGCGCGGTGGCAGTTGCGCTCTTGTGGTTGATCGTCTGGCAGATTGTCGCCTGGGCGGTCCACTCGCAAGTGCTCCTGGCGTCTCCGGTCGATGTGCTGCTGGCTCTGGTCCACCTCATCCCGACGGGTGGATTCTGGGTGACCGTGCTCTTCTCGGCGACCCGGATACTGGCGGGCTTCTTGCTGGCCATGGTCGTCGGGGCTGTGCTCGGCTTGGCGGGGGCCACCTGGTCGCTGGCGGAGGCCGCCCTGTCGCCCTTGATGCGCGTCCTTCAGGCGGTGCCTGTCGTCAGTTTCGTTTTGCTGGTGCTGGTGTGGGCTAGCAGTGACAGCTTGTCTATTGTCATCAGCTTCATCATGGTGACGCCCATCGTCTACTCCAACGTCTTCTCTGGTCTGGCCTCCCGGGACCCCTCGCTGATCGAGATGGCGCAGGTCTTTCGCCTGAGCCTTGCCCGTCGCTGGTGGGCCATCACCCTGCCCGCACTCATGCCCTTCCTCACCTCCGCCGCCCGCATCGGGCTCGGCCTGTGTTGGAAAGCCGGCGTCAGCGCCGAAGTCATCGGCCTCACCTCCGGCAGCATCGGCGAACGCCTCTACCAAGCCAAACTCTTCCTCGCCACCGGCGACCTCTTCGCCTGGACAGCCGTCGTCGTGGGGCTGGCTTGGGCCGTCGAGAAGGCGGGACTGGCCGGATTGAGCGTGCTTGATCGCCGTCTGACAAGGATGTACGCCACATGATCAGATTCACTCATGTCACCAAGTCATTCGGGGGGCGTCGCATCATCGACGACCTCAGTTTCACTGTGCCCGATGGGGGAGTGGTCGCGCTGACTGGGCCCAATGGCAGCGGCAAGTCAACGGTGGTCAAGCTGGTCATGGGGCTGCTCCTTCCCGATGGCGGCACGATTGAGGGGATCGACGCCCCGGTCACCGCTGTCTTTCAGGAGGACCGCTTGTGCGAGCAGTTGACGGCAGTCGGCAACGTGCGGTTGGTGCTTCCGCCTCTGGCATCGCAGTGGTCGGTGTCCCAGATCCGCGCCGAGTTGGCGGCGGCGGGATTGTCTCCCGACGTCATGGATCGCCCAGTCCGTCAGCTTTCTGGTGGCGAGCGCCGTCGCGTCTGTCTGGCCCGGGCCATGCTGGCACCGTCAAAGATCGTCTGCCTCGACGAAGCTTTCACCGGCATTGACTCCACCGTCGATCAGGCCATCGACTACGTCCGCTCCCGTTTGGCGGGGCGTGACACCCTCCTGGTCACCCATTCTCGGTCCGAGCTGAAGGCGTTTGGCGCGATGGAGTTGCGACTTGGTGACCCCCGTCCGGCTGGGATGACAAGGGAAGAAGCTGCCGGCATTCTCCTTCATTATCAAATGGATCCGGGAGCCTCGGATGCGATTCAGGGACCAGGCGACACCGTGCAGGATGACGGTCTCAGTCATCACTGAGCGGCGCTGTCGGATGCAGTGCTTTCATGATGAGAGTTCTGGATCGACCCGTCTCTGTTCACCTCTCAATCGAGATGCGGCAGTGGGTTGCGAGTTCCGGGTCGAGGTCACTCAGATCGGACGGCAAACCGGTTCTTCATATTTGAGGGTGTGTGGGTGGTGAGTCCGTCGGTGTCGAGGAGGAGTCGAGGTGGAGTCTGGCGATGGACGTGAGGAGGGAGGTGGGCGATGGAACTCCACGCGGCCCGATCCGACCAGGTCGAGCGGGCCATGGATGGGGTCGGTCGATGAGGGCCAGGTTAGTGGGGTCGGGCGGGTTCGAGTCGAGGCGATGGGGAACCCAGGCGGTGGGGCCAGGTGGTGGGCCCAGGTGAAGGAGGGCTAGGTGGTGGGGCCAGGTGGTGGTGGGCCCAGGTGGTGGGTCCAGGTGAAGGAGGGGCCAGGTGGTGGGGTCCGGTGGTGGGCCCAGGTGGTGGTGGGTCCAGGTGAAGAAGGGGTCAGGTGAAGGAGGGGTCAGGTGAAAGAGGGCCAGGTGGTGGGGCCTGGGTGAAGGAGGGCCCAGGTGAAGGAGGGCTCTAGGTGGTGGGGGTTTCCCATCCCAGATGTGAGTGATGTCGGCCTTCGATCAGCATCTGGGATGACAAACCACCCCACAA
>JAITVA010000151.1 GCA_031286045.1 Propionibacteriaceae bacterium | reverse complement strand
CGCTGGTTATCCTCGGATCATACTCCTGCTCATGAGGTCAGCCCATGCGAGCTCGTCCCAACCCCATCGCCAGAGCAAGGTGAGTGGTTGGTGGAAGAGCCGCGATGAGTTGGGGCAAGGGGCGCGCTTTGCATCACGATAGACAGCACTGAGATAGGGAGGTCTCTTCCGACGCCTGGGCGTATTCTTGGTGGGCGAGATCGGGGACACCAGGGGAGGACGACGTGCCGGACTACGATGACATCATCCAGGCGACGGTGGCTGTGCGCGACCCGACCACGAGCGCTGCCGACCTGGCGACTATCACCCAAGCCCAACCGAGTCTGTGGGCCGACATCGCCGGCCACCCCAAGGCCTACCCCGCCCTCCTCGATTGGCTCATCCAGGTCGGCGATGACACGGTACGACAGGCGGTTGAAGCTCGCCGAGACACCGCTGCCACACAGGCCACCACCATCACACCCGGGTTGACACAGGTCGTGGGACTGACAACCGAACCCATCCCACCGACCACCGGATCGACCATAGCCAGCGCCTGGCCCGCCGTCACGAGCCAGTTCCCTGGTTTCGTCCCAGCAACTGCCCCGACCGGGTACGCCACCAGTCTCATACCGCCAGACGCGTCGTCCATGCCCTCCCCTGGTCCGCAAACCCCGCCTGGAGTCACCTGGGCGAGACCAGACGACAGCACTGGCCCACATCCGGCAAAGAAAGCGCGCAAGAAAACCGTCCTCGCCGTCAGCATCGTCGCCGGCGTGGTGGCGCTGGCCTTGGTCGCGTGGTTCCTGGTTCGTCCGGCGCTCTTCCCGACCGGCTCAGGGGCCGGTGACTACGCGCCCGATCTGACGACTGAGCCGATCATGTCCGCGCCAACCAGCCTGCTGAGCGTGATGGATCAGGCTTGGACCCAGTACTACTCGGTCTTCCTGGACGACCCCGCCAGCCATGGTCTCGGATTGGCGTATATCGATGTTGACTACGATAAATACTCGGCCTACACCGGTTCGGGCTGGTATGAGGGCTACGACCAGGATTACGACGACGGACTCGCCGCCGGCGTCGCCTGCGCCGCCGTGCCCGAACCCAGCGCGACCTACTCCACCTTGGAGTGGCTCATGCGGAAGGGGATGCCCGCGATGTACTGCTCCGACTATGTCGATCCGCCGATCAGCGACTACAAGCGTTACAGCTCCGCTCAGGGCGGTTACGCCGACGGGTTCGACGATGGCCTGCACGGCGCCGAGGGCGTCAACCGCCGCAGCCAACCCGTGGCCCTGAACGAGACCTCGAAACTGGTCGGATTCTCGCTGGCGGACGGGTCTCTCGCATGGACCTATGATCTGGGCGACACCGGTCTCACCCAGGCACGCGGCGCCGACGCCCTGTGGGCGAGCAGCGGATTGCCGAACGAGACCCCGACCCGCACAGCGGTGGCCAACGGATCGGGTCGCGTCGCGCTGGTGGTCACCGGCTCCGAAGACACGGCCGCCGCTGCGAGACTGGTGGTGCTCGACGCCGCCAACGGCACAGTCGTGTCGTCGACCTCCGTGCCAGTGACCAGTCGAGTCGTCGGCTATGTCGGCTCGACCGTGTTGGCTTGGAGCGCTCCGGAGAGGGGTGTCGAACTGAGGGCGTACGCCGACGCCGGCGCCTCGCAATGGACGCATGCGTCATCCTTGGCCACAATCCCTGATGACATGCCTTTCCAGGTCGTCGCTGACACCTGGGTGAGCGCCGGAGACAGCTTCGTCAACCTCGCCGACGGTTCCCCCGCTGACTTTGGCGCCGACCTCTCGAACGGGGCCCAGTACGTCCAGACTCCTGATGGCTCGGTCTGGCGCAGCTCCGACGACAATCTGTTCGCCCGCCAGTTCACCAAGTGGGACGTCGTCACACAAGAACCTTCGTGGACGACGCCGATCACCGTCTCCTCGGCTGCTGTCATGACACCCGACGCCAGCACGCTCTACGACCTCAGCGCCGGTCAACTCACCGCTTACCGCCTACGCGACGGCAAGCAGTTGTGGTCGGCGTCGGTCGACAGCGGCCAAGTCCTCGCGGCCACGGCCGACACTGTCGTCCTGTCCGGCTTTGGGCAGGGAATCGAAGTTTTCAGCACGTCTGGTCGTCGCGTCGTCGCCACTGTCTCCGACCCCCTGCTCCTGAACCAGCCGAGGGTGTACTGCGGGCGCACCACCATCTACGTGGAGGAAGTCTCCGACTACTCCAGTTCTTTCGAAGCCTTCGACGCGTCGGGCTCTGGCGCGACAGCCTTGTGGTCGATCACGGCCAAGAGCCCCGGATCCTCGACGCACTTGATCGGCGACACCTTCGTCGTGCTCACCCCCGAAGGAGAGGTGTCCGCCTTCGGCTCATAACCTACATGGTGACATCATGGAGCATGTTAACTTTCGTTAATTGTGGGATCACCTGCCGGTCGCTATTGTCGATCAGACAAGATGGCCAGTTCGAGGCTGTCGGTGACCAGGAGGTGGTTGATGAAGACGAGAACACCGACGGACCAGGCGACCCGCCCACACGAGGTTGGGGTGGACGTTGCGGCTGTGGCTTTGCATGACGTCTCCAAAATGTTCGGCGCCCTCACGGCAGTGGACTGCCTGGACATCGCCATCAGACGCGGTGAAGTGGTCGCCTTGCTGGGACCGAATGGCGCGGGCAAGACCAGCACCCTGGACATGATCGTGGGGTTGAGCCGTCCCACCGACGGATATGTGGAGGTGCTCGGCGGCACGCCTCGCTCAAGTGTCGATCAGGGCTGGCTGACTGAGGTCACCCAGTCAGGCGGACTGGTCTCCGATATGACTGTGTTCGAGCACGTTCGCGTCATGGCTGACCTGTTCGGCTACCCTGCTCAGCGGGCCCGCGAGGTGGTGGCCGAGGTCGGCCTGGCTGATCGTGCCTCACGCAAGGTCAAGGTCTGTTCGGGTGGGGAGCGCCAGCGGGTCAAGTTCGCCATGGCCTTGGTGTCGACTCCCCAGGTCCTCATCCTTGACGAGCCGACCACGGGGATGGATGTGGCAGTGCGTCATCAGTTCTGGGCGCAGATCCACGCCGAGGCTGAGCGGGGCTGCACCATCATCTTCGCCACGCACTACCTCGAAGAAGCCGACCAGTACTCCGACCGAGTGATCATGATGGCCAAGGGCCGGGTCGTGGCCGATGGACCGACCGCCCAGGTGCGTGCCTTGGTGGCGGGAGAGGTGGTCAGCTGCCGATTCGCCGACATCGCGTCGGCTGAGGCGGCCGTGAGCCTGATCGACGACCTGGCCGACCATGTCGAACGACAGGCAGCAGGACTCACCATCGCGACCACCCGGTCCGACGAGGTACTGGAACGGCTGATCATGGCCGACACGGGAGCCACTGATTTTCGGGTGGCCGATCGAGGCATCGAGGACGCCTTCATATCACTGACCGAAGCGAGGGCATCATGACCGCCCTCATCGCCACTGCCCCACATCGACCGGCACGTGGATTGCGACCCTACTTCATCGGCTTGGAGATCAAGCGAATGCTCACGAATGTCGCCGTGCTCTTGTTCTGCTTCGCCTTGCCGATCGCCTTCTACCTCTTCTTCGGCGCCGCTTTCGGAGCGGCCCCAGCCGGCGACGGCAACCTCAACGCACTGGTGCTGGCGATGATGGGCATCTACGGGTCGATCATGACCGCCGCCTCATGCGCCTATTCGGTGCAGGGCGAACGCCTTGGCGGCTGGAATCGTCAGTTGCGGCTGACGCCGCTTCGTCCCCTCTCCTACGTGGCGGGCAAGATCGTGGCCGCCCTGGTGGGAGCCTTCGTGTCCTTGGTCGTCCTCTATCTTGTCGGGCTCGCTTTGAGACAGGCGCACATGCCGGTGTCGGCCTGGTTCGCCACCTTCGCCATCGCCTGGTTCGGGGCGATCGGCTTCGCCGCCTTCGGATTGTTCGTCGGGCTGGTCATGGATCGAGGCACCCCGGCCGCCGTCGTGGTGCCGGTCAGCCTGGTCTGCGGCTTCTTGTCCGGCATGTTCCAGGTCCCCCTCCAAGGGCAGGTCTGGGACATCATCCGCGACATCATTCCCCTGGGGGGATTGGTCCAGTGGAGCCAAACGACCTTCGGGCCTCAGGTGGCGACCTCCACCTGGGTGATGTGGGTCAACACCCTCGGCTGGACAGTCGTGTTCATCATCATGGCGACCTGGGCCTTCGCCCGCGACACCCGACGGGTGTGATGCGAGGCCGCCACCGAGGATGATGACCGAGACCGAGATCGACCCGAGGACGGGTGAATCGGGGCGCCCGTCAAACGCCCCGATCTGAGCCCGGACGAGTTGTTCGAGACAGCGACAGACTCACTGCCCGCGATGGCGGAAGGCCCGGTCGATAGCTGAGCAGACCGCCTGGAGCGAGGCGGTGACGATGGACACGTCCACACCGACACCCCACCAGACGCCAGTCTGGCCATCGACGGTGACTTCAGCTTCGACGTAGGCAGCGGCCTGGGCGTCGCCACCGGCCGACAGGGCGTGCTCGGTGTAGTCCAAGACCCGCACCTGGTAGCCCAACTGGGTGATGGCGTCCACGAAAGCCGACACCGGCCCGTTGCCCTCACCGGCGATGTCGCAAACCGAACCGCGAGAGTTGACGGTGGCGGCGATCTGGTAGCTGCCGTCGCTGCTCGTCACAGTGGATTTCAGCATGGCCACCGGGCTGGAGTCGCTGAGGTACTCATCGGTGAACAACTGTTTGATCTCGCCCGACGAGACCTCTTTGCCGGTGGCGTCCGAATAGCGCTGAACCGCATGAGAGAAGTCGAGTTGCAGGCGGCGGGGCAGGTCGAAGTGGTGGTCCGTCTTCATCAGATAGGCCATGCCACCCTTGCCCGACTGCGAGTTGACGCGAATGACCGCCTCGTAGGTGCGCCCGACGTCGGCCGGATCGATCGGCAGGTAGGGCGCCTCCCAACCGACCGCGTGCAGGCTGACCGACTCATTATCAGCCTTGTTTTGAAGATCCTCCAGGCCCTTCTTGATGGCGTCCTGGTGTGAGCCAGAGAAGGCGGTGTAAACCAGATCACCGGCGTAGGGGTGGCGCGGGTGGACTGGCAGACCGGTGCAGTACTCGACCGTGCGTCGTACCTCGTCGATGTCACGGAAATCGATTTGGGGGTCGATCCCCTGCGAATAGAGGTTCATACCCAAGGTCACCAGATCGACATTGCCGGTGCGCTCGCCGTGACTGAACAGGCAGCCCTCGACCCGGTCCGCCCCAGCCATCTGACCCAACTCGGCGGCAGCCACCGCTGTGCCCCGGTCGTTGTGGGGATGCAGCGAGATGGCGACGAACTCACGATGGGAGATGTGGCGTCCGAAATACTCGATCTGGTCGGCGTAGGTGTTCGGCGTCGACATCTCGACCGTGGCTGGCAGATTGAGGATGATCTCGCGGCCTGGCCCCGGCGACCAGATCTCCATGACGTTCTCGCAGACCTCCAAGGCGTAGTCAGTGTCGGTTTGAGTGAAAATCTCCGGGGAGTACTCGTAGCCGAACTCGGTGTCGGGGAGGTACTGCGCGGCGAACTGCATCACTTGTTCGGTGCCGCGCCTGGCCAAGGCGATGGTCTCTTGGGCGGTGTTACGGAACACCACTCGGCGAAACAGCTCTGACAAGGCATTGTACATGTGGATAGTGGCTCGGGGAGCGCCGATCAAGGACTGGGCGGTCCGCTCGATCAACTCGGGGCGGGCCTGGGTCAACACCGAGATCTGCACATCGTCAGGAATGCGCCCGCCCTCGATCAGGGCCCTCACGAAATCGAACTCGGTCTGGGAGGCCGAAGGAAAACCGACCTCGATCTCCTTGTAGCCCATCTTGACCAGCAACTCGAACAGCCGCATCTTGCGCGACGGCGTCATGGGCTCGATCAGGGCCTGGTTGCCGTCCCTCAGATCGGTCGACAGCCAACGCGGCGCGTGGGTGAGCCTGCGATCAGGCCAGGTACGATCAGGCAATTCGAGCGGCTGGAAGGGGCGATAGCGCGAAAACGGCATCGGGGAAGGCTGCTGGTGGGGAAAATGTGTTTGTGGTTGAGTGCCAAAGTTTGTCATGAGAATCTCCTCGCTGATGGAACGGTTGTCAGTGTCACGCACTCCGCAGCGAGGTGTCGCGCCCAACGCGGTCACTCACTGCGGCAGATAAGCAGCAATCGCTCTGTCATGTCGATCAGTCTAGTACGCCGTCCGCAATCATTCGGACTCGACCAAGAAGAGGGCCACCGTCTCGGCGGGCCTCTCGCTACCCGATGAAGCAGGTGACCAGTTCACGACTGGTCATAGTCTCGCCGGCGGCGCCGGTCCAGGTCGCATGGAAACGAACTGCGGCAGACTGGGTGGCGGTGACGCGGGCTTGGTAGACACCGGGAGAGACCTCGACGAACTCGGACATCGTGACACCGGCCGAGTCGGTCGGGCTGAGGCTCAAGAGGGAGGCTTGGCCAGCCAGAGGGGCAGGCGACGCGCCGTCCAGACGGGAAGACAAGCGCACCGTGACGACCTGCCCGTCGACGCCATCGGCCAGATGAGGCAGAGCCGTCCGCAGTGGACCGGCCGTCGAGGTCAATTCTGTGCTCATCATGGGTATCCAGGCCGAGGTGAAACGGGCCTCATCAACCGCCCCGCTGACCTGTCGGACCGAGCCGTCGTCCATGGTCATGGCGACCGTGAAGGGAAAAGCCCCAGCCGTGGTCGAAGTCAGGGACGCCGTGTAGGCGCCGGGGCTGGCTTCGGTCAACACAGCCACGGTCAATGCGGGATCCGGGTTGATCCTGAACCGGTCGGCGAGGCCAGAAATGGCGCCGCCGTTGATGTCTCGGGCATAGATGGTCAGTGTGTAGGCGGCCCGCCCATCAGCCAACTTCGGCCCATCGCTGAGGCTGTGCCAAATCGACGAGGGCGACGACGCTCGCTCACATTGTTGGTCGAAGGCGATCACCAGCGGAGGTTGGGTGAGGTCGACCGGCTGGTTTCCCGCCACATCAGCCAGTCGAGCCGTCACCACGCTGGTGACCCCGCTCGAAGCCGCCAACGTGGTCGTCGCCGTGCCGGTCAGATCGGTGGCGACAGTCTCTTGCGCCAGGGTGGCCCCACCATCGGCGGCGAACGTGACCGCGACGTCATAGAGCGGGTGGCCGGACGAATCTTTGACCGCAGCGGTCAAGGTGGTCGCACCGGGTTCGTCGCAGGCGACTGGCACCAGCGTCGAGCTCGCCACGAGCGTCGATTGGGCGGGATCGGGGATGGCGGGCGCGAAGACCGCAGACAAACCCTCGCCCTCGACGCCGACCACCGCAGAGGCGGACTCGGCGACGGTCGCATCACTGAAACCAGTCACACGAGTGCCGAAAACCACCGTCTCAGCGACCGCGTCTCTCACCTGGACATGAGCCACCCCGCGCTCATCCAAGACCACTGTCTCGGCGCTCAACGTGGCTGACCCGTCATGGGTCAGCGCGATCTCAGCCCCGGCCATAGGCAAACCGCAACCATCGATCCATGAGACCGCCACGGTCCGATGCGAGGCGGCGTCGGCGTAGACGATCGGCACGGCGTCGCCGATCAACTGCGGTGTCGTGACAGGGGCCAGCGGCGCGTCGACCATGAGACTGGGTGAGGCGGGCGAACCGGACACGCCGACCACGGCGCCGCCGACCATGATCGAGGCTGCCACGGCGGGCTGTTCACCGGCCGCCAGCGCGACTGGGTCGACCACGACCTGAACAGCGGCGACACCGGAAGCGTCGGCGATGGCGTAATCCTGGGTCTGCATCAGTCCGCCGCTCGCGCTGAATCCCACACTGACACCAGGCAAGGGACGACCAGAGCCATCGACCACCTGGACCGCCGCGGCGAGGACATCGACCGAGCTTGTCGGTTCGCCGCCGCAAGCAGGCACGTCGACCTCGATCGGCCCGCCCGTCAAGGTGAGGGTGGACAGACTGGCGTCGGGATCGGTCGATCCGGCCAAGCCGACCGATGTGGCCGCCGAACGGTTCCCCGCCGCGTCGATGGCAGCAGCGGTGATAACGGCGTCGTCGGCCAGATCGCGCATCGCGACCGCTGACCAGGCGCCATCGTCGTGCACCGCTGCTCTGGTCGTTGAGGCGTCGGGCCACATGATCATCACTGTGGTCTCGGCATCGACCGGCGTCATGACCGTGCCAACGACATGAGCGTGGTCGAACGCGGTGACGGTGGGCGTAGCGGGGGCCGTCACATCTAGGATGGCTGATGCCGTGTCAGAGGTGTTGCCCGCTGGGTCGGTCGCCACAACCATAATGTCAGTGTCGGCGGCGATGGTGGCAGGAGTGCGGCAGGCCCAAGGCAGGTCGTTCCCATCGAGCGCCTCGCCAATCGCCACATCGCACAGCAGCGCGCCGGTCGAATCGGTCACCGCCACTGTCGTCGACGCGTCGCTGGGACCTGGGAGGCTTCCCCGGATCCACTCAGCGTTGGCCTGATCGATCTGCGGGAGCGCGGGCGAGTCGGCGTCAAGCGTGGCGGTGGCCTGCGTGGACGATGAAGCGCCGGTGACACGCACGGTCACGGCGCCCGAGACCATGCCGGTCGGCACTGAGGCCGACCAGGTGCCGTCGTCGCCGACCGGCAGCGGATCGGTGCCAGACCCGTCCGGCCAGATGACGGTGATCGTGTCGCTCATCGCGGCTGACACGGCCAAACTTCCCGCGACCAGTGAAGCGTTGGCAGTCGTGATCGTCGGAACCGGAAGGTTGGCGGCGCCGGCTTGAGTGACGTTCACGACGCCATAACGAGCCAGCCGCGTGGTTGGGTCGACGACCTGGAACCGCAGCGAATCGGTCACTGGATCGGCGGCTTGGTTGGCGGCCATGACGGCGGTCAACACGGTCGGTCCCGTGCTGGTGTCGACGGAGGTCAAACTCAGTCGATCACCACTGTCGACGATCCGCCACTGCTCGGATTGGCTGAAGCCCAGCACCACGCTGACCGGCCCACCT
>JAITVA010000146.1 GCA_031286045.1 Propionibacteriaceae bacterium | reverse complement strand
CGTTCTCGCGTGACGCCGTAGACCCGGCCGATCTCATCGAGAGTCTTCGGCTGCCCGTCGGTCAGGCCAAACCGCATCGACACCACGCCCGCCTCACGCTCTGACAAGGTGTCGAGCACGTCATGAAGCTGCTCTTGCAGCAAGGAGAAGTTGACCGCGTCGGCCGGGACCACCGCCTCCGAGTCCTCAATCAGATCACCGAACTCAGAGTCACCATCCTCGCCCAAGGGCGTGTGCAGCGAAATCGGTTCACGACCGTATTTCTGGACCTCTACCACCTTCTCAGGCGTCATGTCCAACTCGGTGGCCAACTCGTCTGGGGTTGGCTCACGGCCAAGGTCTTGCAGCATCTGACGCTGGACCCGGGCCAACTTGTTGATGACCTCGACCATGTGGACGGGGATACGAATGGTACGCGCCTGATCGGCCATGGCACGCGTGATGGCCTGCTTGATCCACCACGTGGCGTAGGTCGAGAACTTGTAGCCCTTGGTGTAGTCGAACTTCTCGACCGCACGGATCAGACCAAGGTTGCCCTCCTGGATCAGATCGAGAAAGAGCATGCCCCGCCCGGTGTAGCGCTTGGCCAGTGACACGACCAGACGAAGGTTGGCCTCCAACAGGTGGTTCTTCGCCCGTCGACCGTCCTCCGCGATCCATTCCAGATCTTCGCGCTCAGCATCGTCGATCGTGGCGGTGGAGTCGTTCAAGCGCTCATCGGCGAACAGACCAGCCTCGATGCGCTTGGCCAAGGAGACCTCTTGCTCAGCGTTCAGCAGGGCCACTTTACCGATCTGCTTGAGATAATCCTTAACCGGATCGGCCGTGGCGCCGGCCGCCATGACCTGTTGCTCGGGCTCGTCACTCTCATCCTTGTCAGACAGGGAATAGCCCTCGTCCTCATTCAACTGCGCCTCAAGCTCAGCTTCCTTCTTCGGATGGAACTCAGACTCATCGACATCATCGAGGCTACGCTTCTTACCGCCGACTTTGAGTTGGACGGACTGGCCGTCCTCAGTCATGTCGAGGTCCTCGCCGCCATCCATGGCCGCCAAAACCACCTCTTCCACTGACTGCTCAGCCGCACCGCCTGAGCGAGTGGCCCGGGTTTTGGCTGGAGCCTTCTTGGCCGGGCTCGACTTGGGAGCCGACTTCGGCGCCCCAGCGGAAGTCTTCGTGGCCGTCTTCGCAGCAGCCGATTTCGTCGTGGCTCCTGATGTCTTCTTTGCGGCTGCCGACTTCACCACCGTGATCGCTGGCTTCTTGGCTGATGTCGTCGGCCTCTTGCGTGAAGTGGTCGTCTGCGTTGTCATGCTTGTCGTACTGACTCCTGTCGTCGTTGGTTCGATCGACTCACTCACCGCCGCGGCCTTGCCTGCCATGATCAAATGTCCTTCCCTGATAACATGACCACCGGTACGAGGGCAAAAAAAAACCCGCCCCTGTCAAGTCGTTACATAAGTATGCCGATAAGGCTTCACGATCGCAACTTCATCTACACTATCTGCGGCATCGTTCTGCCTGACCTGTGACAGGGTACCTGATCAGGCAAGATAGGTTATCACCGAAACTTCGGCGAGAAATCTGGGAATGCAACGGGCTATTTCAGCGTTATCTGAAGCGAACCTGTGACGAAAGGAATCACCCATGACTCCCGAAGCCAATTCGACACGCGCCGGCATCGGACAAAAAGACGCCGTCGGACTGTACCTCGACTCAATCGCCCACCATCATCTCCTTCAAGCCTGGGAGGAGAAGGAACTGGCCCGCATCATCGAAGTGGGTCTGTTCGCGGACCACCTCCTGTCGTCCGACGACACTCCCCGCCCCTCCCACGTCAGCGACGCAGAACTGATGCGCCTGCGCGCCGAGGGTGAACAAGCCAAGCAACGCTTCATCGGCGCAAACCTACGCTTGGTTGTCTCGATCGCTCGTAAGTACACCCGCGAGTCCCTGCCCTTCCTCGACATCATCCAAGAGGGCAACGTCGGTCTGATCCGAGCGGTTGAGAAGTTCGATTACGCCAAAGGCTTCAAGTTCTCCACCTACGCCACATGGTGGATCAAACAGGCGATTTTCAGGGGTATCGCCGCACATGGCCACATCGTCAAACTGCCGGTCCATGTCGCCGAACAGATCTCACGCATCACCAGCGCCAGCCACCGCCTGACCGTCGAGTTGGGCCACCAACCGACACCGCAGGACATCGCCGACGCCCTCGGCATGGACGAGACCGACGTGGTCGAGTTGACAGGTTACGCCCGCAGTCATGCGTCATTGGACGCCCCTTTGTCAGAAGGGGAAACTGCGACGCTCGGCGATCTCATCGCCTCGGAGGACGTCATGTCGGACGCCACAGGGACCGTCGAGACGAATGAACAATCAGCCGAACTCGTCCGTATGCTGGAGCAACTCGACGAACGCTCCGCTGACATCGTCAGACGTCGTCATGGTTTGATCGACGGTCGCCCCAACCGCTTGTCCGAGATCGGCGAGCACTGGGGTATCAGCGCCGAGCGAGTCCGTCAAATCGAGCGCACCGCCATCGCCAAACTGCACTCAGCTGTGGTGGCCGTCTAGTCGGCGCGACCGCGACCCGATCAGGCCAGTCCTGTCAGGACTTGCCGTTCGACGGTCCACGACTGATCAGGGCGACCGGGCATGAGGCGTGCGCCAAAATGCCGCGAACAGCGCCACCGAGAACCACCGAGGGGCGAGCCTTGGTGCCCACCACCAGCAGGTCGACCTTGGCCGATTCCTGGATCAGTTCGTCGGCCAGCACACCACGCTGAGACCGCACCGTGATGTCGACGTCAGGAAACTCCTCACGCACAGGAGCCACCAACTGTTCCAGCCCAGCCAAGACACGGTGCTCCCAGGCCTTCTCCTGAGAAGCGGAGGTTGGCAAGAAGGACACGACAGTTGTTGTCTGATAAGGAATGACATGGACCACGTCGACCTTGGCGTC
>JAITVA010000057.1 GCA_031286045.1 Propionibacteriaceae bacterium | reverse complement strand
GATGTCGTGGTGAACAACGCCGGTATCGGCATGGATGCGCTCGTCACCGACTTGGCGGAGTCGACCTGGCGTAAAGTGATCGATGTGAACCTCAATGGAGTGTTCACTGTGTGCAAACACGTCGCGCCTATCATGAAGGAGCAGCATTGTGGTCGGATCATCAACGCCGCGTCGTTCGCCGCGATCATCCCATCCGTCGGCTCATCGGCCTACGCCGCGTCGAAGGCTGGCGTCGTGTATCTGACCAAAGTATTGGCGAGTGAGCTCGGACCCTACGGTGTGACCGTGAACGCCTACGCGCCGGGCATGGTCCCCTCAGAGATCAACCACTTCACGCAACGTCCCCAGGCTGAGCAGGACTCCCTGCTGTCGACCTTGTCCTTGCGACGTTGGGAGACGACGGACGATGTGGCTGACCTGGTGTGCTTCCTC
Organism: Propionibacteriaceae bacterium; assembly: GCA_031286045.1. Taxonomy (GTDB): domain Bacteria; phylum Actinomycetota; class Actinomycetes; order Propionibacteriales; family Propionibacteriaceae; genus WQYJ01. The sequence continues at coordinate 21,410 of JAITVA010000057.1, read as the reverse complement.
GCCAGCGACAAGGCGGGCTACATCACCGGCGCCTTGATCGACGTCAGCGGCGGAAAACTGGCCACCCAGCGCCCGCAGTTGGCCTACGATATGGCAGAGTCGGCATGACAGGTCGGGTGACGGGCGACCGCTATGAGACGACGCTCAACCTGCTCGGTCAGGGGATCATCGACGGCACCTTCCCGGTAGGCTCCGTCTTGCCCACAGAGCAGATCCAGGAGGACCAGCACGTCTCGCGCACGGTCGTGAGAGAAGCCACCCGTACCTTGTCCACTCTCGGATTGGTCAAGGCCCAACGCAACGTCGGCACGACGGTCCTGCCGCCATCCGACTGGGCCACGACCCATCCCATGGTGATTCGTTGGCGCTCGCACGGCCCGGACTACCTCACCCAGCATCACGAGTTGCTTGAACTGCGCTTGGGGGTGGAGCCGGTCGCCGCCGAACTCAGCGCCCGGCACACCCCAGCCGAGACGGGAGCCAAGCTGCTGGTGCAGGCCGAGCGGATGCGACAGGCCCTTCTGGCCGCTTCTCCTGAGGGCTTTTTCGAGGCTGATTCGCTGTTTCATCGGGCACTGCTAGAGGGTAGTGGCAATGCTATTTTAGCGAAGCAGGCGGGGCCGGTGGCAGCCGGGTTGCAGGCCCGATTCGAGTCCGGGCAGGAACAGTTGCGTCGCCTGATCCAAGACTCCGTCGACCGCCATGTCTTTTTGGCTGAGGCGGTCGCCCAGGGCGACACCCTGATGGCTCGGCGCTGGGCCGAGATGCTCATCCGCTACACATTGGCCGAGGGTCGTCCCAGTCAGTGAATCGCGGCGCAACACTCGTGCGCCCTGTCCTTGCTGCGACTCACGCCCTGGGACGCACCGATTAGCTACAGGGATTGTGTGTGGTGGTTGGTGGGTGGCCCACCTCACTCGTGCCGACTCACGGACACCCGACTCGTCATCGATTCCTTCGGTGTCCTGTGTTCGACGTGAGTCCCGATAAACTGGACGGTGGCCAGGCGGTCTGGTCTGAAGAGGAGATGTGATGTACGACATTGGGCGTAACAAGCGGGCTGAGAAGGCGTTCGGACTCGATGACGTCGCGATCGTGCCGACCAAGCGCACACGGGACATGGATGACGTCGATCTGAGCTGGAAGATCGACGCTGTCAACTTGGAGTTTCCGCTGATCGCTGCTCCGATGGACTCGATCATGTCGCCTGCCACCGTCATCGAGGTCGGTCGCCTGGGCGGGTTGGGCGTGCTCAACCTTGAGGGATTGTGGACGAGGTACGAAGACCCGACCTCCGTCTTCACGCAGTTGGCCTCAATCTCGGATCCCTTGGCAGCCACGCGCAAGCTACAACAGGTGTACGCCGCACCCATTCAAGCGGAGTTGATCGACGCCCGGCTGGCTGAGATTCGTGCCGCCGCAGTGCCCTTCGCCGCCTCGCTCAGCCCCAAGCATGTCCGATCTTTCGCCGACCGCGCCGTCAAAGGAGGGGTGGACTTCCTTGTCATCAGGGGTACCACGGTGTCGGCCCAGCATGTCTCGGCGACGGCCCACTCGCTTGATCTGACCACGTTCATTCACTCGCTCGATGTGCCGGTCATCGTCGGCGGTTGCGCCAACTACCACACCGCTTTGCACCTGATGAGGGCCGGCGCCGCCGGGGTGCTCGTCGGCTTCGGCGGTGGGTCTCGCAAGGCGATTCGCAACGTGCTCGGCATCGAGGTGCCGATGGCGACGGCGATCTGTGACGTCGCGGCTGCTCGTGGCGACTACCTTGACGAGTCGGGTGGACGCTACGTCGCAGTCATCGCGGATGGCTCAATCGGCGGTTCGGGCGATGTCGCCAAGGCGCTGGCCTGCGGCGCCGACGCAGCCATGGTCGGAGTCCCCTTCGCTCGCGCCGAGGAGGCGCCTGGACGCGGTTACCACTGGGGCCCCGAAGCCTGGCATCCCACCTTGTCACGTGGCCTTCGCGCCCATTTCGACACCACCGGCACTTTGGAGCAGATCCTGGTCGGTCCCAGTTCTGTGGCGGATGGCTCGATGAACCTGGTCGAAGCCCTGCGCCGCACCCTCGCCTCCACCGGTTTCACCGACGTCAAGAGCTTCCAGAAAGCTGAGTTGGTGCTGGTCTGAGGGTCAACTCAGGTGGGACGGGTGGCCATGGGGCAGGCCACTCGGAGGGGTTTGAGCCGTGACCACGTCATCGGATCGGTTGGGTGGCGATGGGGCAGGCCGGTTTGGGGGTCTTACCGTTGGCTCAGTGGCTGAGCACAGCGGCGGTCTGGCTCGGACGAACCCAAGCCGGGACGAGCCCCCACCCATCGAAGTCGAGCGGATGAGCACGGCGGTGCTGTGGACTGTGCGGCGGTGTGGATCGGGATCGCTGGTGGGCCACAGATTGGACATGGGCCATCACTGGTTCGTGTCATCTCGTCCGATGGGCGACCGGTGGGCCGTCCCGGTCCGTCGGTGGGCAGGTTCGACCCGGCGCTCGTCAGGACTGCCCGCGCTCCGGTCCGACTGCTGGATGGAAGAGTTCGCCGTTTTCGGATGAGGAGTGTCCCTGGCGTCTGATCGCCGTGATTGCTGCAGGGTAGGTGAGCGGAAAACTGAGCACATGGGCTGTCCACCTTGGCGCCTGTGTCGCTTGGCTGTGGGGGATTGGGTACTCCCGCGAGACGGCAGCCCTCAGCGGTGCCGGCTGTGGGTGTGTGGCCGACATAACTGAGCAATCTCTGGCTGCTTATGGGTCGGTTGTCACTGTGGGTCATAGTTGTGTCGGCTCAGGGGTACGAATTGGTGACATTACTGAGGCAAGGTATGGGTTAGGGGGCCGAAAACCTCATACTTTGCTCAGTTGTGTATGGGTCGCTTCGGCCCTGTGGTGGGAGTCAAGGATTGGTGAATCTTTGGACGAGCTACCGGCGGGCCGTTCCGGTCCCATGGTGGGGAGCGAAGATGTGCCATCTACAGAGAGCTACTGGCGGGCCGTCTCACCCCGACCGTGGGAGCCGAAGATGGATCATCTTCAGACGGGCTACGAGCGGGCCGTTCCGGTCCCATCGTGGGGCTGGAAGATCGGCCATCTTCGGACGAGCTACCGGCGGGCTGCCCCACCCCGACCGTGAGAATCGAAGGTGGGCAATCCTCGCACGAGCTTTCGGTGCTTGGTGAACGGCTATCCAGGTCACGACCCCGGTGCGATGGGCGATCTCCGGTTGACTGGCTTGGCTTTCCGAATTCCCTGAAGCTGCGTCTTCTGATCGGCGGCTGTGGGGCCAGTGATCGCCATCAGTTCAAGGTCGATCCACCCCCAGTCAAGTACCAAGGTAATTTGGCTTTGACAAGCGCATTTAGTGAAAGTAAGATACTGGAGGTTTGCGGCGCCGCGCCCGGCGTGGTTGGTCGACAGTCATGTCGATCTTGGGGTTGGCGCAGGATCGCCGTCGAGTTGAGGAGGTGAGGACATGGAACCAGGAAGTAGTCATCAACGTAGTTCAGACGACATAGGTAGAACCAAGACCACCCGTGAGGGGGCACTGGGTGGTCCCATGATCGACCCACGCTCGACTCTGTTCGATCGTCGGTGATCTATTCCTGACGTCATACGCCGTCTTGGTGGTGACGTCGTGTCTCGTACGAGTCGAGATCTCGTACGCCCAGTTCTGAAACAAGGCAGCTCTACTGTCGCTGCTTAGGCTCGCCTGGACTCAGGTGAGTTCAGTGGATGAACGGCTTGTGCCGTGCCCCACCGCAATCGGTGAACCCTTGTGACAAAACTGTGGCCTGACATGCCCAGGCATGGAGGAAACCATGAAAACTCTCACCACATTGACCAACTCGACCACCATGACTCCAGCCGGAGTCCTTGATGCCACGACGACAGGGCGCGTCAGCTCGCCTCCGGTGGCCCCAGGCGGGGTCCCAACCCAAACCAGACCGACCAACACCGAACACATCCTCGCCATGCCGCTCGATCAGCTCTTGAGCGACCTTGGCACCGGACCAGGCGGGCTGACCTCGGCCCAAGTGGAGAGCTCCCGTCGCGAGCACGGGCCGAACATCGTCAACCATGGTGGGCGGCGGCCACTGTGTCGACGTTTGGCTTCGGCTTTCGTCAACCCCTTCACTGCCATTCTCTTCGTCTTGGCCGCGGTGTCAGCAGTCACCGACATCTGGCTGGCTGAGCCGGGTCAGGCCAATCCGATCACGGTGATCATCATCGCGACGATGGTCGCGATCTCTGGCCTCCTGCGCTTCGTCCAAGAGACGCGCTCGGGCAACGCGGCCGCTCGGCTGTCGTCCATGATCACCACCACCTGCTCAGTGCGCCGCGACGACAACCCGCCCGAGGAGATCCCGCTGGATCAGGTGGTGGTCGGCGATCTGGTGCAACTGGCCGCAGGTGATCTGATACCGGCGGACCTCCGTATCCTCACGGCGAAGGATCTCTTCGTCGCCCAGTCGGCTCTGACGGGCGAGTCCGCGGCGGTGGAGAAGGTGGCTGAGCCCTCACCGGAGGGCTTGAGCCACGACAGCCCCAATCTGGCCTTCATGGGTTCGACCGTGGTCTCGGGAGTCGCCTCCGGCGTGGTCATCGCTGTCGGCCAGGAGACAGTGTTCGGTGGCATCGCTCAATCCTTGACCGACACACCCATCCCAACCGCCTTCGACAAGGGTGTGAACTCGGTGTCTTGGCTGTTGATTCGGTTCATGCTGGTCATGGTCCCCTTCGTCTTGTTCATCAACGGCTTCACCAAAGGGGACTGGATGGAGGCCTTGCTGTTCGCGATATCCGTCGCAGTCGGTCTGACTCCTGAGATGCTGCCTATGATCGTCACCAGCAGTTTGGCCAAGGGCGCCATGGCGATGTCGAAAGAGGCGACCATCGTCAAGAGCCTCAACTCGATTCAGAACCTCGGCTCAATGGACATCTTGTGCACGGACAAAACGGGCACATTGACTCAAGATCAGGTGGTTTTGCAGTGCCATCTCAACATCCATGGCGCCCAGGATTCCCGGGTTCTACGTCATGCCTTTCTCAACTCCTATTACCAAACAGGGCTGAAGAACCTGATGGACAAGGCCATCATCGAGGCCACTTTGGGTGCGCATGAGAGCATCGAAGACCTGCGCGGACTCGATGATCGATTCACCAAGGTCGATGAGATCCCGTTCGACTTCGAGCGTCGCCGCATGTCCGTGGTGGTGAGCACCCTTGCCGGGGCGGAGTGGGGCGAGAAGACGCAGATGATCACCAAAGGCGCAGTTGAAGAGATGCTGACCATTTCGAGTTTTGCGGAGTTCGAGGGTGTCGTGCAGCCGATGACCGATGAGATTCGGATATACATCCTGGGTCAGGTCGAACAGTTGAACCGCCAGGGTCTCCGGGTGATCGCGGTGGCCCAGAAGACCAACCCTTCGCCGGTTGGAGCATTCAGTGTGGCGGACGAGTTTGACATGGTGCTGATGGGCTACCTGGGCTTTCTAGACCCCCCGAAGCCATCGACGGCCAAGGCCATCGCCAGTTTGGCGGAGCACGGTGTGGGCGCCAAGGTGCTCACCGGAGACAATGACCTGGTCACGCGGACAGTGTGCCGTCAGGCGGGTATCCAGTCGAGCTCGATCGTGCTCGGGAGTGAACTGGATCAGTTGGACGACGCCGAATTGGCCACCGTGGTCGAGGAGGTCGACATCTTCGCCAAACTCAGCCCGCAGCAGAAGGCGCGAGTCATCACCAGCCTGCGCGCCAACGGTCATGTGGTCGGGTTTTTGGGCGACGGGATCAACGACGCCTCGGCCATGAAAGCCGCCGATGTCGCGATCTCAGTCGACACGGCGGTGGACATCGCCAAGGAGTCCGCCGACGTCGTCTTGCTGGAGAAAGACCTGATGGTCTTGGAGAAGGGCATCATCGAAGGGCGTCGGACCTACGCCAACATGATCAAGTACATCAAGATGACGGCCAGCTCCAACTTTGGCAACATGTTCTCTGTCCTGGTGGCCTCCGCCTTCCTGCCGTTCGTGCCGATGCTGCCGATCCACCTCATTCTGCTCAACCTGATCTACGATCTCAGCTGCACGGCCATTCCCTGGGACAACGTGGACAAGGAGTACTTGCGAGTGCCCAGGCGATGGGACGCTGGCTCGGTCGGCAAGTTCATGGTGTGGATCGGTCCGACCAGCTCAGTCTTCGACATTGCGACCTACCTGTTGATGTTCAACGTGATTTGCCCGGCACAATTCGGCGCCCGCTTCGACGAGTTGACTGATCCGATCAAGCAGGCCGGTTTCACCGCCTTGTTCCAGGCTGGATGGTTCATTGAGTCGATGTGGAGCCAGTCGCTCGTCATCCACATGATCCGGACTCCGAAGCTGCCCTTCATCGAGTCGCGCGCCTCCGCCCCGGTCACCCTGGCGTCCTTCGCGGGGATCGCTGCGGTCACAGCGCTGCCCTTCACCTCGTTCGGAGCGACTCTGGGACTGGCCCCGTTGCCGGTGTCGTACTTCGCCTGGCTGGTGGCCATCATCCTTGCCTACATGGCCTTGGCCACCGCCCTGAAGCGGGTCTTCATCAGGAGGTACGGCGAACTGCTGTGAAGCGGCGGCTGGCCCGATGGGTGTCTGTGGTGGTCGACCTGGCTTGATCGCCGCAGTCGCCCAGCGCGGTCACACGGCCTTGTGGGGCAGGGCGACTGAACCACACCCTGGCCCCAAGCACCCATCGGCGCAAGCTGTCAGTGTGGACTAGACTGTTGCCCGCATTTCTGTGAAGACACCATGGTGAAATGCGCATGTCGCCTGAACGCTGGATCGGGTGGCATGGAGGCGACAAAAGCGGAAGAGGGATTGTGGCGCAGGAAGTGATCAGTCAACGCCGGTTGACGGGGGAGCGGGCACTGTTATGGGGGCATGATCTGAAGATCGCCGACACTGTTTTCGCTGATGGTGAGTCGCCTTTGAAGCATGCCCGTGATGTGGGCTTGGAACGGGTTGTTTTCGAGTGGAAGTACCCCTTGTGGTATGCCCGCAACGTTGTCGCGAACGCCTGTGTGTTGACGGAGAACGCCCGTTCAGGGATTTGGTACACCGATCAGGTCAGTGTCGCCGACTCGCTGATCGCCGCCCCGAAGACCTTCCGCCGCTCGAAGAACATCCGCTTGTCTCATGTCGACCTGCCCAACGCCCAGGAGACGATGTGGGGGTGCTCCGACATTGAGTTGAACGATGTGTCGGCCAGGGGGGACTACTTCGGGATGAACTCAAGTGGTATTGTCGCGAACGGCCTGCGCTTGACGGGCAACTATGGTTTTGATGGTGGGTCGAACATCGAGGTGTCGAACTCGACACTCATGTCAAAGGACGCCTTCTGGAATTGTCACGATGTCGTGGTGCGTGATTCGACCATCATCGGCGAGTACCTGGGCTGGAATTCCAGCAACCTGACCTTCATCAACTGCACCATCGAGTCGCTCCAGGGGCTGTGCTACATCGACAATCTCGTGATGCGCGGATGCCGTCTGATCAACACGACGCTGGCCTTCGAGTACTCGACGGTGGATGCCGAGATCGACTCCAGAATCGGCTCCATCATCAACCCGACCTCAGGCGTCATCCGTTGTCAGGGAGTGGATGAGGTCATCCTGGAGGCGGATCGTGTCGACACTGGCGCCACCTCGATCGTCGTGACGGGTGGGGACGGTCGCTGAGTCGACGCGGCGCTTGTGGCAGTCATGTGAATGGGCACCCAGGGCTTCCCAGGAACCGCCCGTCCACCCTGCGTCTGAGAAAGTTTCGGCTGAGCCAGGGTGGAGGCCCTTCTAGCTCTGGTTGTCGCCATGGCTGCTAGGTCACAATGGTGGGGTTCAAGGAGGGATCATGTGGCAGGTCACGAGCAGGCAGACCAGTTTCGGTCATCGGGTGGCGCAGGCGACGCTGGTCTGCGTCGGGCCAGATGGCCAGCCGTTGACGGGCAGGCCAGTTAGAGTCGAGCAGGTCAGTCATGACTTCTTGTTCGGCAACACCGGGTTCGACTTCATGAACCACGCCATCGGGCTCGACGATTCCGAAGCGACGCTACGACTCTTGAACGATTACCTGGACCTCTACAATGCCACCACCTTGCCCTTCTATCTGGGCCGGTACGAACCGAGGCGGGGCGAGCCGGACGCCGAGTGCCTGATGGCGGCGGCGCGTCTGTTTCAGGCGCAGGGGCACGTCGTCAAGGGCCATCCGCTGGTGTGGCACACGGTCACGCCGCAATGGCTCAACAGCCTGCCCGTGGGGGAGGTCGAGCAGGTTTTGCGGGAGCGGATCCGCCGCGAGGTGACCGGTTATGCGAGCGTCATCGACATGTGGGACGCCATCAACGAGGTTGTCATCATGCCCGTGTTTGAGGCCGAGGAGAACAACGTCACCAAGTTGGCCTATCTCAAGGGGCGCATCGCCATGGTGCGGATGGCCTTCGAAGAGGCCCGCGCCGCCAACCCCCAGGCCACTCTCGTCCTCAACGATTTCGATCTGACATCGGCCTATGAGTGTCTGATCGAAGGTTGCCTGGAGGCCGGAATAGGCATTGACGCCATCGGTTTGCAGACCCACATGCACCAGGGTTTCCGCGGCGCTCCCCAGTTGCTCGACAAGGCTGAGAAGTTCGCCCGTTTCGGCCTGCCCCTTCATTTCACCGAGTCATCCTTGGTTTCAGGGCAGCTGATGCCGCCCGAGATCGTCGACCTCAACGATTACCAGGTCGATCAGTGGCCGTCGACGCCCGAGGGCGAGGAGCGCCAAGCCGCCGAGATGGTGGACTTGTACACCACCCTCGTCTCCCACCCAGCCGTGAAAGCCATTGTGTACTGGGGCTTGACTGATCGAACCGCCTGGCTACACGCCCCGATTGGTCTGATCCGCGACGATGGAAGCCACAAGCCCTCCTACGACGCCCTGAAGTCCCTGATCAAGGGCGATTGGTGGCTCCCGGCCAGTGAGGGCGCCACCGATGAGTCCGGTCGATTCGGCCTGACCGGGTGGTTGGGGACCTACGATGTCACCGTGAATGGTGCGACTCAGCGGGTCCACCTGGCTTCCCCAGGAGACGTGACGATCACCGTGCAGGTGGGGTAGGACTCCGCCTCAGCCGCAGGGCAGGTTTTCACCGAGCAAGGCTTGGTTGGCATGGTGAGGTGGGGCTCTCTGGGTTCGCGGCGAGTCGGGTACTGTGGTGCTCGTGATGAGACACCAGGAGTCTGACAGATGAAGTTGAGTTTTTGTGTCCCGGTGCACAATCGGTCGGGCTGCTTGCCTCAGTGCCTTGAATCGCTCCTAGACCAGACACTGTCCGCCGATGACTACGAGATCATCGTTGTGGACGATGGCTCGACCGACACTAGCGCTCAGGTGGCGAAGGATCTGTTCGCGGCGCGGGGTTTCGCCCACGGGGTGGTGCACCGTCTAGAGACTAACTCCGGCGGTGCGAGTGTGCCGCGCAACGAAGCTGTGCGGTTGGCGCGCGGGGACTACCTCTTCTTCGTCGACTCGGATGACTGCGTGGCCCCCGAACTTGCTGAGCGGGTATGGGCCTGGGCCTTGGCCAACGACGCCGACGTCGTGTACGTCAAGTACTGTCATGGCGGCATTGAGGCGCCAGGTGGCCTCGAACCACCGCGGGGCTTCGCCGAGCATGGCAGTCTTGCTCGGGCTGATGTCATTGATGACAAGTTGCTTTATGCGACGATGGTGCACAAGGCCTTTCGCCGGTCGAGGTGGTTGGCGTTGGGCCTTCAGTTCGATCCGCAGATACGGGTGTACGAAGATCTGTTGGTGACGGTGCAGTTCTTGTTCGGCGGGGATGAGTCGATGACCGCTCCGCGCTGTGCAGTGCTGGCTGATCAGGGGTATTACTTGCTGATGAACCGCCCGGTCACTCGTCTTCACGAGGTCATCGAGCCGCTGGACGCCACCTTTCGGCTCTACAGCCAGGTGTTGGATGTCATCGTCGGGAGTCGGCACTGGGATGAGACCTATCGACTTCGGGCGGCCGCCGTCATCGTCAACCGGATCATGCGGTTCGGTCCGGTCGCGACCCATCCCTACCTCGAGCGGGCGTGCGCCCCGGATCAGGCCCGTGCATGGCTGGCGCGTTGGGGTGACCTGCTGGCACGCCATCTACCCATCGCCGCAGATCAGTTCGTCAGCCCTGACTTGCGCAATCATGTCAAGGCTCTGCGTCGCCGCAGCCGGGGCGCGGCCCGCCTTGCGGTCTGGATCGAGCGTCTACGCCCTCGTCATCTCACGCTGGCTCGGTTGTTTCGGCGAGGACTGGCGGTTGTGCTGGGCTAGGCAGTGCTTCCGTCGGGCTCGGTGGCGCGGCGCCGTCGCACCCACTGCCACAGGCTCACCTCACGTCGGGTCAGCCAGGTTCCGCCGACCTGGACTGGGGGTGGGAAGTGACGGCGGGCCAGGCGGGAGTCGAAACCATGCGGTGACTCGCCGGGGAGGTAGACATGACGCAAGCCATTGCGGTCGAGGAATCGCGCCATCGCACCCCAGCGTTCAGCGTGTCCGGCGACTGTTGGACCCCAGTCGGCTGAGGCGTAGAGGGCGGCGGCGTCCAGCCCCTCGGGGTTGGCGGGCAAGACATGGCGTGGGATTTCGTGATAGTCGGCCAACTCCAGGGTGCGCGAGTCGTGGGCCAGCACCATGGCTGGAACGCCAGCCAGTAGGGCAGTGATGTTCCCGTGGATGCGGGTGCCAAGGGAGAAGTCGAAGTCGCGCAGGTATGTCAGCCAGGTCGCAGGATCAAGGCAGAGACGGGTGCGGTTCTGGGCCAGAAGGGGGTGGTCCAGGGATGTCGGCGAGTCCGGCGGCCGCGACACCCCGGTCGGATACTGTCCGGTCAGCAACAGCTCCAAGGTGTTGCGGTCCTGGGCGGTGTACATCAAGCGAGGATAGCGCTTGGCCTGATCAACGCTGAACGGCCCGATGGCGCGCAGGTAGGGCGAGATGTTCAATGAGACGCGTGACTCGGTTGTGATCTCATCGACCTTCCGGGTCACCGCCAGGTCAGGGCCGCGCATGAACATGGACGGGCAGCCGATCACATCGACGACATCATCGCCGAAACCGAGACGCTTGAGGTAGGTCGCTGTGATCTCGCCGCGCACACCGATGCTGGCGGATCGCTCCAGCACCGCCTTCACGAAGGCTGTGACAACAGCGTCGAGCGCTGTGGCCGGCACCTTGCCGTTGGTCCAGGCCTGCGCCCCCACTCCCAGAACCACGACCGGAATCGACAAGCCGCGAATCAGCTCGGTCATGGCGCGCAACTCGTCAGCGAATCCGGGGCGGAAGGCGTTCGCCAACGGCACGACGACCTGATCGTGTCGGTCGTTCAAGATGGCAGGATCCAGCCCGATGAGCTTGCTGGTGGTGATGGTGGCGTCGCGTGTCGACAGGAGCCGATAGGCCGCCTGGGAGAACACTAGGTTGCCGACGTTGCCGCCGATGACGTCCCGGGTCAGGTGGTGAAAGGGTCCGACGACCCGAAAGGGGTTCTTGTGGGCACGCATCAAGATCCGCATATCACCTCCGCTCGGACCACAGCCAACCTCATTAGTTTACGCGATGAGTCTTGCCTTGCTGCTGGGGTGGTGGTGGCGGCATGACCACCCTCTGCCTGTGGTTGGGGGCGCGAGCATCCTCTGGGCGGGGATGCGATCGAGTTCGCCCACGCCCTATGATGGAGGAGCGCAGACGAAAGGGGGCTGGGATGGACCAAGCAGCGAAGGTTGTATTCACGTCCAGCATCACGCCAGAGGCGATGGTCAGGGTATTTGACGCTGTGGGGGTGGAGTTGTCCGGCGCGGTGGCGGTCAAACTGCACTCGGGTGAGATGGGCAACCAAAATTTCACCAAGCCGGACTTTGTCAAACCGATCATCGATCATGTCCATGGTGTCATCGTCGAGGGCAACACTGCTTACGAGGGGTCGCGTGACACGACGGTCAAGCATTGGGAGACCATGAAGCAGCATGGTTGGACGGACATCGCCGAAGTCGACATCCTGGACGAGGAGGGCGAGATCGAGTTGCCGGTCCCTGACGGCCAGGTCATCAAGACGGACATTGTAGGTTCCCATCTGACGAGGTACGACTCGATGCTCGTCTTGACCCACTTCAAGGGTCATCCGATGGGTGGCTTCGGCGGGTCGCTCAAGAACATCTCCATCGGTGTCGCTTCGTCGAAAGGCAAAACCTTCATCCACAGCGCCGGTGATCTGGCCCACCCCTGGAAGGCGGAGCAGGACGCTTTCCTCGACTCGATGGCGGATGCCGCCAAGGCGGTCGTCGATCACTTCGGGCCCGGTTTGATGGTGTTCATCAACGTCATGAAGGACATGTCAGTCGACTGCGATTGTTGCGCCGTCGCCGAAGATCCCGCCATGGGCAATATCGGCGTGCTGGCTTCTCTTGATCCTGTCGCGCTCGACCAAGCCTGCGTCGATCTCGTGTACGCCTCAACTGATCCTGGCAAGGCGGCCCTGATTGAGCGTATCGAGTCGAAGCACGGCATTCGTACGGTCGAGTCGGCCGCAGCCTTGGGTGTCGGCACGCGGCAGTACGAGCTAGTCACGATTGATGAGGAGTCATGATGTCTGTGAATACGATGTCTCATAGCGGGCAAGCGCGCTCCCAAGCGGTCGCGGCGCCGGCTCTCATGGTTCTGACTGGGGCGCCGAGCCGGGTCGTGGCGGCGGCGCTTGCGACTGGCGCGGCGGTCGGGTTGCCACAGTTGTTCCATGTCGCTGGTATGGCCGCTGGTGCTGGTCCGGGCTTCGCTCAGTCCTGGCTGCCCATGTTCCTGCCCGTCCTCATGGTGGGGCTGTTGGCAGGTCCGGTGGTGGGCGTCATCGTCGGCGCTCTCAGCCCGGTGGTGGCGTTCGCCTTGACCGGTATGCCCGCTGTGGCAATGCTTCCGGCGATGACGGTCTGGTTGATGATAGGCGGTCTCGTCGCCGGTCTGGTCGCCACTCGACGTTGGAATACGGCGGTCGCGACAGCACTGGTGGTGCTGACCATTCCAGTGACGTCCTTCCTGTGGATGGTCGCGACCTCGACGGTCACCGGTGCGGGGGTCGGCGTCGGTGCTGGCGCATGGTTGGCGTACTGGACCCATGGTCTTGCGGGATTCGCTCTTCAGGTGGTCGCCGTTGGAATCGCCATCCTAGTGCTGCGTCGTCGATGAGTGGGAGCGGTGACCGCCGATGAGTGGCACCAACAGCGGCATCGCCTGGGCAGAAGGTGGCTCGGGTGATCGCGGGAGGCCGTCCTCGTCCGACCTCGACCGGGCGATTGTTCTGCTCAAGGCCGGGTCTCACAGTTGTGTGCTGTGCCACGGTGAGGACACCCTGACCAGCGACGCGCGCGGCATCGCCCCGCTGATCGACTGGTTGGTGGCTGGCGTCACCCTCGACGGCTACTCAGCTGCCGACCGAGTGGTCGGACGCGCCGCTGCCTTGCTCTATGCGAAGCTCGACGTCGCGCGGGTCTATGCCCTGGTGGGGACCCAATCCGCTCAAGAGATTCTCATCACCCACGGCATTGAGTGTGTGATGGAGCAGGTTGTGCCCCGAATGCTCAACCGCGATCACACTGCCGGCTGTCCGATGGAAGCTGCAGTCGAGGGGATCGACGATCCCACCATCGCCGCGACCCGTCTGATCGAATCCGTCTCCGCAATGCGTGCCCGCATGGCCGAGCCGAATGGAACCTCTAAACTGTCTTGCTTGGCGTCTCGGGTCTGGGAAGCACCGTCAACCCGCAGGTTCGGGCGGCGACGGCCATGCGGTCGTCGAACGTGACCACCGCCGCGAGATCCTCGCCAAGCTCGAGAGCGGTCGCGACATGGATAGCGTCGAGAGGGCGAAGCACGGTTGGGTCGAGATGTGCCGCCTTCTCAAGAATCGTTCGCTCGATGCTGATCAGTGCGATCTCAGTGAGGACTTGGCGGGCCTGGCCGATGACGGATCGCTCCTCGTCGCGCACTGCCCTCAGCAGCTCAGTGATGACCAGCTCGCTCGCGCAGACGCCGTATGAGTTGTCTTTCCAGAGGCGTACCACCTGGTCACTGGCAGTTTCATTTCGCACGATCTTCACCAGTGCGGATGTGTCGAAGTAGAGGTACTGGGCCATGTCAGCGCTCGTCTTCGCGCATCTGACGAAGGGTCTCGCTCAGCGCCGGGCGTCTATCATCAGCGGGCAGTGGCATGGTGAGGCGAGCCGTGCCTCGCGCTGGAACACGCATCGCTCCATCTGCTATCAAACGTTCCACTGGACTGGTTGTTGGCGGATCGGGCAAGGGAGTGATGTGTGCCACTGGCTTGCCGTACTCGGTGACGAGCACGGTCCTTCCGCGCTTGGTCTCTTCAATCGCCGGAGCTGGGTTTTGGCGCAACTCCCTGATCCCAACCGTCATCATGATCTACAGTATAGATCATCTGGTGTGGGTCGACCAGGCACTCTGGGAAGTGATCTTCTGCCAGAGGTTGAGCCGGGCGGTTGGCGGGACTGCGACTGGGTTCGAGCGAGCCTCGCCTCAGTACCGCCGAAGCGCCCGCCCTGTGCGACGGGCCCGCCACTGGGGACAGAAGGATTGGTTGGATTCGGAGTCGCCGACCTCGGCCACCCCTACTGAGTCTTCCCAGGCGCCTACGGTATCTGCTTGAGGCGGGCATGAGTTATCCGAGGAACTCCGATGGGCCGGGTCTTCCGCCTTATGTTGTGAGGTAGACGCGCCTGAAGGGTTGGCGCTGAAACCTGGGAGGACTTATGCGTGGCCGACAGTCGAAGTTGTCTGTGGATCGTCATCGTGTTCATCGCGCTGGCGCCCCTCGTCGGGGAGATGGATCACGGCAGATGCGAAGACGAGGACTTTTCCCGATGGCGTGGGTGTCCGCCTGCGCGCTGATGGTGATGGGTGTCATGGCGACTCTGCCGTCGCCTGAGGCCGTCGGTGACTGGGCCCCAGTGTCGGTCCCGACCCGTCAGCCGTCGCCGACGAACTCCCGCCTGCTGATGACGCCCGACGGACCGCTACTTGTTGGAGAAGATGCGGCCAGCACCTATACCGCTGACGCTCTGGTGCGTGATCGGTCCAACCGGGTCGTGGCTGGCATCACGGTGTCTTTCGCTGTGACCTGGGCGGACGGCGACAGCAGAGAGTCAAGCAGTCCGGTTGATCCGGAGCTGACCACCCTGTCCGCGCAAGAATGCGTCACGGATTCGACCGGGCGTTGCGGTAGCGTCGTGGGTCTGACCAGCGAAGCAGCCGGTGATTTCAAGCTCTGGGCGACCATCGCCGATCCTCGTGATCAGCGACGAGATGCTGATATTGTCGGCTCACCAGCGACGGTGACCTTCAGTGTCGGTCCCGTGTCCAGCGCCAGTTCCAGACTGACCGTCAACCCCATTCGCCAGGTCGCCGGTGAGGAAGTGACGGTGACGATCGCGGCGACAGACCAGTACCTCAATGCCGTCACCG
Organism: Propionibacteriaceae bacterium; assembly: GCA_031286045.1. Classification (GTDB taxonomy): domain Bacteria; phylum Actinomycetota; class Actinomycetes; order Propionibacteriales; family Propionibacteriaceae; genus WQYJ01. Next base: position 5,870 of record JAITVA010000057.1, on the reverse strand, counting down.
GCTTGTCTGAGCAGGATTTCACATTGCGTGGTCGCAGTGCTGGGCTGACCGACCTGGTGTTCACGGACTTCCATGAGGAGGGGGCAGGTGAGTACAGCTTCACCACCACTTCTCAACTGGCCGCTTCCTTCACCGTCTCGGCTGTGGTGTCCGGGGTGGCGATCGCACAAACCGCCGAAGTGGAGTTCTTCACCGATGTCGCCGCCCCGGTGATCACCCAACCTGTCGGCGGCAGTCTCATCAGCCTTGACCCGGCCGCAATCAGCGGCAGCGGGCTTCCCGGAGCGACTGTCACCGTTCGCGAGGATGGACAGGAGATCTGTGCTGGCCTCGTCGATGATGCTGGCGCTTGGAGTTGCACGGCGTCTTTGTCCGACGGTGAGCACACCCTGATCGCCAGCCAAACCGACTTGGCGGGAACAACCTCTCCGGATTCGGAGCCGGTGACCTTCGTCGTGCAGCGGGTGTCTCCGACTACGCCGACTCCGTCAGTGCCGCCGGTGAGTCCGGAGGGACCGATGCCGGGCCAACTCGTTGCTCCCACTGGTGGGTCGGTGGTGACCTCCTCTGTGGAGCCGCTCGGTTGGGCGGCGTTTGGGGCGATGATCAAGGCCCTTGTCGGGCGTTAGTGAAGCCTGGCCACCGATCGCGCGCCACGGAGCTCCCAGACAGGAACCCAGCCAGCCGGGGATTCACGCCCTCAAGCGCATTGAGAATGCGGACAAGCAGTAGCTCTACGCAGCCACCGGACGACGGCGTCTTCTATGGTCATGATTCGTTGCCTGTCACTCATTGATATGCCGCGGAAGCCACATCGGTGCAGACTCCAGACCCCCAGTCGCGACTTCGGGTCCTCCCGAAAGTGCAGGCGCCGAACCTGACTGTCTTGTTCGTCCCCCGCGGGGTGCCTTCCAAGTTCCGGGAGTCAGGCGTCAATGAGCTCGCTCCAGCACACCATCCATCAACGCCGTCTTCAACGGTTCATGACGCCACGCTCATCGAGTGTGCTCAGTATCTCCGGGGCGGGCCAAAACTGACGGGCCCAACGCGCGTCGGACACTTTGCGATGCGAGGCCAGTTGCTCCTCACGCTCCGCTCAACGTGGGTCATACTTGCGCCGTCACTTTGTCTGTCTATCGGATCCTGCTCAGCTTTGGTGGCTCTTCATTTTTGAGGGTGTGTGGGTGGTGAATCCGTCGGAGTCGAGGAGGGGTCTGGCGATGGGCGTGATGAGGGAGGTGGGCGATGGGGGGCGATGGATGGGGCCGGTCGATGAGGGTCGGGTGGGTTGGGTCGGGTGGGTTCGAGTCGAGTGGGTTCAGGTCGAGGCGATGGAGGGCCCAAATGGTAGGGCCCAGGTGCTGGAGCAAACCGGCGATGGAGAGACCCGGCGATGGAGAACCCAGGTGATGAAGGCCAGGTGGTGGGGGTTTCCCATCCCCGATGTGAGTGATGTCGGCCTTGAGATAGCATCTGGGATGACAAACCACCTCAAAACCACCTCAGTCAAGGAGGTTTTCCATCCCACATACGCGAATCACTACTGTTCTTACCATAGTTGGGTTGCAGAGATCACAGCAAAGACCATCGTCTGTGCGCATGACCAGTATCAGAACAGACCTGTCGCCAGCAGGGCACCCTGATCGCATAGGCTTCTGGGTCTGGTGAAGGGAGAGCCTCCATCGTCGAAGGACCTTGACCCACACACAAACCGACACACCCGCACCCCACAATGCGAAGAGCCGGCAATCCCGCTCATCGCACGGGCCGGGTCGACGATGACGCGATCCTGCGGCTGGTAAAGAACCTGACTCTGCACGGCCCCGAGGGGATGCTGCGTGAAGGCCTTGGCTTGTGGGACGCCGAAGTGGCCAGTGCCGAATCGATCTCACAGTCCTTGCGGCAGGCCCAGAGGATCATCCCCGCTTGAGCGGGGAGCACTCACGCCGCGGCGGGTGTTCAGATCAGCGGTGGGGATCATCCCCGCCTGAGCGGGGAGCACTGGCTCGTCAGCTTGGGCTTGGTTGGTACGTAGTTCGGGTCGATGATGCCGTCGACGAGCATCGCGACTTGGACCACGGTGGTGGTGACACCGCTGAAGTCCGCCTGCAACTGCTCCGGGTCAAGCAGGAAGCCAGCCAGGTGTTGGCGCCCGTCGCTCGCGGTCGGATCGTAGGGGCCGTATTCGGCTTGGCCGGTGAGCTTGCCCAGAGGCAGGCCAGCCGGGATGATGCCGTTGGTGTCGTAGTGGATACCCGGCTTGAGCAAGGAACGCGAGACTGCGACGGAGATGGTGGTGTCGTAGACACGCTTGGAGCGAAGCCAACGGTAGTCGCCGTTGCTTGGCGTCACCTTACGAGTGACTGAAAAGTCAGCCATGATAAGGGTCCTTTCGGTTAGTTGTTTTTCTTGAATCGCTGTGAGAACTTCTCCCGCGCCTGACCGACACTGGACACACCACCCTCATTGGTCGCGCCTCGACCCTGATGTGGGTCCGGGGCCGGGCGACGAGGCTTGGTCGCAGCCTGATAGGCGGCGGCCACGTGCTTCACAGACTCGGCGATCTCTTCGGGGGTCGATCCGGTCACCAAAGCAGCGAACTCGGGATCCAACTTCGCCGATTGTGCTGCTTCACGCCGCGCCTCAGCAGCCTCATAGTTGGCCAGCTTGGTGCGCATCGCCGCCAAAGCCTCGGCCTGCTTCTGCTCCTGCGATTTTTGTGACTCCACCAGCTTGTCGTACTCACCGGCCTTCGCCTGGAGCGGCGCGATCCGACTGGTAATGATCCGATCAAGATCAGCCTGCGTGAACAGTCTGTCAGGTGCCGATGTTTGCGCGGTAGCAGCCGAATCTGGTGAAGTAGATGTGGGTGGCTGGGTTAGCGTGATGGGCGATCCCGAACCGTCATGCGCACCATCGTCCGGTTGGTTAGTTGCGGCAGTGTTCTCACTCATTGGTTTCTTCCTTACCGTTGGAATACGTGAACCCCGATGACGCACGGGTGGGCGAAACTCAGGTAAACTGAGGATGAAGCGGGGTGATCCTGGTCGACGTTGTTTGAGTATCTTCGTAAGATGCGCAGTGCCCAGGTCCACACCCCGCTTGTCATGCCAGAACGATTGGGTAAAGCTTTCCACCGCTCATGACAACTAGTTGGTCAATCCGGTGTCCGGGCGTTTGCTCGTGACGGCGGTTATATTGTGAAAGCTGCCATCGTAAGTCGTCACTTAGCGCACCGTCACCAATATCCACAGCAAAGCACTTCTTGGCATCCGCGTCATCGCTAATACGTCGAGCGATTCGAGCATATTGCTGTTTCGGGGTCATGGCCTCCCATCGCTCCGATGACGGGGTCTTCAGTTCCCAAGCTTGATCATCGCCAGTGGTCCAACGGAAGTCTGGCGTCTTGGTTTCCACCGTTCGTCTGAGCCAGTCGGCCAATTCTCCGAGACTCTCGGACTTTTCGAGGAACTGAACCTCATCCCGAGTGAGTTGTTCGCCATGGGTTGGCGACGCTAGAGCCTTCTGGCGTGTCGCCCAGTATGCTTCGCCTTCTGGCTCCCACTCGGGTCGGCCTTGAGCTGGCTTGGGTGGATTCGACAGTTTGCTCCCGCCCCGCGATTCTCGATCACGACAGCATCGTTGAGGAGACCTTGCCCACTTCGACGCATGGCGGCGACTGTCTGTTTTCCGGTCATAAACCGGGTGTGGACACCGTCGTACAGGTCGATGTACTCCTGCTCTTGGGCTGTGGGTTCCCAGTCTTCGCGTCGCCCTCGGTACTCCTCAGCGGTGCATCCACAGTAGTAGTGGTATGAGCGGCCACTGTAGCCCCGCGTGAGCGCGGTTCGTCTACTCCAATACGAGGGACCCCGGGTGACGAGCATCGCGCAGAAAGCACACGGGTCACCGTCCGAGACGCGCCGCCACAGACCCCCAACGGCTTCAGCGGAGCGAGCAACAGTCTCCCGCCCGGGCGTGAGGGCCTCCTGCATCGCCCGCCTCACCAAGGCACTCGTGACCCGACGCCAGGCATCCTCAGGTTTGACCTGACCATCAGTGATCGCAGCCTGAGCTAGACGCGGGGCCCACACGATCGAGTCCACTGCCTGGCCAACATCCCACCTGGGAGTGGTAATCGGCGAAGTCGTGTCCCCGTACTCGACACCTCGATAGTGGCGCACATACTCCCGCGCAAGGCTGGTCCCCTGTTGGTGGGCGCAGAGCAGAAGGCCAAGCATCTGCTCCAGCCACGAGTCAATGCTCCCTCGAATGTCGCCAGGACTGATCAGACGAGTCCACTCCAAGGTTTGACCGGCAACCATGGCGCCGAGCGCCGCTTGGGCACGTCGATGCTGATCGGTGAGTTGCCGACCCTCTGGTGTTGTGGCCACAATTTAGGCCCCGTTAGTTTGACGGGCGGCACTGGCAGCGATCACCTCGGCAAGTGAGGGGTTGGCGACCCGGTCAGTTGCCACCTGCTTCTGCTCAGCGTCAGACAACCCGATACGGTCCAGGGTGACTCGGGAGGTGGCGGGAAGGATTCCGGTACCGACGAGCTTAGAGGCCTCGTCCGCCTTCGCCGCACTGGTCGGAGTGGCCGGGTCAGCCCACCGACACGACACGTCGGCGAACCCCGACGGGATCGTGCCGTCACGGACGAGGCACACGAGTTAGGCGACATTGAGCCAGGCCATACCCAACATCTGACACCGACGCTCAGCCTTCTTGATCAACCGAACCTCAGAAGCACGAATCGCATCAGCACTCGACGGGTTCGCCGTCGCCGACACGCCGAAGTAGGTCTCAGGGATGCCCGCCACCGACGCGGTTTGTGTGGCCAGGGCCTTCAACTGTTCAATGTGAGGCCCCGCCGCGACCTGGGGGAAAGTCTCGATCTTGGGCAGATTGCCATCTTCATCGGCCTCAATGGTCCACAAGGCCGCTGTGATGGTTTTCCACCCCTCAATATCGTCCGGGGCCGCCCCCATGACAACACGTTGGGGTCCAGAGAAGAACTCACGATTGACACCCATAGCCAGCAGCACACGGGCGGCTTCGTCGACCAGGTCACAGATCGGTCGGCTGATCTCGGAGTGACCCAACCGCGATGACGCCGATATCCGGTTCGGCATCATCACCACGGGGACGACACCTAGTCGGTGAGTGTCGCGGGCTTCGTCACGCCATTGACCGCCATCCTTGACCAGTGAGATCGTCTCATCCGGGAGGAAGAGACTCCCCCGGTCTGGTTCTCCCTTGACTGTCGTGGGATCATCCCCGCCTGAGCGGGGAGCACCTTCGGGAAAAGGTCAGCAACCGTAGCAAAGAGGGATCATCCCCGCCTGAGCGGGGAGCACGATAGAGGGTGCGGCTTATCAGCGGATGGTGCGGGATCATCCCCGCCTGAGCGGGGAGCGCCGCACGAAAGTGGATTGGAAGTCCGCTGAGTGGGGATCATCCCCGCCTGAGCGGGGAGCACGCGCACTTATAGTCACCGCATCCGAAACAACCGGGATCATCCCCGCCTGAGTGGGGAGCACGTCACCGATCCATTCCAGAAGCTGCTTGACGCCGGATCATCCCCGCCTGAGTGGGGAGCACACTAAGAGATTCCGCCGATAGGCGGTGTGTTGGGTGGTGTGCAGGCACAAGGTCTTGGTAAATGAATGAGTGTCTTATGTCATTCGTTCTCAGGAGTTCTTGTGCCTGCTGTTCCATTGTCTATCATCGAACCGATCTGGAGCCAGTTTGAGGTGAACCCCAAATTCCGGACACTGGGAACTTGGCTTTTGGGCTGGGGGAGGATGGTGTCATGTCGGAGGGTAAGCATCGGCGGAGGTTTACTGAGGAGTATCGTCGGGAGGCTG
>JAITVA010000054.1 GCA_031286045.1 Propionibacteriaceae bacterium | reverse complement strand
CTCCCGCCCCAGCCGATGAGACCGCCCCCGAACCAGAAGACGACCCGCGCTACGCACCAGCTTATGAGGCCATGGGCCAGGGCGATTACGTCCGCGCCCGTGACGAGTTCGCTGCCTTGCTGGCCGAGAGTCCTGCCGATTCCCTGGCGAAAATCGGGGTCGCTCAATCGGGTCTGCTCAGCCGAGTCGACCGATTGGACTTCGACGCCGCCATCGCCGCCGCGAACCAGCCAGGCGCGACAGTCGATCAGGTCATGGCCGCCGCCGATGTCGAGGTCGCCAGTGGGCAGGTGGCAGAAGGTTTCGCCCGGCTGACGGGCGCCATCGCTCAGGCCGACCCGGACGACAAAGAGACTCTGCGGCTACGGCTGTTGGAATTGTTCGACACGCAAGAGCCATCGGACAAGACGGTGCTGACCGCGCGACGTCATTTGGCGACGGCTTTGTTCTGACCGGGCGGCGTCCTACTCACGGGAGGGGAGGACCTGGCACTGGTCAAAAGTGAGGGGTTCATCACGGGTATGCGTGATGAACCCCTCACTTTCTCAAAGAGGTCAGGCGATAGCGACCTCGGGTTCAGGAACGACTGGCTCGGGGGTGATGGGTTCGGGCACCCATTCCAACCAGACACTGGCCAGTGCGGGCAGGTGGATGTCGACGTGGCAGGGGAACCCGCGGTGCTCCTCGCTGACGGCGGTGAGTTGACCGTTAAGGTAGTCACCGCTGCCGTCGTATTTGGCCTCGTTGGTGTTGAGGATCTCATGCCAGGCCCCGGATTGGGGCAGGCCCAGACGGTAGCGCTCATGAGGGGTGGCTGAGAAGTTGGTGACACAAGCCAGGATCCGGTTCTGACGATCAGTGCGCAGCCAAGCGAAGACGTTGGCCGCCCGGTCATCGCCGACGATCCACTGGAATCCTTCCGGCTCGTTGTCTTTGCGCCACAGCGCCCGGTTGGACCGATAGATCGCGTTCATGTCGTGGAAGAGCAGTTGCAGGCCGTGATGTCCCCAGAGGTCGGACACCCACCATTCGAGCGACTCCTTCTCGGTGAACTCCTTGCGTTGGCCGAACTCTTGGCCCATGAAGATCAACTGCTTGCCGGGCCAGGACCACTGGTAGGAGTAGAAGGCGCGCAAGGTGGCGAATTTGCGCCAGTCGTCCTGCGGGATCTTGTCGATCATCGATCCCTTGCCGTGGACGACCTCGTCATGGGAGATCGGCAGGATGTAGTTCTCCGAGTAGGCGTAGACCATGGAGAAGGTGAGGTCGTCATGGTGCCATTGGCGATAGACCGGATCAAGCTCGATGTACCTCAAGGAGTCGTTCATCCAGCCCATGTTCCATTTGAAACCGAAGCCCAGGCCGCCCTCGTCGACCGGCTTGGTGACGCCGGGGAAGGCGGTGGACTCCTCAGCGATCATGACGATGCCGGGGCAGCGTTGGTAGAGATGGGCGTTGACGTACTTCAGGAAGTCGATCGCGTCGAGGTTCTCGCGACCGCCATAACGGTTGGGCACCCACTGGCCGGGTTGGCGCGAGTAGTCGAGATAGAGCATCGAAGCCACGGCGTCGACGCGGAGGCCGTCGATGTGGAACTCCTTGATCCAGTACAAGGCGTTGGACACCAGGAAGGACTTCACTTCGTTGCGGCCGAAGTTGAAGATGTAGGTGCCCCAGTCGGGGTGGAAGCCCTGGCGGGGGTCGGCGTGCTCGTACAGGCTGGTGCCGTCGAATCTGACCAGGGACCACTCGTCGGTGGCGAAGTGGCCGGGCACCCAGTCCATGATGACGCCGATGCCAGCCTCATGGAGCCGGTTGATCAGGTACCTCAGGTCATCAGGGTTGCCGTACCGTGACGTTGGGGCGTAATAGCCGGTGACCTGGTACCCCCAAGAGCCGTAGAAAGGATGCTCGGCCAGCGGCATGAACTCGACGTGAGTGTAGCCTTGCCAGGTGACGTACTCGATCAGTTCGTCGGCGATGTCGCGATAACCCTTGCCCTGACGCCAGGCTCCGAGGTGCATCTCATAGATCGACATCGGCGATTCCCAGGGTTTCCAAGCTTCGCGGAACTTGATCCATTCGTGGTCGCTCCATTCGAAACTCGACTCGAAGACGATGGAGGCGGACTTGCCTTCGGTCTCGGCGTATTGGGCCATCGGGTCGGCCTTCTCCCGCCAGACTCCGTCACAGCCCAAGACTTTGAACTTGTAAGCCGTGCCGCTACCACGTCGTTCGATGAACCGTGACCACACGCCCGATCCGGGCAGTTTGACCATGTCGTCGCCCGACCAGTAGTTGAAGCCTCCCGCGACCAACACACGCTGCGCGTTGGGAGCCCACACCGAGAAGCGGACCCCGGGTATCCGCTCCCCGCTGTCGGCGTCGTACACGGTCGTGACATGGGCCCCCAGTCGCTTCCACAACTCGGTGTCCGCGCCGCTGGCCAGCCCCTCCATGTCGGTGCCGCGCAATTCCCCTGCCAGGTCATAGGTCGCCATCTCGATCCTCCTCGCTCGATCATTTACGTCGGGTTCGGGGTCCCCTCCGCCCCAGTGACTGTGACTGGTCGATCTCAGGAACCGACAAGAGGCACAATCTTGGCTTTAGCTTAGTCCCTGACTAGCAGAATGTGGGCCGGTTGTGCCGGATAGAGAGACACGAAATTGTCGCGTCCCCAGGTCCAAGTGTTGCCGGTCAGGGCGTCGTGGACTGTGATCCTGGAGGCTTCAGGCAGCCCTAGGGCGGCGAAGTCGAGATGAATCATGGCGTCTTGACCAGTGATGGGGTCCAGACTGACCACCACGATGACCCGGTCTTTGCCTTCGCGCTTGGAATAGACGATCACCTGGTCGTTGCTGGCCTCATGGAAATGGATGGTGCGCAGGGTCTGCAGAGCAGGGTGTTCACGGCGGACCTGGTTGAGCACGGTGATCAACTCGTTGAGGTTGGGCTTGTCGTCGTAGTCGCGCGGGCGGTACTCGTACTTCTCTGAGTGGGCGTACTCCTCGCGACCGGGCAGTGGCTCGTGTTCGAAGATCTCAAACCCGGAGTACATCCCCCAACTCGGGCTCATCGTGGCGGCCAGGATCGCGCGGATGGCGAAAGCCGCATGGTTGCCGCCCTGGAGGTAGTACGGGTTGATGTCAGGAGTGTTGACGAAGAAGTTGGGGCGGTAGAAGGCGGCCGTGTCGTGCGCCAGTTCCTTGAGGTATTCTTCGAGTTCCCACTTGGCAGTTCGCCAGACGAAGTAGCTGTAGGACTGCTGGAAGCCGACCTTGCCCAAGGCGTGCATCATCTCGGGACGGGTGAAAGCCTCGGCCAAGAAGATGACCTCCGGGTGGCGCTCGCGCATCTGGGCCATCAGCCAGGCCCAGAACTCGACCGGCTTGGTGTGGGGGTTGTCGACGCGGAAGATGGTCACACCTTTGCCGATCCAGAACTCAAGCAGGCGCAGGCACTCTCGGTAGAGACCGTCGCGGTCCTGGTCGAAGTTGATCGGATAGATGTCCTGGTATTTCTTGGGCGGATTCTCGGCGTAAGCGATCGAACCGTCTGCCCTGGTTGAGAACCAGTCGGGATGGTCCTTCACCCACGGATGGTCGGGAGAGACCTGGAGAGCGAAGTCAAGGGCGACTTCCAGACCAAGGTCATGGGCGTGGTCGACGAAGCGCGCGAAAGCGTCGAAGCCGCCCAGATCGGGATGGATGGCGTCGTGGCCACCTTCGGCTCCGCCGACGGCCCAGGGCGAGCCGGGGTCGCCGGGCCCAGGAGTCAAGGTGTTGTCTTTGCCCTTGCGGAACTGGGCGCCGATGGGATGGATCGGCGGCAGGTAGACGATGTCGAAGCCCATCGCGGCGATGGCGTCGAGGCGGGCGGAGGCGGTGTCGAAGGTGCCGGAGACCCAGGACCCGCCTTCACGCTGATGGGCGCCCTGGGAGCGGGGGAACATCTCGTACCAGGACGAGAACAGGGCCCTGGGGCGCTCGACCAGCAAGGGGAAATCGGCGGTCGGGCTGACCAGATCGCGGATCGGATGAGTGGTGATCGCCTCGATGAATCTGGTGTCGTCCAGCAGCGCGGTCAAGGCTTGGAGGTCGATCGGGCTGGCGAAAGCGGGCCGGTACTGGTCGAGTGTGTCGGCTTGATCCGGGTGGTCGATGGCCAAGACGGCCAGGGTGCGGGCCAGCAGGTGTTCGCCCTCCAGGCGCACCAAGTCCAGATCGATGCCCGCAGGCAGTTTGATGGCGGCGTTGTGCCGCCAGGTCCCCCAAGGATCGGCCCAGCCCTCGACCCGGAAGGTCCAAGCGCCTGGCGTGTCTGCTCGGACCTGGGTCTCAAAGATGTCCAGCCCCTCAGGCCAGATCTGTGCCATGGCGAAGCTTCGCTGCCGCCCGTCAGGCGCGGTCAGAACAACCGTGGCGGCCAAGGTGTCGTGACCCTCGCGAAAGACTCGGGCGCGTATCGGGAACTGTTCGCCGGCGACGGCTTTGGCTGGGTAGACCCCGCCCTCGATCACCGGCTCGAGCTTGACCACCGGAATACGACCGATGCCGCGTGGCAATCCGGGAACAAGGGGGCCGACCACGAGCGGCTCAGGCTTCGGTGCGGACTTTCTGGCAGTCGCGGGCTGCTTCTTGACTGTCCGCTTGGTGCTTGTCTTCGTCGTGGCAGTCGATTTGGCGGCTGCCTTCGTCGTGGTGGTGGGCTTGTCAGCGGGAGGTTGTGAGGAAGACGCTTTCGGCATGCACCCAATCTAGTGACCAGGAGGCAACGACTCAATTCGACACGACAGAAGACTGCTTGGACAATGACTGGGCCGACACGACGGCCTGCATCAGAACCGTTGTGCGCCCTGGGATCGTCAGGGTCGATCCGGCGGTGAGCGTCTCACCGGCGACCGGGAACTCGTCCTCCTCGCCGCTGTGGAGCAGGATCCGATACTCGTCACCCCAACTCGGACCAGGCAAGGTGATGTCGATCGGATCGGCCCCGGCGTACAGCCACAAAATGAAGGTTTCGCTCTGACTGGCCGAGTACATCCCCAGCAATCGTCGTCCATTGTCGTGCCAGTCCTGGTCGCCCATCTCCCCAGTGGTGCCGTTGAGCCAGGCCAGAGCCGGACGATCAAGTGGGCTGCCATCGGCGTCGACCACGCTCTCATGGTGCATGAAGCCAGTGGGGGACAAGACGGGGTGAGCCGCGCGAACCGAGGTGACGTTGCCGAGGAAGTTGGTCATCTCGTCCCAGGTGTCCTCAACCGCCCACGAGGCCCATGAGATGGGGGAGTCCTGGCAGTAGGCGTTGTTATTGCCCTGCTGACTGCGCCCGAACTCGTCACCGGCGGTGATCATCGGGGTGCCGTGGGCGAGAACCATGGTCATCAAGAAGTTGCGCACCTGCCGTTGCCGCAGGGCGACGATGGCCGGGTCGTCGGTTTCGCCTTCGACGCCGCAATTCCAAGAGCGGTTGTCGTTGTTGCCGTCACGGTTGTTCTCGTTATTGGCCTCATTATGTTTGCCGTTGTAGGACACGAGATCACGCAGTGTGAAACCGTCGTGTGCGGTGACGAAGTTGATCGAGGCGTTGACCTGACGGCCGTCGTCTTCGAACAGGTCGGGGGAGCCGGACAGCCTGGTGGCCAGTTCGGAGACCCCGGCGGTCTGACCGCGCCAGAAGTCCCGCATGTAGTCGCGGAATTTTCCGTTCCACTCACCCCAACCCGGACCCCAGTTGCCCAGTTGGTAGCCGTAGGGGCCGACGTCCCAGGGTTCGGCGATGATGGTCTTGGTCGACAGGACCGGGTCTTCAGCCAGTGCTTTCTTGAAGGGGTGGTTCTGATCGACGTGTTGCTGATCGTCACGGATCAAGGTGGTCGCCAGATCGAAGCGGAAACCGTCCACCCCCATGTCCTCGGCCCAATAGCGCAGCGAATCCATCACCAGACGCAGCACGCCCGGCTGAGAGGTGTCGAGCGAGTTGCCACAGCCGGTGACGTCGTAATCGTCGTACATGTTGTCATTGAGACGGTAGTACCCGGCATGGTCGATGCCCCTGAAACCCAGTGTCGGGCCCTCATGGTTGCCCTCGCCAGTGTGGTTGTAGACGACGTCTAGGATGACCTCGATGCCGGCTTGGTGCAAGGCGGACACCATGTCTTTGAACTCCTCGACCTGCTCGCCCATGGTGCCGACCGAACCGTAGGCGGCGTGTGGGGCGAAGAAGCCCATTGTGTTGTAGCCCCAATAGTTGCACAGACCGGCGCGGATGATGAAGGGCTCGGAGACGAAATGATGCACAGGCAACAGTTCGATTGTGGTGACGCCGATGCTCTTCAGGTGTTGGATCACGGCCGGGTAGGCCAAGCCGCCGAATTTGCCGCGCAGATGCTCCGGCACCAAGGGGTGGCGCAGCGTGTAGCCCTTGACGTGGGTCTCCAAAATGACGCGATCCTGGGCCCTGATCGCCTGTTCGAGCGGGATCGGCGGGGCTGACGGCGCCACGACGACCGACAAGGGGACAGCTTTGGCAGAATCGGTGGTGTCAGGCAGGTAATCAGACTCGGAGATATGGTCGTGGATCGGGCCTGAGTAGTCGACGCCGCCGGTCATGGCCTTGGCATAAGGATCGAGCAGGAGGCGAGCGGCGTTGAAGCGCTGGCCAGACTGAGGATCCCAGAGGCCGTGGACCCGGAAGCCATACATCTGCTCGGGCTTGACCCCCGGCACGTAGACCGTCCAGACACCGCCGTCGCCTAGAGTCATGTCTCGGTTGGACTGTTGGCGTTGGCGGGTGACCAGCGCCAACTCGACCCGCGTGGCACGGGGGGCCCACAAGGAAAAAAGCGCGCCAGTGTCGTCGAGGGTAACCCCCAACCGCGCGTTCGCGTCCGGTGAGGGCAGCTCTGGTTGTGACATACGTACCTTCTGTCTGCGATCTAGGTACCTGACCGGGCAAGGGCTGCGTACCCCGCCTGGCGGTGCGTACGTACTTTACCAACACCTCTCTAATCTGGCCTAGTCGAGCTTGACAGTTCACACTACCGCGAGGACGGTCCAGACACGACACACATCGGTGGAACTGCTTGAATAGGGGGATGACCGCTGACCTGCGCACCCGCCACCAAGAATTGTCTGACTTGCTCAATCGCTATCGTTGGGAGTACTACACCCTGGACGCCCCGACCGTGCCGGACGCTGATTTCGACGCGCTGATGCGTGAGTTGGAAAACATGGAACGCGAACATCCGGAATTGGTGACTCTCGACTCGCCCACCCAGCAGGTCGGGCCACCGATGGACTCCAGCTTCACAGCGGTGACACATCCGGCGCAGATGCTGAGCCTGGACGACGCCTTCAGTCTGGACGAGGCACGGGCCTGGCACAGCAGGGTGTCGGAGCAGATCCGGGCGCGCGGTCTGACTGACGCGGGCTACATGTGCGAGTTGAAGATCGATGGTTTGGCTGTCGACCTGCTGTATGTCGACGGTGTGCTCAACCGTGCCGCCACCAGAGGTGATGGTCGAGTCGGCGAAGACGTCACGACGAATGTGCGCACCATCTCGGCGATCCCGTACCGGCTGAAGGGCCAAGCCTCAGGAACGGTCGAGGTGCGTGGCGAGGTCTTCATGACCTTGGCCGGATTCGCGGACCTGAACGACGCCCTGATCGAGGACGGCAAAAAAGCCTTCGCCAATCCGCGCAACGCCGCCGCCGGGTCTCTGCGACTGAAAGACGCGAGGGTGACGGCGACGCGACCCTTGACTTTCTTGTGTCATGGTCTGGGGGTGTGCGACATCCCGCTGGCGACCCTGGAAGAGACGTACGAAACTTTCGCCGCCTGGGGTCTGCCCACTTCGGATCGACGACGTGTGGTCCACAGCATGGACGAGATCGAGACCTACATCGACCAGCTCGGTCAGGACCGACCCCACCTGGCCCACGAGATCGACGGCGCCGTCATCAAGGTCAACGACATCGGCGCACAGAACGCTTTGGGGGCCACCGTGCGGGCGCCCCGATGGGCGGTGGCCTACAAGTTCCCGCCGGTCGAAGTCACGACCAAACTGCTCGACATCCGAATCGGGGTCGGCCGAACCGGACGGGTGACGCCCTATGGTGTCATGACCCCGGTGACGGTGGCCGGATCGACAGTTGATCGAGCCACCCTGCACAACGGGTTCGAGGTCAAGCGCAAGGCGGTGCTGATCGGCGACACCGTGATTCTGCGCAAGGCCGGCGACGTCATCCCTGAGATCGTCGGTCCGGTGCTGGCCGACCGCGACGGCAGCGAACGAGAGTTCGTCATGCCGACGGTGTGTCCACAATGCGGGGCGACCTTGACCTATGAGAAGGACGGCGACGCCGATCTGCGCTGTCCCAACCGTCGTTCTTGTCCGGCGCAATTGCGGGAGCGGCTGATCCACCTGTCGTCACGTCAAGGCCTCGACATCGAAGGGCTGGGGGAGAAGGCGGTCGACGCCATCTTGGCCGCCCAGGTCGTGTCCGACGAGGGTGACGTCTTCGATTTGACGGCTGACAAGCTCCTGGCCTGCCCGCTGTTTCAGAAGGCGGACAAAAGCAGCCCCGATCCAGTTCTGACCAAGAACGGCGAGAAACTGCTGACCCAGTTGGAGGCTGCCAAGACCAAGCCCTTCGATCGCTACCTGGTGGCGCTCAGCATCCGTCACATCGGCAAGGGGGTCGCTCCCGTCATCGCGGCGCATTACCCGACCATCGAAGCGTTGCGCAGTGCTTCGGAAGAGGAGTTGAGCAGCGTCGACGGCGTCGGGCCGGTCTTGGCGGCGTCGATCCGGGCCTGGTTCCAGGTGGATTGGCATCAGGTCATCATCGACAAGTGGCAGGCCGCCGGAGCCATGCGTGGCGCCGCGGTCGAAGCCAGCGACTTGCCTCAGACCTTGGCCGGGTTGAATGTGGTTGTGACCGGTTCAGTGCCAGGGTTCACTCGCGACGGCGCCAACCAAGCGGTGGTGGCACGCGGCGGCAAAGCGACCGGGTCGGTGTCGAAGAACACCGCCGTGGTTGTGGCTGGTGACGGCGCCGGGTCGAAGTTGGACAAGGCCACGAAACTGGGAGTGCCTGTCATCGACGCCGCCGACTTCGCTCGACTCTTGGACGAAGGGTTGAGGGTGGTGTCAAACGCGCCGGGCGCCTGACACCACCATCAACCCGTCATCGACACCAGCCTGACTCGCGGCCCAGGCTGGCTCTCAGGCCTTGGTGGCGCCACCGGTGATTCCGGCGGCGATGAAGCGCTGGGCGATGACGAGTAGGACCAAGGCGGGCAAGGAGGCCAACACAGCCGTGGCCATGACGGTGCTCCAATCCGTCACGTAGGACGTGATGTATTGGTAGACGCCTAAAGTCACCGGGCGGACCGACTTGCCAGCCAGGGTCGACGAGAGCAGGAAGTCGGACCAGGCGAACAGGAAGGTGAACAAGCCACCGGTGATGATGGAATTGCGGGCGATGGGGACGACGATCGACCAGAAGACACGCAGCTTGCTGGCCCCATCGACGTACCCAGCCTCGACCAGCGAGGGCGACACGGAAGCCATGAAGGCCCGGATGATCAAGATGGAGAAGGGCAAGCCCAAGGAGGCGTCCGCCAGCATCAGGCCAATGTAGTTGTCGAGTATTCCTGTGTCGTTGTACGTCGGGTACAGCGCGTTGGCGACGACGACGGCCGGAATCATCTGTGACACGATGATGGCGAAGGTGGCGGCGGTCGATCCGGGCAACTTGAAGTGGGCCAAGGCGTAGGCCGCCGGAGTGGCGATGACCAGGCAGATGACCACAGCGCCCAGTGACACGAACAGCGAGGTCAACAGGTGTCCCCACTGGTCATGGAAGGCGGTGATGTATCCGCTCAGATTGGGTGTGAAGGGGAACCAGTCAGCTTCGAGCATGGTCGAAGCCGGTTGGAGGGAGACGTTGACCATCCAGTAGATGGGGAACAACATGACGGCCAAGATGATGACGCCCACGACTGTGTGAAGCCATTGGCGGGTTCGAGTTCGAGTCATGATTCTTCCTACTCGTCGACGCCCCGACGGCTGACGCGCAGGTAGAGCAGCGCGAAGACCAAGGAGATGATAATGAGAATATTGCTGAGCGCCGCTCCTTCACCGAAGTTGAAGGAGATGAAGGAGGTTTGGTACGACCAGGTGGCGATCGTCTGTGTGGCGTTGGCCGGGCCGCCTGAGGTCAGGCCGATGATGATGTCGACCACCTTCAAGGTGTAGACGACACCGAGCACGAGCAGAACGGTCACGACCGGTCGCAGTAGCGGCCAGGTCACGTGGGCGAAGGCCCTGATTCCGGTTGCTCCATCCAGGCTGGCGGCTTCGTAGAGATCTTCGGGGATGTCCTGTAGCCCGCCATAAAGGATGGCGACGTTGAAGGGGATGCCGATCCAGATGTTGACGATGACCACGGCGGTCAGCGCGACCGACGGGCTGGTCAGCCAGGAGACTCCCGCCAGTCCGGTTGATTCAAGGATCTGGTTGATCACACCGGAGTCCTTGTCCAGGATCAGCTTCCAACTGGTCGACGACACCATCAAGGGCAACAACCAGGGCAGGAGCAGAAGAGATCGCAATAGATTGCTGAGGGGGAAGTGACGGTGGAAGAACAAGGCCAGTCCCATACCGATGACGAACTGTCCCAGCAGGGAACCGGCCGTGAAGAGCAGCGTGTTGGCCAGAGCCTTGAGAAACAGTGGCTGGCTGATGACGCGAGCGTAGTTGGCCAAGCCGATGAAGGGCGACTCGCCGGTGTAGAAGGAGGCGGTGGTGTAACTCTGGAAGCCCATCACGAGGTTCTTGATCACGGGATAGGCGAAGAAGGCGATCACGAACAGGATCGCGGGGAGCAGGAACAGGCTCTTGGACCAGGTGTCACGGATACGGCGATGGGGCCGTGTCAGTGCCGGCCGTGACGCTGGCACTGACACGGCGATCCCGTCAGCCAAGGTTCGCGGCCTCGGACTTGAGCGCGTCCGCCGGATCCATCTGACCGGTCAGGGCCAACTGCTCAGCCTGGTACAAGGCCGTCGCCGTCTTCGGCCAATCGACCCCGAGCTTGGCGGTACGAGATCGGGCGTTGGCCACCTGCTGGGCGAAGGTGGCCATGTCAGGCATCTGCTTGAGGTACTCGTCCTTCAGCGTGGTCTTGCCAGGGATGGTCGCACGGGCCACGCCCATCGAGATTTGAGAGTCGTCGCCGAGGAAGCACTTCAGCACTTCGCCCGCCTTTGCTTGGTGAGCCGGGTCCGCCGAGGTCGCCGGCAGTGTCCAGGCCTCGCCGCCCAGAGGGGCGACTGAGGTGTCGGAGGCGTTCTTGGTGGGGATCAGAACGATGCTCCAGTCGAGGTCGGGGGCCTCCGATTTGACCACCGGGATGTCCCAGGGGCCGTCGACGATCATGGCTGCCTTGCCCGCGACAAATTGCTCTCTGACATCGCCAGAGGTCCAGTTGAGCACGGAGTTGGAGACCGAACCGGCTTTCAGGAGATCGGTCAGCAGTTGAAGGGCCTCGACCGCCTCGGGGGAGGTGATGTCCGTCTCGTCGGCCCCATTGGTCCAGAAGAAGGGCAGGAATTGCCAGGTGGCCTGGAAGTCCGCCACTGCGGAGAAGCCCAGGCCGTATTGGCCGTCGTGGGTCAGGGCGGCGGCTGTCGACTTCAACTCGTCCCAGGTCTTGGGCGCGGTGACTCCAGCTTCTTTGAGCAGGGCGTTGTTGACGAAGAGTGACAAGGTAGCGGTATTGGGGATGAGGCCGTACAACTTGTTCTGGTACATGCCGGATGACACGACTCCGTCCGCATAACCCTCGCTGCTAATATCAGCGTCGGTCAGGGGGCGCAGGGCTCCCATGGCGGCGATCTGCGGCACATCTGTGTGGTCAATCATCAAAATGTCCGGCAGGGTCTTGGTGGAAGCCTGCTGGAGGACTCGCTGAACCAGGTTGGCGCCATCGATGGACTGGCGGTCGAGCTTCACTCCGGCGGCGTCAGCGCATCGATCGAAAACCTTTTGGGTGGCCTCGTGGTCGATGTCACCGGAGAACCAGTCGAGGATGCTGATCGTGGCAGGCCCGTCCGGCGTGGCGTTGGTGGCTGGTCCTGGGCCGCTGCAGGCGGTCAGAGCCAGCGCCGCGCTCAAGGCCAGTGCGCAGGTCAGCGCGGTTGTGGGGGAGGGTTTCTTCATTGTCAACCTTTCGGATATTCCGGGGAGGGGGAATCTTGAGGAGGGTCAGTGTGTGGAGCATCGGTTCGGCGCCGAGACCATAGGGTGATTCCGGCGCTGAAAACCCGGTCGCTTGCCCCGTCTCACAATGCCTCCTCGCGTGGCCGTGTCTCGGCACGCCCTGTATCGTAAGTGCTCGTCCGAGCCTTTGTCAATCAACCGGTTAAGGTAGCTTGATAAGGAAATATACAAGGCAGGTGGTAGAGGATGAGTCCCTCACTGAACAAGTCCTCACGGTCGGCGCTACACTGTCACCGTGCGTGTATTCACTGATCTCAACCTCAACGCGGACACCCCGTTGCGCATCCAACCGGAGTCGGGGCAATGGGGGCCGGTCGATGTGCAAGCCACCCGTCGCAAGAAGCGCAATCGCTGGATGTGGGTCGTGGCCTTCGTCGTCGTGGCCGCGCTGTTGTTCTTGTTCGGCAGTTGGGTCTACGGCATGATCATGAACTCAGGCGGATAAGCACCTATCGGCGGAACCTTTTGGGTGAGTGGGTTGTCAGTGTCGGCGTCAATGGTGTCCTGCGGCATGCGAGAACGGTAGCGCAGACAAAGGGCGCGGGATCGTGAGCGGGCGCGAGCGACAGTCCTGACAGCAACACGGACAAGGGGACTGTGGCTCTGAGGGCCACAGTCCCCTTGTCCGTGTCAATGGCTGGATCAGAAAACGCCCTGAGCCAGCATGGCGGCGGCGACGCGCTCAAAGCCGGCGATGTTGGCGCCCATGAAGAGGTCGTTGCCCAAGCCATACTTGTTGGCCGCAGCCAGCGAGCACGCCACGATGTCGGTCATGATCGATTGGAGCTTGGCGTCGGTCTGCTCGAAGGTCCAGGGCACCCTCTGGGAGTCTTGGGCCATCTCCAGACCGGAGACCGCCACACCGCCGGCATTGGAGGCCTTGCCGGGGCAGAAGAGCACGCCTGCCGCCCGCAGCGCGTCGATGGCGTCAGGGGTGGTGGGCATGTTGGCGCCCTCGGCGACGATCTTCACCCCGCTCTTGATCAAGGACTGGGCGTCGTCGATCTCAATCTCGTTCTGGGTGGCGCAGGGCAGGGCGATGTCGCAGGCGACCTCCCAGACCTTGCCACCGTCGACGTAGGTGGCGGACGGGCGGGCGGCGATGTACTCAGACATACGACCGCGTCGTTCCAGCTTGATCTGCTTGACCAGGTCCAGGTCAATGCCCTCGGGATCGTGGACGTAGCCGGAGGAGTCACTCATTGTGACGACCTTGCCGCCCAATTGCGTGGCCTTTTCGGCGGCGAAGATCGCCACGTTGCCACTGCCGGAGACGACGACCGTCTTGGATTGGAAAGAGTCATTCATCAGAACGCGCAGCACCTCTTGGGTGTAATAGCCCAGGCCATAGCCGGTCGCCTCGGTGCGCACCAAGGACCCGCCGAACTCCAAACCCTTGCCGGTCAACACGCCGGAGAACTCATTGCGCAGGCGACGGTACTGGCCGAAGAGATAGCCGACCTCGCGCCCGCCCACGCCGATGTCTCCAGCTGGAACGTCTGTGTCGGGACCGATGTGACGGTAGAGCTCAGACATGAAAGCTTGGCAAAAGCGCATGACCTCGGCGTCGGACTTGCCGTGGGGATCGAAATCGGACCCGCCTTTGGCGCCGCCCATCCACAGCCCGGTCAGCGCGTTCTTGTAGACCTGCTCGAAGCCCAAGAACTTGAGGATGGAGGCGTTGACTGACTCATGGAAACGGATGCCGCCCTTATAAGGGCCGATGGCCGAGTTGAATTCGAAGCGGTAGCCGCGATTGACCTGGATCGTGCCTTGGTCGTCGGTCCAAGCGACACGGAACTTGATCTGGCGGTCAGGCTCGACCATGCGCTCCAGGATGGCATTGGCCTCAAGGTCAGGGTTTTGGGCGAGCACCGGCTCGACGCTCAGCAGAACCTCGCGCACCGCTTGCAGGTACTCCGTCTCCCAGGGAGCCCTGGCGGCAGTGGCTTCATAAACACGTTGAGCGTATTCCGTTTGGAACATCTTTCTCCTTCATCAGGCCCAGCCGAGGCGACTGAACGGTTTCACAGTACGCTTTCGAAGCGCTCATTTTTGTTACGGAGTCCATATTCTGGATAAGAATCACGCGGTCGACATGCCACCTGACTTCGAACACGACCAGATGATGGACCTGTGTCAGTCAGACTCGAAGGCTGCCGGATCGAAGCGATGGGAGCCGGTCTCACGAGCGATGTCCTCCTTCAGAGCGAGGTCCTTGGCTTCGGTTTTGATCAGTGTCTTGCGCTCGACGATCCAGGCGATGCCGAGTGGGATCAGGGCGCCGATCCAGGCCAGGGGAGCTGCCAGGCAGGCCCCAAGGAAGCCGAAGTGAACCACCAGAATCAGACCTGCCAAGGCCCGGAAAATCAACTCCATGACGCCAGCGGCCGTCGGGACGGCGGTTCGTCCGAGGCCCTGGATCGAGTTACGCAAGAGGAACAGGATGGCCAAAAGGATGTACAGGGCGCCGTTGATGATGAGGTACTCGTGGGCCATGGCGGTGATCTCTGGTTCGTTGTCGCCGACGAACATGTGCGCGATCGGTGTGCCGAAGAAAACGATGATAGCGCCCAAAATAATGGAGACCGCCATCACCACCAGGCAGATGCGGAACACGCCTATGCGGATACGCTTCCAGTGGCGGGCCCCCCGATTCTGAGCGACGAAGGTGGCCATGCCCAGCCCAAACGAAGCCAAAGGAGCCGTGGCCGTTTGGTCGACGCGGATGGCGGCAGTGAAGGCTGCCACCGCGTCAGAGCCCAGCCCGTTGATGGCGTACTGCAGGATCAAGGAGCCGACCGCGATGACGGACATCTGGAAGCCCATGGTCAGGCCCAGGCGGGCCGACTCGCCCAGCTCTTTGCGCTGGAAGTGCCAATCCTCCCGCCGCAGACGCAACTGTGGGATCTTCTTCGCGATCAGGATCAGACACAGGGCCACCGAGACGAACTGTGCTAGGACGGTGGCGGCCGACGCCCCGGCCACGCCGAGGTGGAAGACCCCGATGAACAAGGCCACGAGGCCAGCGTTGAGAACACAGGCGATGATGAGAAAGATCAAGGGGGTGCGGGAGTCCCCTAGT
This sequence comes from Propionibacteriaceae bacterium, assembly GCA_031286045.1. Lineage (GTDB taxonomy): Bacteria > Actinomycetota > Actinomycetes > Propionibacteriales > Propionibacteriaceae > WQYJ01. Next base: position 3,285 of record JAITVA010000054.1, on the reverse strand, counting down.
GCACGGATGACCGAAGCCAGGTAGTTGTACGCCATGGTGACGACGGTCCCAGCGAAGGCGATGGCGAGGAACTTCTCAGAGTTGGCGATCAAATCCGGTGGCGTGTTCAGCAAAGTCAAGAGGGTGTGCGCGCCGAAGGTGCCGATCGCGGTGATGACGGCGGCGATGGCGGCGGCGATGACCGCGCCCGCCGCGACGAAACGCCGCATCAAGGAGAAGTCACCGGCACCGAAAGCGCGCGCCACTGGAATGGCTAGACCACCGGCGGCGCCAAAGGTGAAACCGATCAACAAGAACTGCAGGCCACCGGCGGCTCCGACCGCGGCCAGCGCCCTGACATCGATCAGACGACCGACGACGGCGGCGTCGGTGAAGGCGTACAACTGCTGGAAGAGGTTGCCGATCAGCAAGGGGATCGTGAAAAGGACAATGCTGCGAGTGGGAGGTCCCACCGTGAGGTTGGTGGCCATTGACGCCGAACAGCTCCTGATTCTGTGGGTCGTGGGCGGTGTGAGACTACGTCGTGGCGGGCGTGGAGTCAGCCAAACGTTGAGCCAGCGCAGTGACGGCCTGCGCGGCCGGGGAGTCAGCATGGGCGATGACGGACGGTGTCCCCTTGTCGCCGTCGCGTCTGAAGTCTGGCTCCAGTGGGATCTGGGCCAGCACGGGCACGTCGTAGCCCAGACGCTCGGTCAAGCTGGCCGCGACCTTCTCGCCGCCACCGACACCAAAGACATCGACACGGTGCGACTTTCCACAATGCGGGCACACCGTTTCCAAATAGCTCATGTTCTCAACGACGCCGATGACTCGTTGGTGCATCATGGAGGCCATCGTTCCCGCACGCTCGGCCACCTCGGTGGCAGCGGCTTGAGGGGTGGTCACAACGATGACCTCGGCGTTGGGCACCTTCTGGCCAAGCCCAATGGCAGTGTCGCCGGTGCCAGGAGGCAGGTCGAGCACGAGGAAGTCGAGATCGCCCCAATAGACGTCGGCCAAGAATTGGTTGATGGCCCGGTCGACCACCGGACCCCGCCAGGCGACGACCTGGTCACGGCTCGGCTTCATCATGCCAATGCTCATCACCTTGACGCCTTGGGCCTCGACCGGCACAATCAGGTCCATCCCCTCGATCATGCTCGGGCCTTCACCGTCGGGAATCCCCAACAGATCGGGCACGGAGTGACCGTAGACATCGGCGTCGAGAACACCGACATTAAAACCTTGCTTGGCCAAAGCGCAGGCCAGGTTGACGGTCATCGAGGACTTTCCGACGCCGCCCTTGCCGGAAGCCACCGCGATCACGCGGGTGGTGTTGTCGGCTTTGGAGAAAGGAATCTCGCGCTCGGGCCCGCGCAGTTGGTTGCGCAGCGCCTCGCGTTGTTCGTCGTTCATGATCGTCATGGTGACACGAGCGTCGGCCACGCCATCGACTCCCAAGACAGCGTCAACGACGTCCTGGGTGAAACGAGCCTGCAGTGGACAGGCGGCCGTGGTGAGAAGGATGGTCACAGTCACGCGCGATTGATCGTCGATGTCAATGTCGCCGACCATGTTGAGCTCGGTGATGGGCCGTCCGAGTTCGGGGTCCATGACGGTGGCCAGGGCAGCGCGGATAGGGGCAAGCAAAGCAGGGGAATCAGTCACATCCCGTAGTCTACCCGGAAGCGTTAGGGAGCTGTGTGGTTCGCGGACTCACGTTGGTCCAATTCATCCAACATTGAGCGCAACTCTGATCGGATGAAGTCACGACTGGCCATGTCACCCATACGCATACGCAGGCCAGCGATCTCGCGGGCGAGGTACTCCATGTCGGCCTTGGACTGAGCGGCCTGCTTGCGATCAGCCTCCAGTGAGATTCGATCTCTGGCTTCTTGCCGGTTGGTCGCCAGCAGGATCAAGGGTGAGGCGTAGGAGGCCTGGACAGAGAAGAACAGATTGAGCAGGATGAAGGGGTAATAGTCGGGAGCGAGGCGCTGGCCAAGGATCAGGTTGAGCACCACCCAAAAGATGATGAACATGGTCATGCCGAAAATGAAGTTGGCTGTGCCCATGCGCCGGGCGAAGGCTTCGGCGAAGCGACCGAACCGATCAGGATCGGCTCTTTGTTTGGGCAGGAAACCTCGTCGGCGTGGTCCTGGCGTGTCGAGTCGGTCGTCGACGTTCTTGAGCGGTCGTGCCATGGGCGCCTCCTTGCCTGACGTGGCTGTGGGTGAGAGGTATCAAGATTGGTCGTGGTCGAGTTGGATGCCGCGCCAGTCCTCGGGCAGCATGTGGTCGAGCACGTCGTCGACCGTGACAGCCCCCAAGAGCCGCGACTGGGCGTCCACCACCGGGGCGACGACCATGTCGTAGGTCGCAAAATAGCGACTGACGTCCGCTAACGTCATGTCGGCTGTGAGCGGCTCCATCTCCTGGTCGATCATGGCTGAGACGAGCTGGCTGGGGGGCTCACGCAGCAGACGTTGGAGATGCACGCCTCCGAGGAAGGTGCCGGTCGGCGCCTCCAGGGGCGGACGAGCCACGAAGATCATGGCGGCCAAAGCCGGCGGCAGTCGCTCGTCGCGCACCAAAGCCAAGGCGTCGGCTGCGGTGGCGTCAGGGGGAAGAATGATCGGTTCGGGTGTCATCATTCCGCCTGCGGTGTTCTCGCCGTAAGCCAGCAGGTCGCGCACATCCTGGGCGTCTTCGGGACGCATGCGGGTGAGCAGAACCTCGGCCGTGTCATTCGGCAGGTCGGCGATCAAGTCGGCGGCGTCGTCAGGGTCCATCTCTTCAAGCACGTCAGCGGCGCGCTCAGGATCAAGGATCGAGATCAAGGCGACCTGCTCGTCCTCTGGGAGTTCCTCGATGGCTTCGGCCAGCCGGTGGTCGTCTAGTGCCTGGGCCACTTCGAGTCGGCGAGGCTCAGCCATGTCATGGAGTTCCTTGGCGACATCGGCTGGTTTCATGTCCATCAATTCCGCCAGCTGGTCGTCTTCGCCGTCGCTGCGCAGTGGACTCAGTTCAGGGATGTCGTTCCATTTGGCGATGGTGATGGGTCCGCGTGACGAGAAACTCAAGGGTTTGGCGACCGGTCGTAGCGCCACCTGAGTGATCTCCCATTCTCCGGTACGGTTGGCGGCCATGGAGACATCGTAGATTTGGGTGGGCTGCGTCGATCCGCGGCGAATGACCCGCCGGTCGATGAAGTCTTCGATCACCAAGGACTCGCCCTCTCGGCGGTGGAAGCGGCGGGCGTTGAGCACCCCGGAGACCACGAGTTGCGAGATGTCGATGGAGTAG
>JAITVA010000038.1 GCA_031286045.1 Propionibacteriaceae bacterium | reverse complement strand
GGTGGCTACCCTTCAACCCTGGGGTACCGCAATTTCCCCAAGTCATGCTGCACATCGGTGAACGAGGTCATCTGTCACGGCATCCCGGACATGCGTCCCTTGGATGACGGCGACCTGGTCAAGATCGATGTCACCGTCTTCAAGAACGGCGTCCACGGCGACAACTGCATGACCTTCGGCTGCGGCGAACTCGACCAAGCCTCGACCGATCTGATGAACCGCACACGTGAAGCCATGAACCGCGCCATCGCCGCCGTTCGTCCCGGTCGCCAGATCAATGTCATTGGCCGGGTCATCGAGTCATACGCCAAGCGTTTCGGCTACGGCATCGTCCGTGACTACATCGGACATGGGATCAACACCGTCTTCCATTCCGGCCTGGTGGTCCTCCACTACGACCAACCGGCCTTGACCACGATCATGGAAGAGGGCATGACCTTCACCATCGAGCCCATGCTCACCCTCGGCGACTACCACTCCCACGTCTGGGACGACGACTGGACAGTCGTGACCAACGACTTCTCCCGCTGCGCCCAATGGGAACAAACTATGGTAGTACGTGCTCATGGCGCGGAGATTCTGACCACCCCCTGAGAACGACTCGCCCGCCACCCGGTCGGCCCCCACGCCGCCACCCAGTCAACTCGCCCGCTGCCGCCCACTCGGCCGCCCCCGCCCACACCGTCACCGCAGTCGCGTCGTCACCTTCCCGACGACCGTCATTCAGCGTCAATGCACAATGTGTAGCTTGGAGTACACCCAGCGCAAGGGCTTCGGAGCCCACCAATTGTATTTACCCAAGACAGTCATGGTGGCCGGCACCAGAAGCATCCGCACCAGGGTGGCGTCGATGACGACGGTGGCGGCCAGGGCGACGCCGATCTCTTTGATGGGTAGCATCTCACCGAAAGTGAATCCGATGAAGACGGCGATGATGATCGCCGCCGCAGACGTGATGATGCGCCCGGAGCGCTGCAGGCCGCGCTCGACGGCCTCGTCGTTGGGGAGGCCCCTGTCCCAGAACTCCTTGATACGTGAGATCAGGAAAACTTCGTAGTCCATCGCCAAACCGAAACCGAAGCAGGCGGTGCACACCAGAATGAAGGTCTCCATGCCCATGACCTTAGGCATGCCAACAAGGCCATTCATGAAGATGAAGGTGGTCGCTCCGAGGGATGCGAACAAGGACAGTGAGTTAATGATGATGGCCTTCAGTGGCACCATCAGTGATCCGGTCATGAGGAAGAGGAGCAAGAACACCGCCACCATCATGATGGCCAGTCCGAGAGGGGCGCGATCGATGATCGAGTGAACAAAGTCATATTGCAGGGCCGCCGGGCCGCCGATATGGATGGCGTACCCTGGGTCGTACCCCCGCAGGCTGATGACATCGTCGGTGACCTGCTTTCCGACCTGATTCTCGATGTCGATGTGGACGTTGATGAGACTGCGATTGGGGTCGTCGCTGAGGGCGGCAGGCGCCGTGACATAGCCGACATCAGCCAGTTCGCCGAGATGATTGTACAGTTCTTTTACCTTGTCAGGAGGGGTATCGGCGACGACGACGATGGACGGGGCCACCAAGGCCGGATAATCGTTTTGAACCGTCTTGTACGCCTGCGTGACCTCCGATTTCTCCGGCAGGTAGTCCGTGAAGGCGGTACGGGTCTGCACATCACGCAGCGGCGAGGCCATGACAAGCAGAATCACGAAGACCAGGATCATGATGATCCAGGGATGTTTGTGCACAGCATGGGCCAGCTTGGAGAAGAAGCCGCGATCAGAGGCCGAATCGCCGACCGCCTTGACAACCGAACGCAGCCCAGGAACCTTGGTGATGACCGAGGGTTTGAGCAAAGTTCGACGCATCAAGGTCATAATGGCAGGGACAAGGGTCGTCGCCGTCAGCACGGCCATCAAAGTGACGATGATCCCGGAGAAACCGATGATTCGCAGCATCGGCGCCTCCATGGCCAGCAGCGCGCACAAGGCCAGCGCTATGGTGACGGCGGAGAAAAAGACAGTACGCCCCGCTGTCCGGACGGTGGCCTCCATAGCGTCGCGTACCACCAGCTCAGCGGCATGTTTGCGAGGCATCCGCGAGCCGTCGACCGGGTAGCCGTAGTTCTCCAGGCTGATCACCAACTCCTCCCGGTACCGTGACACGATCAGCAATCCGTAGTCGACCGACAGAGACAAACCGATAATTGACGCAATGTTAATGGTGAATGTCTCAACCGTGGTGGCGAAGGTCAGTGCCCACAGTGACCCCATGCCAATGGCAATGGCGGCGAGCGCGCCGATGATCGGCATCCCGGCCACAAGCACTCCACCGAACACGATGATGAGAAGGATCAAAGCCACCGGAACGCCAACAGTCTCACCCTTGATGAGGTCGTCCTTGATCTGATCCATGACTGAGGTTCGCATCGACGTCGACGAGAAAGCTCGTGCCGTGACATTCGGAAAATCGGATCGCATATCCTCCTGGAACTCGGCGATGGCTTCGTTGGCCCGTGACTCAGCCGCCTTGAGATGGCCGTCAGTCAAGCCCTTCTCCAGCGTCAACGAGATTAAAAACCCATCCTTCTTGTCAGAGAAGAGTGCTTGGGCCGCAGGCATGGTCGGATCCGAGAAGAGGAAGGGATCGGCCTCGGCGCTGACACCGTCGATACCAGACAAGTTGGAACGATGCGCGCCGACATACTCGGCGATCTTCTGGGCGTCCGCCGTCATATTCAGACCATTGACGGCAACTGTGATAGTCTCACCATTCTTGTCAGTCGATGTCAGGGCGTTGACCTCGTCTGACTGCGTGCCAGGGACCAGCGAGACTGAGTTGTCGAGCCGGTCGAAGACACCACCCTGCCCGAACCCCCAGAACGCCGCCCCGGAGGCAGCCACCACGACCACCAGCCAGATGATGATGGCACGCCAGGGGTGACGTACCACTGATTGACCCATCCTGTCGAACATAGGCCGCCTTCCTCATTCGGCCCGGCGAATGTCGATCCACCACGCCACAATTGGCCGATTCCCTGACCTGATGCCACCAATCAGCCTTTGACCAGGGTATTTGACATCCTTCGTGCCTCTCATACTACACGGGCGACAGACAAAAATATCCCGCCTTGATGCTGGGCGCCCCCAAGCAGGTCAAAGCGCCTGGACCGGATGGGCCAGGTGGACCTCGCGCAGCCTCAGATCCCCCTCGCCCTCAGACCAATCAAGGATGATCAGGCGGTTGGCAACCAGACCCGCATGGTGGAGGGGCCACGCCCAGCCCAATCTTGATATCGAACCATTGGAACGAGACGCTCCTCGCCTGGCTGACCTTCATCGCGGCGACCGTATGGCCAGCCTCCATCTGAGCTTGTCAGTAAGGAGATCGGTACCGAGACTCGACCGTTCTCGTCGATCGGCGGCGCGTCTGTGCGAACGACCACACCAGCAGCATCCGAACCAAGATCGACCGACTCGACTGCCATGACTAGGGGGCCGCGTTCGACGGCGACCGAACCCCGGATGTCGTCGATGCGACGGTCCGGCCACGTCCAGCGGGCGGCCATCGGCAGCGTCAGCACGACCGTCTCGCCGGCCCTGAAGGCCCTCGTCACATGGGTGTAACCGGCAGTCACGAAACGTGTTTCATCATGGCTGGCCAAGGTCGCTGCTTCGGTCGATTGGTCGACCCAGGCGGGCACCCGCAGGCTCAGGGTCCAGGGCTGGCTGGGGGCTTCCAAGACAGTCACTGTGATGCGGCCCTTGTGCGGGTAGTCGGTCGTGACCCGCAGGCCGACTCGCCCGACCGGCAGCGTCGTCTTGATCTCACAGTCAGCCCACTGGTGAAGTTGGATCCCGGCGCCGTCGACCGACGCCACATAGGCTGCCAGCGACGCGAAAATCCTTGTCAGGTTGGTCGGGCAGCAGGAGACCTCGAACCAGGGGGCACGGGCGCCGGTCGACGACCTGGCCGACACATCACCTGAGTCCGAACAATCCCTGGCGACCATCTGCCGCAGGGGGTTGGCGTAGAAGAAGCTGCGCCCGTCGACCGACGGGGAGGCCGCCACGACGTTGAAGAGGGTACGCTCCACCATGTCAGCGAACTGCGCCTGGCCGCTCGCCAGCAGTAAACGGTAGTTGACCATAATCGAGGCGATTCCAGCGCAGGTCTCGCAATAGGCCCGATCACTAGGCAATTCCCAGTCCTCACCGAAGGCCTCGCCCTCGTGGCGCGAACCCATGCCGCCGGTGAGGTAGGTCCGGCGAGCCAAGGTCGCCCGCATCTGCGAAGTCGCCACATCGAGCAACTCGGCGTCGCCGTCGTCAACCGCCTGGTCGACGATCCCCGCCTGCAAGTAGAGCGCTCGGACGGCGTGGCCACGCAGGACGGCAGCCTGACGCACCGGCATGTCATCCTGATAATACGATGAGTCGAAAGCCGTCGAGTGATGTGCTCCGTGCCCCCGCCGGTCGATGAAGACTCGGGCCTGACGCCGGTACCTGGGGTCGCCGGTCAGCCGGGACAGCTCGGCCAGCGCGACCTCGATCTCGGGGTGTCCACAGGTGCCGTCGCGCCCGCCCTCACCGAACTCGCGACAGATATGATCAGCGGCGGCGATGGCGACTCGCGTCAACTCGTCGTCCATTCCGGCTGTGCGCCCGCGAGCCACTCCGGCCTGGATGAGATGGCCCATGCAGTACAGCTCGTGTCCCCATGTCAGGTCGCTATAACGAGGGGCTTGTCCGTCATGTCCGTACATCGTCGAGATGTAGCCGTCGGCGTCTTGAGCGGCTGCCACGCGAGCGCTGATCGCCTGGAACCGCGCCTCCAAGTCTGGGTCGCCGGTGCGCCCGATCTCCCAGGCCATACCCTCCAGAAGCTTGTAGATCTCCGAGTCAGAGAACTGTCGGCCCGACCGCCCCTCAGCCAACCGGCCAGCGGCGGCTTTGTCGAAGTTGGCCAGCCAACCCAAGCGCTCAATGAACTCGTCGCAATGCTTGATGATGGCGGCGTTGGTCACTTGCCATGCCGCCCAATAGCCATCTGTCAGTTGGACGGACTCCAGCCCGAGCGGCGACCAGCGCCCGTGGGCGGGAATCACCGGAGCGAGGACAGCCGAGGTGGGCGAATCGAGGTATGACATTGGTACTCTCCTGAATAATCGGTCCGGCTCAAGGCCGAACAAGGTGGGAACGACAGATGGTGGCAGGGGTGGCTGAGACTCGTCGCCGGTCACGCCGCGGCGACGCCTGGGGAATCGACGATCATTTGACCGCGCCGACAGTCAGACCGTCGCGCAACAACCGATAGGTGCAGATGAAGACGATCACGATCGGGATCGAAGTCATGACAGCCAGAGCCATCAAGCCAGGCCAGTTGATGCCGAAAGCGCCGACCTGCATCGCGATCAGAGCCGACAGGGGGTACTTTCCGGGGGTCAGGAAGAAGTTGATGGCGTACAAGAACTCGCCCCAGGCCAGCAGGAACACCAAGGTGCCGACTGTGAAGACACCATTGCGCGCGACCGGGAGAACAATCGACCAGAAGGAGCGAAGAGTGCTGGCCCCATCAATCCGTCCAGCCTCCTCCAATGCCACCGGCACCACACGGAAGAAGGGCCGCAACAACATGGTCGCCCAGGGAATCAACAAGGCGGTGTCAGCGACGACCAGTGACAATGTCGAATCAAGGATGCCCCACGAACCGAAGATCTGAAACAGAGGGATGACGTTGGTGGTGTGAGGCATCATTTGCAAGACGATCAGCAGGCCGAGACCGAGATTGGTCAGCCAGCCAGAGGCGCGGGCGAGGGCGTACGCCGCCGGAATCGCGAACAACAGCACACCCACCGTCGTGCCGACAGCGATCAGGATCGATTGCTTGAGAGCGCCCAGCAATTCCGGGCCGAAAGCCTCGGTGTACGCCGCGACGGTCGGCTTGAAAATGAACGACGCTTGAGTGGTGAAGACATCGGCGGAACTCTTGAACGACGTCAGGACGATCCACAAGATGGGAATGGCGTACATCAGGGTCAGCAGAGCCTTGATGAGGATGTTGACGGGTCCGGCTTTGATATTCATCACTCACCTTCTTCTTTGCGAATGGAACGGGTGTAGACGACGGCCAAGACCAGCACGCCGAGCAGGGTCAACACCGAGGTGGCGGCGCCCAGCCCATAGTCGTACCGTACGAAAGCCTGCATGTATCCGAGGAAGGGCAGCGTGTTGGTGGCGGTTCCTGGGCCTCCAGCTGTCATGACATAGATGTAGTCGAAACTGCGGAAGCCGTACACCAGAGTCAACACCAGCAGAACGAGCGACGTCGGCCTAGCCATCGGGGAGAGGATGTGTCGAACCTCCTGCCAGCGGTTGGCGCCGTCAATCTGGGCAGCCTCGAACACCTCAGGATCGATGTTCATCATGGCCGCTCGATAGACCAGGGCATTGAATGGGATGACGGCGAAAGAGTTGACCAAGGCGACTGAGATCAAGGCCACTGACGGGTCGAAGAGGAAGGGCACCGGCCGGTCAGCCAGATGCAGGCCCATGATGATCCCGTTGAACAGGCCGTTCTCGCCGAGCAGGAACTTCCAGACCGACCCATTCACCACCGGGGGTAGGGCCCAGACAAAGACCATCAACGCCAGCAGAATCGATGACCAACGCCCTTTGGTACGTAAGGCGACGGCGCCGGCGAAGCCGATCCCCATGCCCAGGATCGTGACGATGACAACGAAAATCAGGGTACGGATGATGGCCTGCGGCGTCGCCCCCGAGACCCAGCCCTTGACCACATTGGCGAAACCGACCAGCTTCCAGGCGGCGCCGAGGGTCGCTGGAGTGACATCCGACACAGCCATTCGGCAGAGCTGGATCAGTGGATAGATGCTGAAGACCGCCAGGAAGAGCCCGGCCGGAAGCAGGAAGAGCATGCGCGCGCGGCGACCGCCTCTGGCCGGATCGAGCCGTTTGCGACGTTGGGTTCCGCCGACGGGAGACGATGGCCTGACTGGTGTCGCGACGAACCGCCTCACGTCAGCGCCGGCGGTCGGTGGCGCCTGAGTCATTGTTGTCATGGGTGGAAACCCTTCTGAAGAGTGGGACGGGAGAGGCCGTGGAGCAGGGCCATGGGGAGGCAGGTCCTGCTCCACGGATGGACTATTGCCTGAGAGACTCCGCCGATAGGTCATTCGGAGGTGTGGGTTCAGGAGCCACGGTGGACTGCGTCCTCCTTGGTCAACGGGCGTCCAGCCCGTCTGACTCGTCGTCCTTGCCACCCCGACCCCTGAACCCACACCTGAAGCACCTACCGGCGCAACCTCTTACTTCTTGCCGATCGCCTCTTTGACTGTGGCGAGGGCGGTGGCGGCGGCGTCTTCCGGTGAGGTTTGACCGCTGATGGCACTGCTCCAGGCCTGACCCATGGCGACAAAGACATCATTGACAGCAGTTGGCGGGATCGACGAGCTCGGGTAGGGATCGCCCAGCTTGGCGACGCTCTGCGCGAACGGAACCAGCAGCGGATCGGAGGCGATGCTCGAATCTGAAGCGGTGTCAAGCCTGGCGGGCAGTGAGCCGACCGTCTTGGCGGCGGCCAATTCACCTTCAGGGGACAGATAGGTGCTGGTCAGGTACTCCCAAGCCAGGTCGGGATTCTTCGAGAAGGCGCCGACGCCTTGAGCCTCGCCGCCGAGGTAGACCCGGCCCTTGGAACCGACCGGCAAGGTGGTGACGCCGTACTTGAATTTCGCGTCCGACTTCGCCGTGCCCATGCGCCAGTTGCCATTCTCGGCGAACAAGGTGTCGCCCGCCGCCCACACCTGGAAGGGCACCGTCTGATCCCAGGTGGTCGCCTCTGGGGAGAGCCAGCCCTCTTGCGCCCACTTGTGAACGCGGGTCAGAACCTTCGTCAAGGCCGCCTCATCGAGGTTGTCGTAGGTGAAACCTTCGCCAGTCAGCCAGGGATGGGATTGCCACTCTGACTGGGAGTTGGGCAGGCCAGTCAAGGTGATGCCACTATGACCCTTGGCCTTGGCGGCGGCCATGGCGGACTCCATCTCGTCGATGGTGGTCGGCGGCTTGAGCCCCAACTCGTTCAACATGTCCTCGTTGTACCACAGGGCCAAGAGGTTGACGTAGCCCTGAAGGGCGTAGGTCTTGCCGTCGAGCACGTGCAGGGTTGACTCGGGTAGTTGCGCCTTGTCTTTCCATGCGCCCAGACGGTCGTCGAGTGGAGCCAGCGCGCCACCGAGGATCAGGGTGGCTGCTTCGGCGCCATTCATCGAAATGATGTCCGGGCCGGTCTTCGACGTCGCCGCGTTGACGGCCTTCTGGTTGATCTGGTCATATGGAACATAAACGTTGTCTACAGTGGTGCCGGGGTGGGAGTCCTCGAACATCTTCTTGAATTGGTCGAGCATGCTGATCTGTTTTTTGTCGGTGAAATAGTGCCAGACGGTGACAGTGCCTGATCCGCTGGAATCGCCGCCCGACGACCCGTTGGAGGATGGTGTGCCAGTCGAACAGGCGGTGAGCGCGAGCGCACATAGTGTGGCGACAGCGGTGAGGACGCCGCGACGCTTACGATGGGGGGCCACTGGATCTCCTTTGTCTCATGGTAGTTTTCCGCACTCATTCAAACTTCGAATGAAACTGTACGAAAACCTTTTCGGTCACTCTACTGGTGAGTCTTGCCACTGTCAACTGCCCCAAAAAGCCACCTCGATCACCAGCCTAATCGAAAGCTACGAAAACTGACTCATGCTATGTTGGTCTCACTCTTTCAGAAAGCGGGCAGACACAGGCCCGTGACCAAGCAATGGCAGGGGTGTGAACATGGCAACCAACCCGTCCGTCGTCACCTTGAAAGACGTGGCTTCCGTGGCTGGCGTGTCCGTGGCGACGGCGTCGAAAGCGCTCAATGGGAGGCAAGACGTCGCTGAGGCCACCCGCTCACGCGTGGCTGAAGTGGCCGGTCGGCTCGGCTTCACGCGCAACGAGCTGGCGCGCAGCCTTCTGTCCCAACGCTCCGGCACCATCGGACTGCTGACCGGCGACCTCGACGGCCGCTTCGTCCTTCCCATCCTGCGCGGCGCCGAGGACGCCTTCGGCGCCGGAGCCATCGACGCTTTCCTCTGTGACGCGCGCGGCGACGTCATCCGCGAGCAGCACCACCTCAACGCCCTTCTCACCCGACGAGTCGACGGCATCATCGTGGTCGGTCGGTCCACCGACTCTCGCGCCTCGCTCGGCCAAAACCTGCCCATCCCGGTGGTATACGCCTACGCCCCTTCCGACGACCCCCGCGATCTGTCCCTGACTCCCGACAATGTGTCGGGTGGAGAGTTGGCCGTCCACCACCTGCTCGACTGTGGGCGCACCCGCATCGGCCACATCACCGGCGATCCCACCCGGGCGGCCGCCCAGGATCGCACCACAGGTTTCCTGCGGGCCATGGAAGAGTCCGGATCAACCCCGTGCGGCGAGGTCATGGCGTCGGCCTGGTCCGAGCAATGGGGCCGCGACGCGACCGCCGTCCTCTTGGAGCAACACCGCGACCTCGACGCCATCGTCGCCGGATCGGATCTGATCGCCCGTGGCGTGCTCGATGCCGTGCGTGACTCCGGGCGCACAGTGCCGGACGACGTGGCGGTGATCGGCTATGACAACTGGTCCGTCCTGGTGACCGGTGCCCGACCGGGGCTGACAAGCATCGACTCGAACCTCGAACGCCTCGGCCACGAAGCTGCCCGCCACCTTTTCCGCGCGATGAGCGATGACGACGAGTCGGCCCACGGCGTCCACCACCTGCCCGTGCGGTTGGTCATCCGCGGGTCCACCATCGCCCACCGCTGACCTCGTGCCATCAGTTGACGCGCCAGACATCTCACCATATGCTGATCGAAATGGTTTTCGCAGTGTTTCGAAAACGGCATCGGCGCAAGGCCGTGCCCGCTCCCAGGATCAATCGGTCCCGGCGGCGCTGGACTCAAGGAGGATCGACACATGGCTATATGTTCATTTACGCGTATTGTCAACAGTTGTGCTATCATTCTGTAAAGTTTCCGACGGACATTCTTGAGCAATTCTGTCGGAATATTTCCCGGTCCTGCTGCTTTACCAATTTTTAGTTTTTCACTGCTTCTTCCACTTCTTCAGTAGTCACTGTTATTAATTTATCCTCTACTGCAGTCTCCTTTGTAATCATCTCATTCGTAATAAAAGATGTCCTATCTTCCGCCAGTAGTTCCTTATAGCAGTTGTTCCACTCACCAATCGGTATTATTTCGCCGTGCGCTCTATTCTTATACTCCGTCTTCCCACATCGTACAAATTTCCATAATTCCGAAAATCTTCGATATATGTATCAATTTCAGCACATTTCTTGTCCCACACCTGATTGCGCTCTTGTACAACTAAATGTTTCACATTTCGTCTATCATTTTTGTATTTTCCCAGTCCTCAGGTTTCTTCGTATTTAAGGCCGTTAAATATAAGCTTTTCTTCTTCTAACTACAGCTGCTATTTCTTCTGACCATATAAATTTCCTACCACCTTTTCTTCTTTTTCCTTGTTCACCCAACGCCTCTCCAGCCACTGAATGTATACAAATCCATATATGTTCATATAAAGTTTCTACCAATTCCGGTCCATTCTCGTCCAACTTTTGTACTAAATGTTGTTGGTAAAGTGTTATGGTACTCTTGTCAGTTAAACTGTACAAATTATACTTTATCGTGTCGCATTTCTGATAATTCTTCTCATGTTTCATTTTTTCCATTAATTGTCTCGGTGTTATGTAGAATGTAGCTTTTACCAAATAGTGGTCTGTGCCACAGCAGGGTCCTCTATGTACCCTGACATTTGTAGTTTTCACCCGGGAGTCTTGCCTAACTATAACATAATTAATAATTGATTTCAAATTTCGAGTGTTTTGTATCCATGTAAATTTATAAATATCTTGATGCTGAAAAAACCAATTTGTTATTCTCAAGTTATTTTGTTCGCAAAAATTAATTAATCTTTCTCAATTGTATAGAATATACCGAATGTATTAACACATAACATAACCTTCAAAAGAATCAGGTCATATATCGCCAAATTATTGTGCAGGGGCAAGGTAACATTTAATCTTCCGATGTTCTGTTTATAACTAATAATTTGTTCAGATGTCACGTCTCCAAAATGCTGCACTGTGCTCTGTCGACACTGTTCTGATTATCTAGTTGTGGTTATGATTAACAAACAGTGTCCTTCACACACACCAATGGAACGAGGACAGACAATGTTACGTGCCTGCAGTACAAGTTGAAAGCACAAAATCCAAGCCAATATAA
>JAITVA010000263.1 GCA_031286045.1 Propionibacteriaceae bacterium | reverse complement strand
CGCCGCCGTCATCAATGCCATCAAGACCATCAGCGGCATCAAAGACCGCATCCACCTGATCTCGCCGGTCAACCTTGAGGCCATGCTCAAGTTGAAGCGCGGCGTCTACGGCGAAGACCTGCTCAATGTGCTCGATGTGCTGGCCGCCCTGGCTGTCAGCGCCCCGACCAATCCGACCGTCGAGTTGGCCTTGTCCAATCTGGCGCGGTTGCGTGACATGGAGGCCCACTCCACGGTCATGCTTCCCAGGGTCGAACTCGAGGCCCTGCGCAAGATCGGTCTCAACGTCACCTGCACTGACGAGTTCGCCAGCTAAGAGAGCGCAGTGTTTGTTGTGGCGTTCTCGGGTGCGGGGACACTCAGCGATCCTTGAGGGCCTCGGCGGGGTTTGTTCGCCACAGACTTGCCGCCAACGTTGGGGCGATGAGCACTATGGCGGCGATTGGCATCGTGTCAACAACGACAGTGCTGGTATTCCATAGGAGGGGCGTGTCATCGACCCCGCTCCAGCGGAAGAAGGTGATCACGGCGGTTAGGGAGAAGCTGATGATGAGGGCGGGCAGCGTGTAGATGATCCACTCAACCTCAGTGATGAAAGCGATATCCCAGAAACGCATGTTGAGCGCTCGATACAGCCCGGTCTCTGATCGTCGAGCGTAGGTGATCAACGCGGCGATCAGAGTGATGCCACCGATGAGCGGCCAAGTCAACTGGGCGGCGAGTCGAGTGTCGTATTGGAATGTGAGGTCAGCGAAATCCGGGTCGGCGTCGTTGAGCGTTGTGAACTCCACCGGCGGGTCTGCAGTGAAAAGCGACCGCATGATGTTCTCGCCGGTGGGGCGCAGGCCGCGCTCGGTTTCGGCCCAGCAGTGGTCAGTCTTGCCTGAGGCCGGCTCGATTCCGAGCATCCACCCGCTGATCAAGGAAGATCGCCCGCCCTCCTTGATGACACCTAAGACACGCGGCGAGCCTTGTCCGCTCAGCTCAACGATGCTGCCGGGCGGCAGGTCGAGATGCTTCCCCAGCGCTTCGCCTACGAACACCCCGGGCTTGTCGGCCGCAGTGGGTAGCCTTGTCTCAAGAAGATCGAGAAAACCCATAGACATGGCAGCACTGGGGATGAGGGTCGATCGATCAGAGGCCAAGACTCGGGTCTTCGTGTCGCGCAGGCTCCCAGAGTGGAGGAAGCCGGGCTGTGTCGCCAGCCGCTCACAGAGGCCGGCGTCAATGGAGCCCGGGGCGGAGGCGATGACGATATTGACGCCATCTTTGACACGCTGGTTTTCCTCCCAGTGGAGACGGTGGAGAAGGTCAGCATCCGACCACACCAGCGAGCCAAAGATGGCGATCAACAACACCGTTAGGATGGCGGACCGAATCGGCTCACTGATGATCCCCAGTAAGGCGTGTCTGATCAGGGCGGTGGGTCTCCACATCAGCGTCCCACCTCTTGGCTGATGCGACCATCCCGAAGTGTGTACACCAGGTCACACGATCCCGCCACAGCCATGTCATGAGTGGCAATAAGTGTGACTGACGAGGTATTACGCCGCCTCAAGAAGGCCTGAATGATCATCGTGGTGGCGGCCTGGTCGAGATGGCCAGTAGGCTCATCGGCCAATAGGTGACAAGGCTGCGTGGCCAGTGCTCGCGCGATTCCGACACGTTGGGCCTCACCCCCGCTGATGTGACGAATGTCACTTCTCGCCAGGTGGTCGACACCGACATCGGCTAGGGCGCTCACGGCGAGTTGGCGAGCCCTGCTGACGGAGTATCCGCGGCTGAGCGGTCCCATCATGGCGTTGTCGAGGACGCTGCGCCTCGGTAGGAGGTTCGACGTCTGAAAAACCCAGGCAATGTCGTCTCCTGGAGTCCGGTTGTGTTCCTGCCGGCGCGATGCCAACGGCCCACCTCCATCTTGTGCGCTGGCGCGCTTGGCTGCGCCCCGGCATGATGAGGCGGCGGAGATGTCATAGCTCACAGACCCCGTGGTGGGCTTGAGGAGCCCCCCGATGATGGCGAGTAAAGTCGACTTCCCTGAACCTGATGGTCCGACCACTGCAGCCACGAGACCAGCCTGCAGCGTCATGGAGACACTGCGCAGCACCCAAGGATCACTTCCGTAACGATGAGAAACGTCACACACCTTCACTGACATGATATCAACCCGAGGGCGGCTCGCGGGTTGGCCACGATGACAAGGCCGTCAGTCAGCCCCGTCACGGTCGCCACTCCGGTTTGAGGGCGGTCCTGGACTAGTTCAACAGGGATGGCCTTGTATTCATGTGCGCCAGAAGGTGTGGCAGGTGACTCATGGACTGTCCAGACGCAATGGTCACCTTCGGCGCCGACGCCGAGACTGGCGACCGGAACCTGATATGCGGTTATTGGTTCGGCTCGACGTATGGTGACATCTATTCCGGCATCGTCGCCTGCCGCGGACCAAGCGTCGGAGTCCTGGATGACTCCAAGGCAGTCCGCCGCGATGTGTCCGGAGTTGTCGAGGGGGCATTTCTGATCGCCTACGACCACTTCCCACTGCTGGGCTGGTTGGGGAAGATCACCGCTGGCCAGAGCGACCGCAGCGCTGCTCAGCGAGTCACGCGCTGTGAGTATCGCTTCGCCGGGTGAAGGCGCCGGCGCCGACACTGCCAGTTCGACCTTCCCGGCGATTATCTCGGCAGCGGGCAAATACACGATCCAGCCAGGGTCGAACACCTCCTGCGCAGTCGCGAACCCGATGTCTTTCGAATAGGCCTTGACGGCGGCCACGGTGGCTCCATCCATGACGCCGCTTGGCTTGCGCTGAAGGTAGCCCAGGTCCGACAGTGCGCTCTGCAAAGCCGTGACGTCGTCGCCTTTGTCATCGCGCGCCAGTGGGCGGTAGAAGGGATGATCTGTGGACCACCCCTGGCGCGCGATGCCGTCGATCTGGGCTACCGTGTCGTAGGAGTGAATCGCGGAGCCGATCTGCACAGACACGCCAGACACTAAGCCCGACCATGGCGGAGCGTGGACGACTGCGCCTTTCGCCCAGACCCCGGTCAGCCGAGCGTCCTGCTCGCCAAGCTTTTCGGTTCCTTGTGAGATGAAGGAAACCATAGGTTCACCCGTGGCGTCGGCCTCTGTCACCGCGCCGTGCCGCATGATGGCCAAAGCGCCCAGCCCCGCTGGCACAACCACAAGAAGGCCCGCCACGGCGGATAGGAGCACTCGACTGAAAGTCGCGGCGCTGCCATCGTGTCGATGGGGTATCGCTGCGGGAAGGGCGCCCAACCGGTCTCGAGACTTGCGGTGTAGCAATGACATGTGACTCTCTACTTGTACTTGTCCCTGGTCTCGGTGAAGCAGTCGCTGTGCACCCAATGGTCGATGTCAGCCATCTGGTCTTCTGTGGCTCCTTTGGGGACATCGACTCCCTGGTCGCGCATACACTGCGCCACCTCCTCGTTGAACTGAGCGAGTTTCGCGCCTGTCAAGCGGTGGTTATAGCTGTAGAGCAATCCGACCGCCGTGTAGTGCTCGAGTCGACAGTCCTGCACGATTGTCTCTTCTGGGCTGGTTGGACGTTCGACGATCTCACTCTCGTTGCCACGCGGAGTATCACGAGGGACCGCAGGAGCGTCGGACTGCACCCCTATCGGGCGACTGTGGAAAGAGTCGCCACCATGGGGATCAAGCGCATAATCGTAGATCTCAATCCCTTTGGCGGCGGCGCACGCCACGAAGTTCAGATAGGCACGTTCGCGCTCGGAGGGCGTGATAATATCATCGTCAAGAAATTCCTTTTCGGACTGCCCTGCTCTGTCGATCTCCACTTGAATCTGATCTCTTGTGAGAACGAAGTCGCCTTCGGGATCTGTCGAACCAGAACATGCTCCAAAGGTAAGCAGTGACAGTATCACCACGCCAACCAGTGCACTTGCCTCCTTCTTCCTGGAGGCGGTGTCGCGAGGAAGTCGAGTCATCAGAAGAAGTCGTTGGCCGGGCTGAGCCCACCGCCGAGCAGCCGGGCCATGCCAACCGAGCCTTGGAAGCTGATGTGACCACCCGAGACCGACGCTCGCGCTGTGCGTGTGTCGACCTGCCAAGCGGTGTCAGTTCCATTGTAGTTGATCTTCGCCCAGACTTCGGAGCACCCGCCCTTGTTCCAGGTCTCTGCCTTCGCCCACCCCGAGTTGTAGTCATGGTACATCTCGAACCTGCATGAGCCGTAGACCCGCTGGGAGCTGTGATGATCTGGCGATGCTGGGGCACTTGTCGAGACCGCGAGTGAAGCGCACGCCAGTGCAGAGGCAACGATGCCAGCTACCAAACGACGAAACATATTCATAATCTCTCCTTTGTTCTGTGAATACTCGCCTTATGGTTTCCAGTGATGAAAACTATGTCCTTAGGATACGAAGCTCAGTTCAGCGGTTACAGCACACTTTTGATGAAGATATGTAGGTCTCTAGAAAAGACCAGTAACAGCGGACGAAGCTATACGTGAGATTGTCGATCAACCTAAGTATTTGCTGCAATAACTAACAAGGAAGAAGCAATGTGTACCCCCCCAAAAACTGAGGGGGCAGGTTAAGCTGGTTTAGGTCAGATTTGACGTCGTCTTATGACTGATCCGGCGAATCCGGCCCGGTGAGAACCGGGTGAGCCGACCCCCCAGCGATGACTCGGGCGACGATGGCGTTGATGCCGAAAACGGTGGCGTCGACCAGGTCGACTGAGTCGGGATTGAGCAGCCACTGGACCTGCAGTCCATCCATCAACGCGATGATGTTGGACGCGGCCGAGTTCAACTCCTTGTCAGATAAGGGGTCATCGGACGGGGTCAGGGCGCGCAGTTGGCTCACGACCAGTTCGCGCAATCCTTCGAAGCGCCCGGTGAAGTAGTCGGCGCCGGGGTTGCCATCGGTGACGGCCTCGGCTGACAAGACGACGTAGGTTTGAACGATGCCGGGCCGGGTGGCGTTGAGGGTGGCTGTGGCGATGAGGTGCTTGAAGAAGTCCAATCCGTAGGCGGCGTGGGCTTCCGAACTGTCGACTGAGTCGCGGTGGTCGATGACCGCCTGAAGCAGGTTCTCTTTGCTGCCGAAGTGGTGCAAGACGCCGGCATGTGTCATCCCCACCAGTTCGGCGACGTCGTTGAGGGTTCCGGCGTGGAATCCCTTGGTCGCGAACACCTTCATGGCCGCGTCCAAAATCTCCTGGCGGCGCTGGGCCGTGCCTGCTCGCGGGCGGTGCTTCTTTCGCACCGGCTTGTCCGCCGCAGCGGTTCTCGGCGTGGTCTCAGTCATAACGGATCGACCTTACCGCATATCGGTTGTCACAGCGGGCTCGTCTACGCAGGTCACCATGTCTTTGGGCCCATCGCTAGATATGGGGGTCGAAGATTGCCCGCCCCAGTGCTCAGATGGCGGCACTGGATTGATCATCGGTTCCTTAGGTGTGGGAAAGGGGTGCCCCGTCAGCGACGAGACACCCCCGTGGCATCCCTCAGATTAGGCTTGGCTGCCTTGGTCTGGGGTCTGATCGATCACCGGGTTGGTTGTCGACGCAGTGGTGTTCACCGTGATCTTGCGCGGTTTGGCCTCTTCGGCGATCGGAATCGTCAAGGTCAGCACACCGTCGGTGTAGCCAGCCTCGATGCGGGAAGTGTCGAGGCCGCGACCCAGCGAGATCTGACGGGCGTACGTCCCGTAACTGCGCTCGCGTGACACCCAACCGTTCTTCTCTTCGTCGGTGTCGACTGTCTCGGCGGCACGCACCGCGCGCACAGTCAGGGTGCGGTCGTCAACATCGATGTCGATGCTGGAGGGGTCGACTCCGGGCAGGTCGATCTTGACAGTGAAAGCGTCGCCCTTGCGGTAAAGATCCATCGGCATCAACAAGGAATCGCTGGCCGCAGTGCGCGACACCTGATTGAAGAGCCGATCCATCTCACGGAAGGGGTTGACGGCTGTGTAGCTACTCATAATTCTTGGTCTCCTCAATGTTGGGGGCCCGCCGACCCTCGGCGGGTGGTGAGCGTCCGGCTCACGTTCACGAAGTTGAGTCTACCACACTCAAGTAGAAAGTTGAGTCTTGGAGACTCAACGTATGGTGCAACCTGCGTGAAGACTGGTCGTGTTCGCCAAGCCTCCTCGCCAGATCCGTAGGTGACGAGCGCTTGGACGGGGGCAGGCGTGAGACACTGGAGCCATGGATTTCGCCAATGTCTACGCCCAAGGCTTCGTCAGGGTGGCCGCTCGCGTGCTGCCCGTCCACCTGGCCCAGCCCAGTCGCAACGCCGCTGCCGTCATCGCCGACGT
Organism: Propionibacteriaceae bacterium; assembly: GCA_031286045.1. GTDB lineage: Bacteria > Actinomycetota > Actinomycetes > Propionibacteriales > Propionibacteriaceae > WQYJ01. The sequence continues at coordinate 10,102 of JAITVA010000263.1, read as the reverse complement.
CGCCGCCTTGGCCGATCAGGCGGTCTGTGTGCTGGCCTATCCTGAACTGAACCTCACCGGCTATTCCTGTGACGACCTCTTCCTTCAAGACGCCCTGCTCGACGCGGCGGAGGACGCCGTGGCCCAGCTGGTGGAGGCTTCCCGCGACTTGTCTCCAGTCATCATCGTCGGCGCGCCGCTGCGGTGTCAGGGCCGGGTCTACAACTGTGCCCTCGTGGTTCAAGGTGGCGATCTGGTGGCGGTCGTGCCAAAAAGCTATCTTCCAACCTACCGGGAGTTCTATGAGCGGCGCTGGTTCGCGCCAGGATCCGACGCCGTGTCACAGATCACCTTGGCTCGTCACCCTGAGCTGAGCGCGCCGATGGGCGCGGGTCAGGTCATCGCGGTGGCTGACGTGCCCGGCCTGATGCTCGGGGTCGAGGTCTGTGAGGACATGTGGGTGCCGATCCCACCCCACGCCACCATGGCCGCCAAGGGTGCGACCGTAGTGGTGAACCTGTCGGGCTCGCCCATCACCATCGGCAAGGCTGATAATCGTAAGCAGCTGGCACAGTCGGCGTCGGCCCGTTGTCAGATGGCCTACGTCTTCACTGCTGCGGGGCTGGGGGAGTCCTCGACTGACCTGAGCTGGGACGGTCAGACCTTCGTCTATGAGTGTGGCGACCTGCTCGGGCAGTCCGAGCGCTTCCCTCGTCAGGGGTCTGGCACGATCGTCGACGTCGACCTGCGTCGGATCGCCCAAGAGCGACTGCGCCAAGGCACCCATGGCGACAACGTGGCGCAGTGGCGGGCGACCCAGACCCTTGTGAGCCAGGTTCCCTCGCCCACGATCAGCGCGGGCAGGTTCGCTTGGCCCAGCGGCGACCTCGGGTTGCGTCGACCGGTGGAGCGTTTTCCCTTCGTGCCCAACGATCCTGCCCGTTTGTCGCAAGACTGTTACGAGGCCTACAACATCCAGGTGCAGGCCTTGGCGCGCAGGATGGAGGCGATCGGCCAGCCGAAGCTGGTCATCGGGATATCTGGCGGACTCGACTCCACCCATGCCCTGATCGTCGCCGCCAAGGCCATGGATCTGCTGGGGCGGCCCCGTCGCGATATTCTGGCTTTCACCATGCCCGGTTTCGCCACCTCGGACACGACTAAGAGTTCGGCTTTGGCCTTGATGGAAGCGGTCGGCGCGACCGCAGAGACCCTCGATATCCGTCCGGCCGCCTCCCAAATGCTGAGCGATCTTGGCCATCCCTTCGCCGACGGTGAGCCCCACTACGACGTCACCTTTGAGAACGTCCAGGCCGGGTTACGCACCGACTACTTGTTCCGAGCGGCGAACCAGCGTGGCGGCATCGTGGTCGGCACGGGCGACCTCAGCGAACTGGCCCTGGGTTGGTGCACCTACGGGGTCGGCGACCAGATGAGCCATTACGCGGTCAACACTGGCGTGCCGAAGACCCTGATGCAGTTCCTCATTCGCTGGGTCATCTCCCAGAATTTGTTCGACACCACAACCAATGAGGTGTTGGAACGAATCCTCGGTCAAGAGATCTCGCCGGAGTTGGTTCCTGCAGTGGACGGTAAGTCGATGCAATCGACTGAGGCCTTGATTGGGCCCTATGCCTTGCACGATTTCTTTTTGTGGCACATCTTGCGTCGTGGCGCCGCGCCGAGTCGCGTGGCCTACCTCGCTTGGCAGGCTTGGCGCGACGTCAATCATGGAGCCTGGCCGATAGCATGGGCTGGGGAGCGCAAGGTAAGCTATGACCTCACCACTATTCGCGGATGGCTTGAGTTCTTTCTCAAGCGTTTTTTCGCCAATCAGTTCAAGCGATCGGCCATCCCCAACGGACCCAAAGTCAGCGCCGCTGGCACGCTGAGTCCGCGTGGTGATTGGCGGATGCCGTCCGATGTCGGCGCCGCGACGTGGTTGGGCGAGTTGGAGGACAATGTGCCCAGGGAGGAGTTGTGATGGAAGAGACTGGTTCCGCCTTTCAGGTCGATCTGCGTGGCATCGTCGACTTGTTGGCTCGACATCTGTATTCCGGCCCCAACGTTTATCTACGAGAGTTGCTCCAGAACGGTGTCGACGCCATCACGGCGCGTCGGGCGATTGATCCCAGCGCCCCTGATCAGATCCGGATCCGGGCCTGGGGCGACGGCGGGTTGGAGGTGAGCGACAGCGGCATCGGCCTGACCAGCGCCGAGGCCCGTGAGTTGCTGGCCACGGTCGGTCGCTCGTCGAAGCGTGACCTCGACCTGGGGGTGGGGCGCGAGGAGTTCCTGGGGCAGTTCGGCATCGGTCTGCTCCGCGCTTTCATGGTGGCCGACACGATCGAGTTGGTCTCGCGGTCGGCTAGAGATTTGGCCGCTCCGGCCGTCAAATGGACCGGCTATGACGACGGGCACTATGACCTGACCGAGTTGACGCGGGGGCCAGACGATCCCGTCGGTTCGGTGGTGCGCATCCTGCCGAGGCGAGGCCTGGAGCATTGGCTGACGATTGACACGGTGGTCTCGCTGGCGACCGAGTTCGGGTCCTTGCTGCCGGTCGACCTTCAGATCGAGGTGCCGCTCGGCAGCGGCGACACGGCTTCATCGGGGGCAGCGACGACAGTCTCGGATACTGGGCACCAGGCGCCTGTGGTCGAAACCCTGCCGGGTTTGGAGTCCGTCCAAGCTTCTGACCAGCCCACGCTGGTCTGGCGACGCATCTCAGAGATGGAGTTGCCCTGGCTGAAGACCTATCCCCACGAGTTGGCCCGACGTGAGGGGCTGGCGCGGTTCTGTGAGAAGACCATGGGATTCACGCCTATGGCGGTCATCGATCTGTCCGTGCCCGTCACCGGGCTGACGGGTGTGGCCTTCGTCATTCCCGACGCGGTGCCACCGGGGTCGGGGGGCTTCCACCGGGTGTACCTCAAGCAGATGCTGTTGGGCAATCGGGTGGCCGGTCTGGTGCCGGAGTGGGCCTTCTTCGTCCGCTGCGCCATCAACGCCACCGGCCTGGCTCCGACCGCCTCGCGCGAGCAGCTCTACGCGGACGACGCCCTCTTGGCCACTCAAGAGGCCCTGGCCTCCCAGGTGCGTGACTGGGTGGTGGCGACATTGGAGACGGAGTCGCCTCTGGCCAAGGAGTTCGTCCATACCCATCACCTGGCCCTGCGCTCTTTGGCCTTGACCGATGACGCTGTGCTTGATCTGGCGGCGGAGGTGCTGCCCTTCGAGACCACTGAGGGCATCCACACGCTGCGCGAGGTCATGGATGAGAAGGGTGAAGTCATCTACACCGAGTCGCTCGAAGAGTATCGCCGAGTCGGCGCTGTCGCCCGGGCTCAAGGGATCCTCTTGGTCAACGCGGGCTACGTCTACGATTCCGACCTGATGGTCAAACTGTCGAGCCGACCGCAGTGGACGCTTCGTCCACTGTCGCCTGCCGACATCGCTCAGGTGCTGAGCGAGGTCGAATTGGATCGTGAGTTGGAGATTTACTCTCAAGTTGAGCAGGCCTCCAGGATCCTGGAGCCCATGGACATCCAGCCGGTGGTGCGTCGTTTCGAGCCGGAGGGACTGCCGGCCATGATCCTGGACGATCCCGAGGTCGGCCAGGACACCAACAGCGCCGAGGACGCTGCTGGTGACTCTGACATCTGGAACGAGGTGCTCGAAGAACTCGGGCATTCCTCTCAGGAGCGCGGCCGCCAACTGATCTTCAATGACACCAACCCGACGGTGCGGCGATGGCTGGCTCTGGATCCCGACGGGGCCTTCTTCAGGGCTGGCCTCCAGTCGATGTACGTCTCGGCCATGCTCTTGTCCGGCGAGCCCTTGCGCGCCCGAGAGGCCGAGATGATGAACGACTCGCTCGACACTTTCTTGAAGTGGGGGTTGCCTGACAAGGAGCGGAGGGATGCCGATGGCTCGCTCGGTTCCTGAGGCGACCATCGCCGTCGGCCGGATTCGGGCCATGCCTTTCGGTCGTTCACGGGTTGAGGAAGCCGCTCGTCAGGTCCGCTTGATCGATGCGGAGGGACCCGACGAGGTCAAGGCCTACGCCTTGGAGTCACTGGTCGAAGCCCTGACCTGGTCGGGCCAACCGGGCAAGGCTGTGGCGCCCTTCATCAAGCTGCTGCGTTGGTGGGATCGACGACCTGACCTGTTCGACCGAGGAGACCAAAATATCTTGTTTTGGGAGTTCGGCTGGATCGTCTCCGATCTGGCGCGCACGGCTAGTGTGCCGGTGTCTCAAGTCGATCGCACCCTCGATGACATGGAGCGTCGTTTTTCCTTGGCGAGCCGGGGAATGGAACGGGTCTGGGCGGCGCGTCTGGAGTGGGAGCTATTACGGCACGGACCGGGGTTGGATGAGGTCTTCACCACCTGGTTGACCATGCCGGTCGACGATGAGGACTCCTGCCTGGCCTGCCACGAGGAGCGCCATGCCGACTACCTGTTGGAGGTCGGTGACATCGACGGCGCCATCGTCACAATCGAGGCGGCGCTGACGGCAGAACTAGAATGCTCACGTGAACCGGCGTCCATGTTGGCGATGCTGGCGTGGAGTTACGTCGAGCGCGGCCGACTCGACGACGCCGACAGGGTGCTTCCCCAAGCGTTGTCTCACCTGCGTCAGGCGACCTCTCTCAGCTTGATGGTGGCCTACGCCCGCCTGTTCGAGGTCTTCGCTCGCGGTGGCAATCCTGATCGCGCGGTCGAGTTGCTGCCGCGCCTGCGCGAGGGTTTGACCATCGCCACTGACTATGTCCGACTGCAGACTTGGCGTCATCTGTTGGCGGGTGGATTGTCGCTGCGGGCTCACGGCTTGGGTGGTCACCCCATCGCAGGCGGCCCGGTCGATCAGTCCACGATCGACGAACTGGTCAGCCATCTTCAGCGCGAGGCGGTCACGATGAGCCAGGCTTTCGACCTCCGCCACGGTTCGTCCGTCCAGGCTGAGCGTCTCGCCAGAGCCCAGGCCACCTCGCCGACCGCTCGACCCTTGGTGGCGGCGCGCGCCGATGAGACTGCGCCGCCGGTCAACCACCGGGCGCCATCGACCAATCGTGCGACGCCGCCCAAGGCCGGTTCCCGAGTTCGCGCGACCGCGCGCGACAGTCTGCGAGCCAAGGCCGATCAGGCTTTCAGTGACGGACGTCACGCGGCGGCGGTCGATCTCTACAAGCGCGCCGCCGAGCAGGCTCAGACTGACGGTCGTCTCTTGGATGCTGGCTGGTGCTGGGCCGAGGCGGCTCGCAACGAGCAAGAAAGCGGTGATCGGAACCAGGCTGGGCGTGACTACATCCAGGCCCAGGCCCGCTTGCGCGCGGCGGGTGTGTCGATTGAGGAGATCGCCCCGATGTTCGTGGCTTGGGCCCCAGCAGTCGGCCATCAGGATTACGCGGCCTTTGTGAAGCTCGCTTTGCAGGACTATCCCAGCCCGGCCCATCCCGACGGTCAGGAGGCCATCGAGGAGTTGCCAGCGCCGGTCAGAAACCATCTGCTGGGTTCACCATTGGTGAGGCGCTACCTCCTGTCGCAAGCCGCTCTGCGCGACGCCGTGGCGCGCGTCATGGCGACCTGGGGCGATCGGTCGGACACCGAGTCCGCGGTGGCGATGGCCGAGGAGTCAGCCTCGCGTTTCTCGAGTTTGGGGCGGACCGAGGCCGCCTCGCACGCATGGTGGCTGGCGGCTAGGCTGGCGGCCCAGCTCGATCGCGACAGTGTCAACGGTGACTACGCCATGGCGATTCAGGGCTTCGTCTCGACCGGTGAGCGCAATCACGCCTTCGGTCGCAAAGCTTCACAGGAGTACGCCGCTTTCTTGAGGGCTCGCGGGGAGTCGGAGCGGGCGGACGAGATCCTCAATGCCTGGAAGACGCGGGAGGTCGATTGATGGGGTACTTCACAAGGCCGAATGGCGACAGCCTGTCCGATCTCGCGCCGCTGACGACCGGGCGGGTCACCGCCTGTCTGGATGCTCACAACTGGCATTACGATGTTGCCGAGGAGGGGGACATCGGCGGCTGGTGGGACGGCTACTGGTTCATTTTCTCGTTCCGTGGCCAGAACAAGGAGATCTTCTTCGCTCATGCCTTGTGGAACCGGGGCGTTCCCATGGACGAGTTCAACCAGATCGTGCTCTACGCCAACGAGTGGAACGCTGAGCACCTGTGGCCCATGCTGTCGGTGCGGGAGCGCGAGGGGTCGGCGGTCGTGCTGGCTGACTTCTCGGTCGATTACAGCTACGGGTTGACCGATGAGCAACTGGACCTCCACATACGCTGCGCCATCGACACGATGGTGTCGGCCCTGAGTTGGATGGACACCAAGTACCCCCAGTACCTCGACAACGAGTGACCAAGGGGCAGGCATTCGACCGGCCAGTCCTCTGACATTCACCCTGTGATAACGGGTTATGTGCAGTAGCAACGATTCTTAGAAGACTCTGGGCTGGTGGGAGCAATGCTGATCCCATGCTTGTTATCATCAACGCCGTCAAGGCGATCACCCGGTCCAAGGGCCGCAACATCTTGATCATGCTCATCGTCGCTGTCATCGCGGCGGCGAGCGCGGTGGCTCTGTCGATCCGCCATGCAGCGTCGGAGGCCGAAACGAGTGGCCAGTCCGACTTGACCATCACTGGCGCGATCGGACTTGATCGTCAGAAGCTGATGGAGTCGGCCCAGGCCGGCCAGTCGACCGATGGCGCCACCCAAGATCCTGCTGCCTCCATGGACTCGATGCGAGAGTTGATGCAGCAGTATCCCGATCTGACGCTCGACCAGCTTCAGACTTACGCCGACTCCTCCTATGTGGCTGACTTCCTCTATTCGGCCTCTTTGTCGCTGGACACGACCGGTGATGTGGAGGCGGTTTCTGATCAGGCCAGCTCCGACACGACCGACAGCGCCGAGGACCCCAGCGCGACCGAGTCTTCTGATCCCAGTATGCCGTCGGGCCAAGACCCTCAGCGCGGCGGATTCGCGGGTGGCGGTCCGACCATGTTCGGCGGGCGCTCCATGGGTGATCTGACTGTCATCGGCTATGGCTCGGAAGCTTCGATGACCTCCTTCGTCGACGGCACGAACCAGATCAGCGACGGCTCCATGATCGACCTGACCCAGGCCGACAACGCCTGTCTTGTCTCAGATGAGTTCGCTTCGTTCAACTCCTTGGCTGTGGGTGACACCATCACCTTGGCCAACCCAGCCGCTGACACCGAGACGTACACCCTGACAATCGCGGGAATCTACCAATCGGACTCCTCGTCCACCTCTGGCAGCGACATTCCGATGTTCTCGACCTCGCAAGACTCAGCCAACCAGGTGATCGTCTCCTATCCGACAGTGTCGAGTATCGAGACCAGCTCTGCTTCAGTCGCCACCGACACCACTGATTCCCAAGGCGACACCGTCTCCACCGCCTTGTCCGCGTCGACCAGTGGTGACTACGTCTTCGCTAGTCCAGCCGACTACAACGCCTTTGACGCCGAGCTGACCGCCAAGGGTCTGGACTCGGCTTACACTCTGAGCTCCTCGGATCTGGAAAACTATGAGGCATCCTTGGTGCCGCTGCAAAATCTGTCCTCGTTCGCTCAGACCCTGTTGTGGATAGTCCTTGGTGTCGGCGCCGTCGTCCTGGTCACCATCGCCATCTTCTCGATTCGCGAGCGTAAGTACGAGGTCGGCGTGCTGACCGCCATCGGGGTGGCCAAGCCGAAGGTGGCTCTCCAGTTCGTGGTGGAGATGTTCCTGGTGGCTGTGCTCGGCCTCCTGGTTGGGTTGGGTGTCGGCGCCGCTGTGTCGCCGCCGATCGCGAGCTCTTTGCTGAGCGCGCAGGTGGCCCAGCAAGAGTCGCAAAGCCAGTCAGTCGACCAGAACTTCGGGCGAGTGAACATCCAGGGTGGGCCGCCAGCCGCCCAAGGCGGCGGACCTTCTGGCGGTGGCTTCGGCCAGGCTGTGGACTATATCAACCAGATCAACGCGACCTTGGACTGGTCCGTCATCTCACAGTTGGCGGCCATCGGGCTTGGCTTGGCGGTCCTCGCCTCCGCAGCCGGAGTGGTCTTCGTCATGCGCTACGACCCGCTCACGATCTTGTCCAACCGTTCATAATACATATCAGAATCAAGGAAGTCTCATCATGTCTTTACTGGAACTCAACAACATCAGCTACTCCTACGCGGGGGCAGCCCCGGTCTTCTCCGGACTGGCCTGGACTTTTGAAGAGAACAAGCTCTACGGTATCACCGGTCGCTCCGGGGCCGGCAAGACAACCTTGCTGTCCCTGCTAGCTGGACTCACCAATCCGACCGCCGGCACGGTCCGGTTCGACGGTCGCGATCTCGCCTCGATTGATCGATACCGTTACCGCAGCCAGGACATCGGCGTGATCTTTCAGTCCTTCAACCTGCTGCCGCACCTGACCGCGGCCGAGAACGTGGAATTGTCGATGCGCGCGTCGGGCAAGAAGCTTGACCATAAGCGTGACAAGTCTCTGGCCCTGCTCGATCGGGTGGGACTGGGCAATGAGCTGGCCAACCGTCGCGTTCTGAAACTCTCCGGCGGCGAACAGCAACGCGTGGCGATCGCACGCGCCTTGTCATACGACCCGAAGATCATCTTGGCGGACGAGCCGACCGGCAACCTTGATCTCAACACCCAAAACGACATCATCGACATCCTGTCCGACATGGCCGACGAGGGCAAGTGCGTCATTATCGTGACGCACTCCCCGGATGTGGTGCGCTCGGTCGATGAGGTCTACGAGCTGCGCGCCGCTCCGGTGCAGGGCCGCAAGTCTCGTCGCCGCGAGGCTGTCGCGGCGCAGAAGGCGGCCGATCAGGGTGGGTCCGACTGAACGTCTCCTGAGTCTGGACCACCTGGCCTTGAAGACGAGCGTCTTCAAGGCCAGGTGGTCTTTCGCTTGTGTTTCCGTGGTGATACGAGTGGGCATTGGCAGCGGTGATGCGAGAGAATGAACATCATGGCCAAACAACAGCGCACCCCGATCATGAAAGTCTCCCACCTGAAAAAGGCGTACGGGGATCATGTCATCGTCTCTGATTTCTCCCTCGACGTGTGGGCGGGTGAAGCGGTGGCATTGACCGGGCGCAACGGCGCTGGCAAGTCCACCATTTTGCGTTGTCTAGTCGGCGCCGAGAAGGGCGACGAGGGAACCATCGAGATCGACGGCCGACCGCTGCGTGAGTCCGACGCCAAGATTCGGGCCGACATGGCCACGGTCATCGATGACTTGGACTTCTTCCCCGACCTGTCGGTGGTGGAGCACCTCGATCTGTTGGCACGAGCCTATGGTCTGCCCGATCCCACCACGGCAGTGGACGCCATCTTGGGCGAGGTGCTGTTGGTGCCGCAGTCGGGTCAGTTGCCCGGCACGCTCTCCTCTGGCCAGCGCCGACGTTTGGCCTTGGCGACCGCCTTCGTGCGTCCGCGCAAGATCTTGGTGCTCGACGAGCCCGAACAGAGACTCGACGTCGAAGGCGTCGACTGGTTGGCGCGTCGTCTGAAGGAGGAACGAGAACAGGGCTTGGCCATCGTCATGGCGAGCCACGAGCCGAAACTGGTCGAGACCGTGGCCACCAAGACCGTGCATGTGGGTGGTGCGCGCGATGAGTAAGAAGCGGCGCACACCCCAGGGGTTCAAAGTTAAACCGGCCTCCGCTCCCCAGGAGGCTGACGAGGCCGGGCTGACCGACGGTCAGCCCGTTCAGACGGAGTCAGGACAGTTGGCCCAGATCGAAGACGAGACGGTCGAAGCCTACGAGCTGCTGGGGGAGGACGACGAGGCCCCCAGTTACGACGTGCCCGCGTGGGACCACTCGATGATCGATGTCGAGCCCGTGCCCGTGTCCGAGCGCGAACTGAAGAATCTGATGCGCGACTGGCGTCGTGGTCGTGCGACCAAGACGTTGCGCCAAGTGCTGGCCGATGGATATGTCACCGTCTTCGCTGTGGTCATGATCGTGGCCATGCTCGGTGGCGCAGTCTGGAAGGCCCAGGCCGCTGCCGCCCAGTGCGACTCGCAGGCCTGCACCGTCGGGCGGACCCTGTTGCCCTGGGTGGTGATGTGTGCGACTTTCTGCTTGACT
>JAITVA010000001.1 GCA_031286045.1 Propionibacteriaceae bacterium | reverse complement strand
GCAGGAGAGGGCCAGTCCCCTGATCTCGTCCACCCGGGCGGGGTCCGCCAAATCGGTGGGTGCGATCACCCAGGTCCGGTCGACGAACAGATCAGGGCGCGCCGTCAGCGGACCACTGCGATGGGAGCCGGCCATCGGGTGCGAACCGACGTAACGAGTGGCGTCGACCCCGCCTCGACCCACCTGCTCGGCGATCGCAGACTTGACAGAGGCGACATCTGTGACCGTCGCCGTGGGGTACTCTCGCAAGGCGTGAATCACCGCTCGACCGGTCGCGGCAGGCGGGACGGCCACAATCACCAAGGCGACATTGGCGGGTTGGTCGACGGATCCGGCGCCCAGACTCGCCGCCACCAGGGCGTGGCTGGATGTACGATCCTGGAGGTGGACCAAGTGGCCCTGCTGCGTCAAAGCCAAGCCAATACTCGTGCCGATCAGTCCAGCACCAATGATCAGAACCACACCCGCTCTGTCAATGGTCGAAGGGCTGACCACCTCATTCACCGGCTGTGCCTGAACTGGTCGCCTCAGCTGGTCCGACATCAACCTGATCAGTTCTGGGACTGTCAGCAGCACTGACCCGTCGGGTCCGCTTGGGCTGACTGCTGGGCGTCGCGTCGCCTATGTCCGTCGGTGTGCCCAAACTGGCTCCTGACTTGCGCGACCGTGTCGGGCGACGAACAGGCACTTTGGTCAACTCCGTGATGTCATCGCTGGACAGACGCCGGAACTTACGCGCCTGGGTGCGGTTGCGGTCAAGCACAGCAGCTTCCAGCGCGTCGACTGTCAAGGCCGTGCCACCCCGCGGATCGGCGATCAAAGCCTGAATCGCCAAACGCAGGCAATCCCCTAGGCGCAACTGCGGCTCGTATCCCTCCCGCAAAGCCTGCGAGATCATCTCAGACGCGCCACCGATGACGGCGAACTGCGGCTCGTCCGTGATCGACCCGTCGAAACTGAGCCGATAAATCTCATCGGCCTCGGGCTTGTCACCGACCTCGGCCACCACCATCTCGACCTCGTAGGGCTTCTCCATGACAGCGGAGAAGATCGTGCCCAACAACTGGGCATAGGCTCCGGCCAGCATCCGCCCGGTCACGTCGCGTCGGTCATAGGCGTAACCGCGGATGTCGGCATGACGGATTCCGGCGACACGCAGGTTCTCGAACTCGTTGTAGCGACCGACTGCGGCGAAACCGATCCGATCGTAGATCTCGGCGACCTTGTGGAGAGATTTGGAGTGGTTCTCGCCGATGAAGACAATGCCATCGGCATAGCGGGCGACAATGACAGAGCGCCCCTTGGCGATGCCGGAGCGGGCGAACTCGGCCCGATCTTTGATCTGCTGTTCAGGGGAAACGTAGAAAACAGGTTGGCTCATAGCCTGGCCTCCGGTCCATCTGGCCTGGTGGCGCGCCCGGCGAGGACGTGATCGGTCACCTCGGCGATCTCGGTTTCTGGCAGTTGTCGTGCTCCACTGGCGTCGACCGCGATCACCACCGGATAGATGCGACGCAAAACATCAGGACCCCCTGTCGCGGAATCGTCGTCGGCCGCGTCGAACAGTGCCTGGACACACATCTGGACGGCGCGTTTGAGGGTCGCCTTCGGTCGGTACAGCTTCTTCAAGGAGCCCTTGGCGAACAAGGATCCAGAGCCGATGGCGTGATAGCCCGTCTCCTCGTAACAGCCGCCGGTGGCGTCGTACGAGAAAATGCGAGCCTTGGCGCAACTCACATCCCAACCGACGAACAAGGGCAAGACGACGAAGCCTTGGAGCGCCATCCCGAGGTTGCCCCGGATCATCGAGGCCAAGCGATTAGCCTTGCCATCGAGGGTGAGTGGTGCGCCCTCGATCTTCTCGTAATGCTCCAACTCGACCCGAAACAACTTGACCAGCTCGATCGCCAATCCGGCCGACCCGGCGATGCCGACCGCAGAGAACTCATCGGCCGCGAAGACCTTCTGAATATCGCGTTGAGCGATCATCGACCCCATGGTCGCGCGGCGATCACCTGCCAACACCACACCACTCGGGGTGGCGACCGCCACGATGGTCGTCGCCGTCGGGCTGAGATCCTCGGTCGATCCTGAGCGGACAGCGTTTGGCAACAGCCTGGGCGAAGTTCGCTCCAAAAACTGGGTGAAAGAACTTGTCGGGTCCGCCAAAAAGGCCCGCTTCATCTCATCGGTGTTCATTGTCATCAGTCTACCGGTCCTGCGGGTCGTAGGAGTTGTACAACTCAATCTCACGCGGGCGCGGGCCATCGTAGTCCTCGCCGTAGGCGCCCGGAGCCGGGCGACGACGCTTGAGCGGAGCCTGAACCCCGTCGGCCAGACGGCGAGCATGGATGATGAAACCGGTGTGGCCGCGCCCGGCATGCCCGGGTCGAATGGCCAAGCCTTCAGCGTGCCACTCGCGCACATTGATCTCGACCGAACGCGGTTCGACCCAGCCGCCGTGGGCCCTGATCGTGTCCATGGTGCGCCCCATCTGGGTGGTCGTGGCCACATAGACGCACAACCAGCCGCCGGGAACGAGAGCCTGGTGAGCCAAGCCGACACACTCCCACGGGGCCAACATGTCCAACACCACCCGGTCGACCTTCTCGCCACCATAGGTTTCGACCAGATCGCCGACGGTCACATGCCAGGCCGGGTGGGGCGCGCCGAAGAACTGTTCGACATTTTTGGCCGCGATCAGGGCGAAGTCGGCCCGTCGCTCATAGGAGTAGAGTCGCCCGTCCGCACCGATGGCCCGCAGGATCGAGATCGACAATCCACCTGAGCCTGCGCCAGCCTCCAGCACACGTGCCCCAGGAAAAATGTCTGTGTACATCAAGATGTACGAAGCGTCCTTCGGATAGATCACCGTCGCACCACGCGGCATTGAGACAGTGAACTCCTCCAGCGCCGGCCGCGTCACAATGTGAGGCACGCCCAAACTGGTGTTGACCACCACACCCTCAGGTCCGCCAATCAGATCGTCGTGGTCAATCAGACCCTTGGTCGAATGGAACTGCTTACCAGAAGCCAAAAGGACAGAATGGCGCCGCCCTTTCGGGTCAGTGATGGCGACCCGCTCCCCCGCGACCAAGGGGCCCCGGCGAACCCCTGACCAAGGCGGTGACACCGGCGGGTTGTCCGAGGCGGCCAACGAGCCTGTCGTCCCGCTCCGCTCGAATGGTTCGAATGGGGCTGGTCGGTCGGAAAGATCAATCATGTCGTCAGTCATGTCACCTCACTGAGAAGTAATGGGCTTGTGGATGGTGGACGATCAATGCGTCGGTCGATTGTTCGGGATCGAGTTGGTAGCCCTCCGACAAGTGGACACCAATGGCGTCGGCGCGCAGCAACTCGACCAGGGGGCGTCGCAGACTGAGATCAGGGCAAGCTGGGTAGCCGAAGGAGAAACGCTCGCCAGGGTACTCCTGACGGGTCATCATCGACACCTTGTCCCCGGTCGTGTCGGCCAAGCCTAACTCGCGGCGAACGCGGGCATGCCACAATTCGGCGCAGGCCTCAGCCAACTGCACCGACAGACCGTGGAGTTCGAAATAGTCGCGGTAGGCGTCGGCAGCGAAGAGTTCCGCGGTTCTCACACTCAGCCGAGAACCGGCGGTGACAAGCTGGAATGCCACCACATCCGGGCCGTGCTTCTCGGCCTCGCCCTGATCGCGGAAGTAATCGGCCAGACAGAGCCTCTCCCCCGGGGTTTGGCGCGGGAAGCTGAATCGAACCGGATCCCCCACTGCGTCCGGCGCCAGCACCACCAGGTCGTCACCGCTGGAGTAGCAGGGCCAGTAGCCCCAGACGACCCGGAAATCCGTCAAAACGGATGCCCTGATCTGATCCAACCAGAACTCCAGCCGCGGGCGGCCCGCCCGTTCGATCAACTCCGCCAGACCCTCATCCGGCGAGGCCTTCAGCCCCCATCGAGCAGTGAACAAGGCTCGCTGGTCGAGCCAAGGCTGGACCTCGTCCAGGGTCGCGCTGGCCTGGCGCGGACCGAAGAAAGGCGGCTGTGGCACCTCGACCCCGCCTGGGACCGGGCGAGTCACCCGTGACCGGGTCCTGTCAGCCCGTGCGCTAGTGTCGGTGGCCTGGGGCCGAGTGGGAGCTGGCCGGGGCGCGTCACCGCTTCGCCGCCATGTCATCACTTGTTCCATCAGCGAGAGCCCCTCGAAGGCGTCGTGCGCGTACCTCACCTCGCCCTCGTACACCGCCTGGAGTTCACTGTCCACATATCCCCTGGTCAAGGCGGCGCCTCCAAGAATGACGGGGTACTTGTGGGCCAAACCGCGCTGGTTCAGCTCCTCCAGATCTTCGCGCATGACCTGGGTGGACTTGACCAGGAGCCCTGACAAGCCGATGGCGTCCGCCCCGACCTGCTCGGCGGCTGAGATGATGTCGGCGATGGGCTGTTTGATACCGAGATTGACCACACGGTAGCCATTGTTCGACAAGATGATGTCGACCAGATTCTTGCCGATGTCATGGACGTCGCCGCGCACTGTCGCCAAGACGATGGTCCCCCGACTGACATCGTCACTGCGGTCGAGGTGGGGCTCCAGCAAAGTGACGGCCCTTTTCATGATCTCGGCGGATTTCAGCACGAAGGGCAACTGCATCGTGCCGGCTCCGAAACGCTCGCCGACTTCTCGCATCGCTCCCAACAAGTCCTGGTTGATCAGATCCAAAGCTGACTTGTCCGCCAGAGCCTGGTCGATGTCCTCAACCAAACCGACCCCAGTGCCGTTGATGACGTGGCGGCGCAACCGCTCCGGCGCAGGCGCCTGCTCGCTCGCCTCGACTTCGACGGCGGCCGGGCCCTCGAACAAGGCGAGGTAGCGTTCCAGGCCGTCGTCGCCCGCGCGATCCCACACCAGGTCCAGTGCCGCCGCCACCTGATCGGCCGGAATCGCCGCGAGCGGCAAAATCTTGGAGGGATGCACGATGGCGCAATCAAGGCCGGCTTGGCGACACTCGTGCAGAAAGACCGAGTTGAGCACGACACGCGCAGCCGGTTTCAGCCCGAAAGAGACGTTCGACACACCCAAAACCGTGTGAACTCTGGGATATTCGGCATGGATGATCCGAATCGCCTCAATCGTGCTGACGGCGTCGTGGCGGGTGTCGGCTTGGCCTGTGCCGATCGGGAAGGTCAGGCAGTCGATGATGATGTCGGCTTGGTCCATGCCGTAGTCGACGGTGAGAGTGGAGATGAGGCGACGGGCGAGAGCCACCTTGTGATCGACCTCGCGCGCCTGGCCAGACTCATCGATGCAGAGCCCGACCACGGCAGAACCATGCTGACGAACCAGCGCCATGGTGGCAGCGAACTTCGAATCGGGTCCGTCACCAGACTCGAAGTTGACCGAGTTGACGATGGCCCGGCCCGGAGTGACCTCCAACCCGGCGCGAATCACCGCCGGATCAGACGAGTCCAACTGCAGGGGCACATCGACCTCCCGCGAGATCCGCGCCGCCAACTGCGTCATGTCTGCCCGCCCGTCACGACCGACGTAATCGACGCACAGATCGATGACGTGGGCGCCCTGGGTCACCTGAGTGCGCGCGATCTGGACACAGCTGTCCCAGTCCGCGCTCAACATCGCCTCCCGGAACAGCTTGGACCCAGCCGCGTTGGCGCGCTCACCGATCGACAGATAGGACACGTCCTGTGTCAGCGCGGTCGCGCCATAGCTGGAGGCGACGTGTCCATGCCCCAGCCCGACGGCCGGTGCCGCGACCACCGCATCGTCCGCATCAGATGAGGAGAGCGCGGGCCTTGGCCCCACCTGGCGATCAGACCCCAAACTCGCGACCAGAGCAGCGATATGGTCGGGTGTGGTTCCGCAACAACCCCCCACCAGCGACAAGCCATAGGCGTCGACGAAGGCGGTCATGGCCTGCGCGAAGTCCCTGGGCGTCAGCGGGTAGATCGCGCCGTCTTCGCCCAAAACCGGCAAACCAGCGTTGGGCATGCAACTCAAGGCGGTCGACGTGATCTGACCCAACTCCCGCAGGTGGACCCGCATCTCGTCTGGCCCGGTCGCACAATTCAACCCGATCATGTCGACGCCGAGCGGGATCAGGCTGCTCACCACCGCACCCAGATCCGACCCGACCAACATGGCGCCCGTTGTCTCAACAGTGACCGACACGAAGATGGGCAGATCGACCTCGGCTTGGGCGAGAGCCTGTCTCACACCGGCGACAACGGCGCGCAGCGCCAAGAGATCCTGAGCGGTCTCGATCTGGATGGCGTCGACTCCACCGCGAATCATGGCCAGCACCTGAGCCAGACTGCCCGCCCTCAAGGTCTCATAGGTCGTCTGACCGAGACTGGGCAGCTTCGTGCCCGGACCGATCGACCCCAACACCCAGCGTGGTCGATCAAACGCAGTGGCCTGATCCGCCGCCTGGCGGGCGATTCGTGCTCCGGCTTCGGCCATCTCTTCCAATCGATCGACCAACCCATACTCCGCCAAGGCCGTCGGGTTGGCGCCGAAGGTGTTCGTCTCGACCACATCCGCGCCTGCCGCCAAAAAGGCCTGGTGAATGGAAGTGACGACATCGGGACGAGTCAGATTGAGGATCTCACTGCAGCCCTCCGCGCCGCCGAAATCAGTTGAACCCAGATCATGGCGCTGCAGCATCGTCCCCATGGCGCCGTCAGCGACGAGGACACGACGGCCCAACGCCGCCCGCAGGGATGGACGATCTGATCCGGTGGTCAACATAGGCAACAGGATACAAGCCGCCACCGACAAATACCGGAGCCGACCAGGAAAGCGATCTTGCAAACTGGCTCCCACAAGGTCAGTCACCCAAGGTCAGTCACCCAAGCCGTTGACCTGATCAGTCGTCGGTCGAGTCAACTGTCGATGACGATCCGGCCTTGCTCGTCGACCACCACCGATCGGTCGAAGCTGTCGGGGCGATGGGGTTTGTAGTCGTCACCGAACAGCGGCGACGAAATGATCATGTCAGCCGTGGCCGAGTTGCAAGCCGTCGGCGTGTTCCACAAGGTCGCCAGACGCAGCAAAGCTTTGACATCCGGGTCGTGAGGTTGGGGCGTCTCGGGGTCCCAGAAAAAGAAGAGCATGTCCAGCCGACCGGTGGCGATCATCGCCCCGACTTCCTGGTCACCGCCCCTCGGCCCGGACAGCAAGCGGTGAATGGCCAGACCGACCTCATGCTCGATCAGCGTGCCGGTGGTGCCGGTGGCCCACAATTCGTGCTGCGACAAGGTGCCCCGGTTGAAGGCGCACCATTCCATCAGTTCCCCCTTCTTGGCATCATGTGCCACGAGACCGATTTCCATCCGTACCTCCTCGTACTCCCCCGTGTCCCACGCCCATTGTGCCATGGATCGAGCCTTCATGGTGATGCACCCCTCGGCGAGGACCCTAGTCGGCCTGCCCGTCGGCAGATCCGAGCCGCGCGACCGGTCCGCCGTTGCGAACTGGTGGAACAATGGACTCCATGAGCACCATTCTTGATTTCGACATCCAAGGCATGACCTGTGCCTCGTGCGTGGCGCGGATCGAGAAGAAACTCAGCAAGCTTCCCGGGGTCGAGGCCTCAGTCAACCTCGCCACCGAACGCGCGGCTGTGACGGTGCCCGATGGCCTGACCGCCGACGACATCATCCACACCGTCGAAGCCGCAGGCTACGGCGCCAGCCTCCATCAACCCGATCCCATCCCAGCCGCTTCCGCCCCTGACCCCGCCGCAGCCCTGCGTGACCGTCTGATCATCTGCGCCGTCTTGACCGCGCCCGTGCTGGTCTTGTCGATGGCGCCACCACTTCAGTTCACCTATTGGCAGTGGCTATGCTTCGCCCTGGCCTCGCCGGTCGCGGTCTGGGGGGCATGGCCTTTCCACCGGTCGATGGCGGTGAACCTGCGGCATGGCTCCACCACCATGGACACGCTGGTGTCGATCGGCGTCATCGCGGCTTACCTGTGGAGCGTGTACGCCTTGTTCTTCGGCGGTGCGGGCGTCACCGGCATGCGCATGCCCTTCGAATGGCTGCCGAGTCGTGGCTCCGGGGCCATGACGATCTATCTCGAAGTCGCCTCAGTTCTGACGACCTTGATCCTCCTGGGACGCTATTTCGAGGCTCGGGCCCTGCGACAATCGTCGGCCGCCATCAGGAATCTGCTTGACCTTGGCGCCAAGGACGTGACGCTGGTGCGCGACGGCAACGAGGTATGCGTGCCGATCGCCCAGCTCGGCGTCGGCGACCAGTTCGTGACACGTCCCGGTGAGAAGATCGCCACCGACGGGACCATCGTGTCCGGTCACTCCGCCATCGACGAGTCCCTCGTCACCGGGGAGTCGGTGCCCCGCGACGTCGGACCTGGCGAGACTGTCGTGGGCGCCACCCTGAACGCTCAGGGTCGCCTGCTGATCAAGGCCACCCGCGTCGGCCAAGACACCCAACTGGCCCAGATGGGTCGCCTGATCGAGCAGGCTCAAACCGCCAAGGCTCCGATCCAGAAGCTGGCGGATCGCATCTCGGCGGTGTTCGTGCCAATCGTCCTCGTCATCGCCGTCTTGACCCTGGTCGGCTGGCTCATCGTGACACACCAGACGGTCGAGGCATTCGCTGCGGCGGTGGCCGTCGTGGTGATCGCCTGCCCCTGCGCGCTTGGCTTGGCGACACCGGCCGCATTGATGGTGGGCACCGGCCGGGGGGCCCAGTTGGGGATCTTGATCAAGGGGCCGCAGATCCTCGAATCGACCAGGCGGATCGACACGGTCGTGCTCGACAAGACCGGCACCATCACCACCGGCCAGATGTCGGTCGTGGACATCATCGCCACCGCAGCGGCCAAGCCGGTCGATGTGGCCGCCGTCGCCGCGGCGGTCGAGAACGCCTCGGAGCACCCGATCGCCCGAGCCATCGCGGCCTACCACGCGGATCACAGCGGCGTCATGGTGTCTGAGTTCACTGCCCACCAAGGGTTGGGCGTCACGGCCGTGGTCATAGCCCCAGCTCACCTCGGCGGCGATACCCCGACAAGAGTCGCAGTCGGTCGCCTGTCGTGGCTTCGCCAGGACCACACCATCGCCGACGAGACGACGGCCCAGGCCGACCGGGCGGAAGCGAGCGGACGCACCGTCATCGCCGTCATGTGGGATGGCCAGGCACAGGGCCTGATCACCGTCGCCGACACGGTCAAACCTAGCTCCGCTCAGGCCATCGATCAGTTCCGGGCGCTCGGTGTGACACCCTATCTCCTGACCGGTGACAACCCCACAGTCGCTGCCGCCATCGCCGGCCAGGTCGGCATCGACCACGTCGAAGCCTCGCTGCTTCCCCAAGACAAGGTCGGAGTTGTCAAGCGACTCCAGGCCGGCGGCCATGTGGTCGCGGTGGTCGGTGACGGCGTCAACGACGCGGCGGCCCTGGCGACCGCCGATCTGGGCATCGCCATGGGCGCAGGCGCTGACGTGGCCATCGAAGCCAGTGACATCACCTTGGTGCGCGACGATCTCATGGACGCAGCTGACGCCGTACGACTGTCACGCGCCACCCTGTCGCGGATCAAAGGCAACTTGTTTTGGGCCTTCGCCTACAACGTCGCCGCCATCCCTCTGGCTGTGCTCGGTCTGCTCAACCCCATGATCGCTGGGGCGGCCATGGCCTTCTCGTCGGTCTTCGTCGTCCAAAACTCCCTGTGGCTGAGACGGTTCCGGCGCAGTGTTCCGCAGACCACCCGACTCGCCGCCGGCGGCGCGCCACGCTGACACACCGCCCCACGAGGCTCGGCGACAGGGTAGAATGACGTCGTTTGATGTCGAACAACCGGCGTGACGCCTGATCGGGCACGACCATTGATCGCGCGCTCACCGCAGCGTGACACATCAGATGACACTGGAGTTCATGCGTCATCGCAGAACC
>JAITVA010000130.1 GCA_031286045.1 Propionibacteriaceae bacterium | reverse complement strand
AGAGCCCCCACGAAGACACAGCCTCACGAACTCGGCCGATGCGACCGATGTGAGCACGAATAAACTTATCCACAACCGGCAAAGAACTTATCCACAGGTTGATGTCCGACCTTTCCTGGGCCATCGAACGCGAGGCACAATGACTTCATGCTGAGAGCAGGTGATACGGACACAAGCAGACCCGGCGAGCCGCCGGTGACCTGCCGAAACTACGCACGACTAGGGTATGAACGTCTCACGCGGGGTGTCTACGGACACCATGCTCCGGCGGATGAGAGCGACGAGCGGCTGACGAAACGGCGCCAGTTCCGATCCATGGTCGAAGCAGTGATGTGTGCGTACAAAAGCCATGATATTGCTTTGTACGGGCCGACCGCTCTTCAGGTGCTCGGAGTCTCATTGCCGACTGCACTTGAGGATTGGCAGGCCTGCCATGTCATCGTCTCGGGGAGGGCGTACCGACCAGTGCGTCGCGAGGTGGTCTCCCATCGAACAACCCACCCCTTGCGCATCTGGGCCAGAATCAAGGACATGCCTGTGCTGCATCCGGTTGAGCATTGGGCGCAGATGGCGCCGGCTCGTGAGTCAGACATGGTGGAGATCGGCGATGGACTGGTCCGGCGTCAGAGTCCTTTGCTCAGCCTCGCGGACCTACGACGACATGTCGCTGACATGCCCCGAGTCAGCGGTGTGCGCCAAGTGAAGCGGGTCCTGCGTCAGGTTGTCAGCAACACTGATTCGATCTATGAGACACGTACCCGGCTGCTGCTGACCGAGGCTGGCTTGCCTTGCCCGACTGTCAACCACGCGGTGCACTGCCGCAGCGTCGGGCGAACCTATCACGTCGACATGGGCTACGAGGCCGAGAAGATCGCCGTGGAATATGACGGCCTCATCCACGTGGGCGATCGTCGCACCATGGAGATCGACGCCGTACGCCGACGCGCATTGCAGGAGGCCGGATGGTTGATCATCACAGCCACCGCCCAGCAGTTGGCCAATCCAGTCGAGTTCGTACGCTCCGTGGAAGCCGCGCTGATACTGCGACGCAGCGGCACGACTCGATGACGTGCCATGCCGTGGCGCCGGGTGGTTCCTCGACCACTCGTCAACGACGATCCAGCCCGAGAGTTCTAGCTAGCATCCATCGCACGATGTGGGGTAGAAGATCGGCCGCACCAAGGGGTCAGGCGACGGACCACCCCGCGGTCATAACTCATCCAAAGTATGAGGCGTTTGAGCCTCCGACTCATACTTTGCCTCAGTCATGTCACCAATTCGTACCCCAAAGGCGACACAACTATGACCCACAGTGACAACTGACCCACAAACCGCCAAAGATTGCTCAGCTATGGACGGGCCGGGTCGGCCCTGCAGTGGGAGTCAAAGATGGGGGAGTCTTTGGACGAGCTGCTTCTGGACCGTTCCGGTCCATCGTGGGAGGAGAAAGTCGGCCACTTTCAGACGAGTTATGTCGATCAAGCAACCTGAACCGCTAACGGGGATGATGACGGCGCCCACTGGGCTTGAGCAGGCCTGGATCATCGGTATCCTTGAATCTGTTCGCCCCGCCACTGGGACGCGGGGAGACAGTGTAGAAAGCAGGCCACAGTGCAACTCTTCAAGCCGTACGACACGGCGGCGAAACAAGCCACAAAGGGTAAGAATTCGGCGTCCGACAAGGGAGGCGACACCCACGCCGCGAAGAAGTCAGGTGGCGCGTCGTCGAGAAGCGCCCGCACCTCGGCCGAAGCCTCCACTACTGCCCCGTCCAAGGCGGCGTCTGCCCTTGGCCATACGAACGTCTCAACCAAGGCGAAACCGACCACCAGCCACGCCAGCACCTCCGCCACGGCCACCACCACCAGTGGGAACCGCACCCACCCGGACGCCCCCAAGGCGCCCACCAAGAAGATGATCCCGACGCCGACCAGGCGTGAGGCGGAGCAGGCCCGGCGTGATCGCATCCAACCAGTGTTGACCCGCAAAGAGTCCAAGGCCCGCGAGCGCGAGGCCCGGTTCAAGGCCCGCGACGACGCGATGGCCAAGGCCAACGCACGGCCCCACAACGAGTTGATCCGCGACTGGGTGGATCGACGATGGAACCTGGCAGAGTTCGCCTTGCCCCTGATCTTGGTGCTGTTCGTCGCCATGATCATCGGCACCTACATCTGGCCGGTGCTGATGTTCATCGCGCCGTACGCCATCTGGGGGGTCTTCCTCCTGCTTGTGATCGACACCCTTGTCATGTGGTTTGGCTTGCGCAAACAGCTCAAGACCTACTTCCCGAACGAACCACTCAAGGGCAAGCTCAGTTACGCCGTCTCGCGCACCATGCTGATGCGCCGCTCGCGCGTGCCAGCTCCCCGCCTCAAGCGCGGTCAGAAGTTCACCTGGCCCCATCGCGAGGAGCAGGCATGACCTGGACCTGGCGTCTGCCCGCTGCGATCGACGACCCGGAGCTTGAGGCCGAGGCAGCATCGGGTTGGGCCAGTCAGGAGGAGGCAGAGGACTGGCTACGCGAGGTCTTCGCCGACCTGGCTGATCAGGGCGTCGCCGAGGTCACTTTGATGAATGAGGACAGCACCGTCTACACCATGAGCTTGGGTCAGTGACCACTTCCTGGCTGGCCCCGATTGGCGAAACTCGTCTGAAAGTGGCCGACTTTCTCCCCCCACCATGGGACCGGAACGGTCCAGAAGCAGCTCATCCGAAGATGGCACATCTTCGACTCTCACGGTCGG
>JAITVA010000247.1 GCA_031286045.1 Propionibacteriaceae bacterium | reverse complement strand
AATCCGCGGGCTCGTCGAGCCAGTCGGATGGTTTGCCAGTCGCTGGTCACGGAGCCGATCAGGCGGATGCCAGCCAAAGTGCCCAAGACTAGGCGCACTGGCAGGCGCCAGACTTGGGCCAAGCCGTCAGCCATGTCGGTCGGATCGACTCCGCTCAGGGTGACGAGGGCGGCGCCGCCCAAGGCGATGACCCTGGCGCCGACCGCCAAGCCGTAGCTGATGGACTGCTGTGTCACGAGGATCAAGCCCCACTGTGCGTACACCTGGCCGCCTGGGCTGCCGTACAAGGCCATGGACAACCCGGCCAGTGGTGCGGCGATCACGAAGGGCAGGCATCTCAGGGCAAGCCAGCGCAGTCGTGACCCGGCGCCGGTGTTCGCCCGGCTCGGTCTCCCCACGACCGCCCATACCAGTGCTTCCAACACGACGACCGTGATAGCACTGACCCAATCCAGAGTGATGAACAGCGGAAAGGTCAGAATGAGCGCTGCGGCCAACCGCGTGACCGGGTTGACCCAATCAAGCAAAGTGGAGGGGCGACGCCCGCCTAGGGCAGGGTTTGGCGGCTCAGATGGTGTGGGCCTGAGGGCGGTGGTGGTCGCGGCCAGATCAGTTCGCGTCATCGGTGTTCCCCCAAGTCGATGCGGTGGTCGCCGAGTCGGGTGATGTACCCGCTGTCGTGGGTCACCGAGACGATGGTGGCTCCCCGGTCGCGCAGGTCGGCGATGAGGGCGACCAGTGCCAGCCAGGTAGAGCGGTCTTGGCCGAAGGTCGGCTCGTCCAACACGATGACCGACGGCTCGCAGGCCAACACCGTGGCGACGGACAGGCGCCGCTTTTCTCCACCAGACAAGGTGAATGGATTGGCCTTGGCAAGCTTGGCCAGTCCCAGTCGCTCAAGCAGGTCGGTCACAGTGGCGTCAATGGTGGCCCGGTCCCGCTTGAGGGCCCGCAAACCGACCGCGATCTCGTCGAAGACCGTGCTGGCGACGAACTGGTGGTCAGGGGATTGGAAGACGGCGCCGATCCTGGTGAGGAGCTGCTTCGAGGTCCAGGTGTGGGGCTGGGGCCGTCGGAGTGGGGCGAATGGGGCTTGTGTCTCAACCAGGCCGCTGACCGGCGGCAGCAGCCCAGCCAGGGTCAGTGCCAGCGTGGTTTTTCCGGAGCCGTTGGCCCCTGTGATGACGGTTGATTGGCCGCGCGGGATGGCGATGGTGATGCCGTCGCAGACAGCTTCTTTGCCGTACCCCACAGCCAGATCGGTGCAGGTGATGATCGGGTCGGGCAGTGCGACCGGTCCGTTGGTGGGGGGGTCCTGCCTGGGGGGGCGCTTCTCGTCACGCTGGTCAACCCCCCGGTTTGGCCCCTGTCCACCCTTGGCTGGGTCCTGCCTGTCGAGGCGGTTCTCGCCAGGTTGGTCAACCTCGTGTCTGGTCTCAGCGTGCGAAGCGAGCCCCCTCTGCCCTCGACCCGCCACGAGATGCTTCTGCGGCACCCATACTCCCATGTCAGCCAGCTGACGACCGAGCTGGTTGAAGACTTGGTGGGGTGGGCCGTCAGCGACTGTCCCGGCGGGGGACAGCACGAGCACACGGTCGACCATGTCGGCCCAGACCTCGCAGTGGTGTTCGACCACGACGAGACCACGGCGGCGGTCAGCCACGGCAGCGGCGACCGCGTCGCGCACCTGGTCCGCACCGGCGGGGTCAAGGTTGGCGGTGGGCTCGTCAAGCAGGAGCAGTTCGGCGCCCATGGCCAGCGCTCCAGCGAGGACGAGCCGCTGCTGTTGGCCACCGGACAGGTGGCCGGTGGGGTGGTCGAGCTGAAGGTCGAGCCCGACGGCGGTCAGACTCGACGAGACGGTCGGCCAGATCCGATCGGGCGGCATGGCCATGTTCTCGCAGCCGAAGGCCACGTCGTCGCCGACCCGGGCCAGCACGATCTGTGACTGGGGGTCCTGCAACACCAGCGCGGAATGACCGCGTCTGGCCTGGGGGGGTTGTCCGCCCATCAGCAGGCTGCCTTCGCTTTCGCCTTCGTTGCCGCCTGTCAGAACGCCAGCCAGCGCGGCCAGCAGGGTCGATTTCCCCGCCCCATACGCGCCCAGCAGAAGCACTCTCTCGCCGGCTTCCAGGCGGAAATCGAGGTGGCGGATCGCCCAGGCGCGGCGCCCAGCGTGCCGCCACCCCCAATTCTCGGCGATGACAGTTCGGTCGCTCATATCAGTCGGCGCACCTCACGGCCTGATTCGAATCGGTCGAGCACACCGGTTCCAGCCAGTCCGCGCTGGATCAAGCGACCGAGCACACCGGCCAGAACGGCCCCTGAGATGGCCAGGAGGATGAGGTACAGCACCTTGTTGACTGTCGTCCACCCGGCGTACCAGGTCACAATCTCGTAGACCCACTCAAGCACAGCCGCACCGGCGCCAGCCAGAATCGCCACTGGCATCTTCCAGACTCGGTAGAGGAACAAGGCGAAGACGATCTCCGCACCGAGTCCCTGTAGCAGCCCGCTGAGCAGGGTGGACACACCCCAGGAGTTGCCGATGAGGGCGGGCACGAGAGCGGCCACGAGTTCGACGAAGATGGCCGCACCAGGCTTGCGGATGATGAGCCCACCCAGGACGCCGCCCAGCAGCCACATGCCTCCGACAAGTCCTTTCAGCGGAGGGAAGATGAGTTTGAGGGCGTCACCGGCGATGTCGCCGACGAAGTTCCAGGCGAAGAAGATCAGTCCGCAGGCGACGCCAAGGATGGCGGCCACGACGATGTCGACGATGCGCCAAGTGAAGCGATGGGTGGATGAGGTCGATGACATTGTGTGCCCTTTCTAGTGAGGTCGGGCACGGGAGGCGAATGCCTAAGAACTTCCCTGGAGAGTCACTGGTCGGCGACTCCCTTGCGCTGGTACTAGCCAGATCAGGTTCATGCGGTCGAAGCGTCGTCGAAACAGCGCTTCCTCTCAGCCCTGGTGGGCTCCCGTGTCTGGGCTCCAGTATAGCTGTCTGGTTCGCTTCGCTATGATGGTCTGGTACCTCGGTCAAGGAGTGAGTATGAAGGTTGTCGTCCTGGTGTATTCGGATGATCGCAATGTCCGCAGTGATGTTTCGGACGCTTGCGGGACGACGCTGGCTGGTGCTGACTTGGAGATTCGCGAGGCTGCCACGCAGGCGGCAGTGCTCACCGAACTCGATAAGGGTGACATCGATTGCTGCATTTTCGATGGTGAGGCCACTCCTTCCGGCGGAATGGGGTTGTGCAAGCAGATCCACGACGAGTACGCCTTCTGCCCACCGGTGCTGCTGCTGGTGGCCCGTGAGGCCGACTCCTGGTTGGCGGCCTGGTCGCTGGCCGAAGCGGTCCAACCCTTCCCGATCGATCCCCTGACCCTGCCCAAGCAGGTTGAGGAACTCGTCTTCGTCGATGAGGAGGAAGCCGCCTGAGGGGCGGTCAGGTCGGCGTCAGTGGACCAGAATCAGTGGACCAGGGTCAAAGCACCGGGTTCCACGCCGATGGCCTCGCAACCGACTTGGGCGAGGATGCCCACCACGGCTGAACACGAGCTGCGCTCGCCGCGAGCGATGGCTTGGCACTGGTCGTGGTCGAGATTGAGCAGTCCCGCGATGCGTTCCCAGGTCAGACCGTGACTACGCATCAGGCGGATGCGCATGCCGGCGGTGTCGGCGGGCACCTGGGCCCGTCTCATCCAGCTGAGGTCCTCAGGGCGCAATTCGATCAGTCGCGTGGCCGCCTGTTGGGTGATCTTGGTGCGGATCTTGCCGTTGCGTCCGAAGAGGAGAGTGCGTAAAGTCGCCGGCGGCAACCCAGCTTGATAGGCGATGGCGGGCCAGGGCACTTGAGCGGTCGACATGAGATGGTTGACGTGGGCCCTGAAAGGCGCGGCCAGAACCCACTTGGGGCGCTCGGCCCCGCGCAGGCGGGCGTGGGCGATGGTTGCTGTCGTCTCGATCAGACTCATGGGTACTCCTTCGGTGATGGTGCACTGCACAGAAGAAGGCCTTTCTGCTGGTCACTTTGTGAGGTCGCGTCCGCCAATTGTGTGTACTACTTTGTACGGGGTTCGGAAACACCGAAGCCACAGCCCTGTTAGCAGGTCTGGTTCCTGTGAGGCTGAAGCCGATTGCCGACATCATCCTGGCGACCAGCGAGGAGAACCCGGTGTCAAACCGAAGCCTATGCGCAAAAGGAAGGCGACAAGGCTGATGCGGTAGCCTGAATGACATGGCGACAACCCCCTCCTCACGAAAACGCGCGCTGACCTGGCTGTGGGGACCCGCCTTCGTGGCGTCGGTGGCCTACGTCGATCCCGGCAATGTCGCCGCCAATCTGACCTCTGGGGCCCAATTCGGGTACTCGCTGGTGTGGGTGCTGGTCGCTGCCAACCTGATCGCCATGCTGGTGCAGTATCTGTCCGCCAAGCTGGGACTGGTCACCGGGGCCAGTCTGCCCGAGCTGCTCGGCAGCCG
>JAITVA010000252.1 GCA_031286045.1 Propionibacteriaceae bacterium | reverse complement strand
AACCGACCGATGTGACTCCTGGCGATCCCCGCTCTCATGGGTATTGGTGAGGGGTGAGTCGATGGCTGTGGTGAGTGTGGATTTGGATAAGTTGGCGCACCTTGTGGATTTGCTGGCGACTGCGAAGTGGCGGTGTCGGGAATTGGCTGAGGACGTCCGCGCCAGCATGGTAAAGGTGTATGTCGATGCCTCGGTGGTTGGGAAGTGGTGTGAGGGTGGCTATGCCCTGGGATATATCACAAGTTTGCATGCCCAAGCTCAACACTGTCTGGACTACGCCCGTACCGCGAACCAAGTCAGCCCCGGCGTGCCCCGCGTGGTGTATGACGGTTATGGGCATCCCCATACGGATTACGTTGTGTCGTTCGACGACACACTGATGGATGCCGACACTGCCCAGCAGATCGCTTCTCTTGTCACTCAGGTTCTGGCCGGTGAGATCCACTTTGATGGCGGTGTCCCGCCCGCTTTGTTGACATGGGTGAATGTCGGCCTAGCTGACCCGCAAGTAGCGGTTCAGCTGGCTGGATTGCTACCGCCTAACAAGTTGACTCAACTGTTGAGTCTGATTGATCTGGAGCGAGGCAACCGGGAACGGGCTGGTGAAGACACTACCGAGTTCGATCAAGACTACGCCCAACTCATTGACGGTTTGGGTGCGATGTACTCGCTCGCGGCTCAAACCATGACAGAGGGCAGTCAGGAATGGGCTGACCACCTCAACTCATGGAAAGAGGTGTTCACTAATGCTGGGGCGGGTGAGCCTTATCCTCAGTTCGCGTCGCTGATTATTTGTCGCGGGCATTGGCCTGATGAGTTTCTGACCGGCTTCACCGAGGCGATCACTTCAGCAGAGGTTGTCCCCGGGGCGTGGGATCCGACCTGGGGGCCGGGCGGTGTTCCGCAGGATCGTGTGATTGTTGACCCTGGACGCACTGATATGGAGGGTAATCCTATTGAGGTGGCTGATCCGATGTATGGGGTGTGGTCGGCTGCGGTGTGGAACCCCCAGTGGATGACTGACACTTATGGTGGCGGGGAGCCCGTGGTGGTGACCATCATCGATGATGATGGGGTCGAGCAGCGGGTCAGTGTTCCTGGGGACTTGTATCACGTGTTCCATGAGCGGGGCATGGATCATGCGTCACTGTTGGCTTTCACGCAGGCTGCGTCGATGACCACTTTGACTGACGCTCCGATCACCGGTGACGTGCAGACCATGATGCGGGCTTTGGAGAAGGAATACGATGACTTGCAAGCGCGGCCGTGGTGGCAAAAGTACGGCCACCGGATCCTCCAGACCACGGCTTTGTTGGCTGGGTTGGCAGGGGTGTTCATTCCCGGTGTTGGCTGGGGCGCCACAGCGTTGGCTGCCACATCACTTCTAGCGTCCGCTGTTGATATTGGAATGTACGTCGCGGAGGGTGACTGGGACCAAGCTCTAGCTTCGGGGGCTTTCCTCCTCCTTCCACTTGGTGGCGGCGCCTTGTTACGTGTCACGATGGAACAACTCGCCATCCTCAAAACCGGTGGCATCATCAGTGTTCTCGGTCGTGAGTACCGGCTGGTTGACGGGGCGCTCGCACGCCTGACTCCGACTATTGTCGACCCTGCTATCCTGCAAGCCACCAATCGTATCGGCTATCAGACTGATCGGATCCTCGACACGGGTATCACTGATCTTTGGAGCAAGCCACCCTTCCAACGTGGCACCCTCGTCGACGCAGCTGCCGGCAACAACACCGGACACAACTTCCCCTGTTTTGACCATTTCGACCCCATGACTGGGACGGCCACCAGTTACAAGAGCCTCGACACCATCGCACAAAGTTACCAAACCACTAGTGGACTCAAGAGCCGGCTCCAAGGCTACGTCGACGACCTCCTCAAATTCATAGACGGAAGGACAGGCACGGGGAAATATATCGACGCTTCCATGGTGGAGAAGAGTGTCTTGGAGGTCATCATTCCAAACCGCCTACTGACACCGGCGCAGATCGCTGCACTCGACGCGGCGAAAACCTATGCTGTCAACAAGGGTGTCACTATCACCGTCACCATCGCATTGTAGAAGGGTAATATCCATGAGGGCAGCAATATATCTAGAAAATGGTGGGGAGTTTGCGGTATTCCCATGCTCCAGAAATGAAGAGGGCTGGTTCACGTTGGTTCCGGAGCCGGAGTTGATGCAGTGGGATGGTGTGTCTTTTGTCGCGCTCGGAGAGAAGGTCCTCAAATGCCTAGAAATCTCTGATCAGCGAGTCGGGCCGCCACAAGATGTTAATGCGAACTATTTCCGGCTCGTCAGTGACGCCAAGACGTCGCGTGACTTCGTCAAGACCCGGCAACATGTCGCCATCTATCCGACCAAAGGCAAAGACGGACTCCGGGTAGTGTTCTCGCGTCGGACTGCGAACTATGCTTACGCTGGTCGTACGGATGATCCGCCTGAGTGGACGGTCGCGTTGCCTGTCAATCCTACTCCTGAACAGCTTGGTCATGCTGTGATTAGTGTGTTGCGTGCTGGTCGGGCCCCAGGGCTGGACGTCACAGTTCAGGAGCCTAGCCATGGATAACACTGAGGACTATGCCATGGCTGATGTTAGTTATGTTGAGTTCAAGTGTGCTCTTCTTGCTGACTACTATGATCAGGTTGATCATCGTGGGGCCACCACTATTGATGCCATTACTCATGTCATCGATGAAGTCTCTTACGCTATGTGGGCCAACCCGATCCACGCTGTTTGTGCGATCACTACTGTGGCTATTGTTGCTCTTCGGGAAGGTTTTCTGCCCGACTATATGGCCGACGCCCCCACTAGCCTTGACGACATCGCTGACACACTGACCGGCGACTCCTACTATTGCGCCCGTGATGACCGAGCCACCCTGACCGCCCTCCTTCAGCGCCCCCACATCACTACCGCAGCTGACTATCCGCCTGAATACTTCGTCACATAGTGAAGCGATCCTTTGAGCTTCACCCCACAACTGGGGGCTGAGCGAACGAAGTGACAGAGTGAAGGGTGACACGGTAAGGTAGTTCCTCGGTGTTTCGGCGCCATTCTCCTGCCATGGGACCTCCCCGTGGCCGACAGTCCAGAGGAGACAACGCTTATGCGTAGTTATGAGATCATGATCATTCTCGACCCCGAGGTCGACGACCGCCAGGTGCAGTCCGTGGTGGACAACCACTTGAAGTCTGTCACCAAGGCAGGCGGGGTCATCACCAACATCGATATCATGGGTCGGCGTCGTTTCGCCTATGAGATCAAGAAGAAGGCCGAGGGCACCTACGTCGTCGTCAACGTGGACGCTGAGGCCGCCGTCGTGAAGGAACTTGATCGTCGGTTGAGCATCGATGAGAAGGTGCTTCGCGCCAAGGTCTTCCGTCCCGAAGCCAAGTGACCGATTTTGTCGTAGGTCTCTGACAGACTGAACCTCATCGAACACGAGCAAAGGATCGAGCATGGCAGGGGAAACAATCATCACAGTCGTCGGTAATCTGACCGGCGATCCTGAGTTGCGCTTCACGCCCTCGGGCGCGGCTGTCGCGAACTTCACGGTGGCCTCGACACCACGCACGTTCGATCGTATGACGAACGAGTGGAAAGATGGCGAGGCCATGTTCCTCAACTGCGCCGTGTGGCGTCAGGTGGCTGAGAACGTCGCGGAGTCATTGACCAAGGGCATGCGCGTCATCGTCCAGGGTCGCTTGCGTGCCCGGTCATACGAGACACAGTCGGGCGAGCGTCGCACTGTCTTCGAGCTGGAGGTCGACGAGGTCGGCCCGGCTCTGCGCTACGCCACCGCCAAGGTGACGCGCACACCGTCCCAAGGCGGCAACTATCAATCAGGTGGTGGATCGGCCGGTTGGTCGGCCCCCGCAGCCCAAGCCCCACAGGCCCCGGCAGCGGATCCCTGGGCCTCGGCCCAGTCCGACGAGCCACCGTTCTGATCACCCACAATCAAGCCCAACCTGGGCGAAGGGATCGTGAGAGTGGTCTCACACGGTTCCTCAAGGCACATTCCGGCTGACCTGCCGGGCTCATGAAAGGGAGCACCACAATGGCCGCACGTAAGCCAATCATGAAGAAGAAGATCGTTCCGGTCAAGACGATTCACATCGGTCCGGTCGATTACAAGGACGTCACGCTGCTGCGCAAGTTCATCTCTGATCGGGGGAAGATCCGTTCCCGCCGCGTCACCGGTTTGACGGTCCAGGATCAGCGCAAGATCGCTCAGGCGGTCAAGAACGCGCGCGAAGTCGCGCTGCTGCCATATGCGACATCTGGCCGCTGATAGGGAGGATTACTCATTATGAAACTCATTTTGACCACTGCTGTTGACAAGCTCGGCATCGCCGGAGACATCGTCGACGTTCGTCCCGGATACGGTCGCAACTACCTGCTGCCCCAAGGCCATGCCATCGCTTGGACCAAGGGCGCGGAGAAGCAGATCGTCGGCATCAAGCGGGCGCGCGACGCCCGTGAGATTCGTGGCATCGACCATGCTGCCGATGTGCGCACTCAGATTGAGGCCCTGCCCGTCAAGATCAAGGCCCGCGCCGGTGAGTCGGGCACCTTGTTCGGCGCCATCACGGCGGCAGCGCTGGCCCTGGCGGTCAAGGCTGCTGGCGGTCCGGCGATCGACAAGCGGTCCGTCCGCTTGACCAAGCCGATCAAGACCCTCGGCACCCACAGCTTCGATGTGAAGCTGCATGACGCCGTCACCGCGCATGTGCCGGTGGAAGTCGTCGCCGCCTGATCTTTTGGAATCGATGGCCAGCCCTCAGCCTGCCCGCAGTCGATGAGTGATCGTCGGTTGTCCGTCGGCTGAAGGCTGGCCATCGGCTTTCTATGGGAATGAGGTTCTCGACCATGGGATCACGTTTGTCTCTCCGTCTTGACGACCATACGCCCTCGGAGTCCTTGACGGAGCAGCTGTCGGCTCTCCAACCAGTGACCGAGCCTTTGGCCCGGGCCTTCGTCAAGGCTGGCCACAGTCTCTATCTCGTTGGCGGCCCCGTGCGTGACGCCTTGTTGGGCATCAAGGCGTCTGACCTAGATTTCACGACATCGGCCAGGCCTGATCAGATCGAAGCAGTGCTGTCTTCGCTGGGTGGTCCGATCTGGGACATGGGCCGTGAGTTCGGCACAATCGGCACCATGCTCATAGCCGACGGCGAGCAGTGGAAGATCGAGGTCACGACATTTCGGGCCGACGCCTATCATGCCGACTCTCGCAAGCCCGAGGTCCGATTCGGCGACAGCATTGAGGACGACCTCGTCCGGCGCGACTTCACCATCAACGCCATGGCGGTCGATCTCGCGACCGGAGATTTCATCGATCCCTACCGAGGCTTGGTCGACTTGGGTGAAGGAGTGCTGCGCACACCGGCTGGGGCTGAGACCTCCTTCAGCGACGACCCTTTGCGGATGATGCGGGCCGCTCGGTTCGTGGCTCGATTCGATGTTCGCCCCACACCTGCCCTGGTTCGGGCGATGATGAGCCTGGCCGGTCGCTTGGCCATCATCTCGGCGGAGCGCATCCGCGACGAGTTGTCCAAGCTGTTGCTGACCGACACGCCACGTCGTGGCCTAGATCTCTTGGTGCGCACCGGCTTGGCGGATGTGTTTCTGCCGGAACTTCCCGCCTTGCGTCTGGAGATCGATGAACACCACCATCACAAGGATGTCTACGAGCATTCCTTGACTGTGCTCGACCAAGCCATCGCCTTGGAGAAGGCCCGTCACCACGAGCCTGACCTGATCAACCGTTTGGCCGCCCTGCTCCACGACATCGGCAAGCCCGCGACCAGGCGTTTCGAGGCCGGTGGCAAGGTCAGCTTCCATCACCATGACGTCGTCGGCGCCAAGATGGTGGCCAAGCGGCTGACCGAGCTGAAGTATCCCAAGGACGTGATCGAGTCCGTGGCCACGCTGGTCACCTTGCATCTGCGCTTCCATGGTTACGGTGAGGCCGGCTGGACCGATTCGGCTGTGAGGCGCTATGTGCGCGACGCCGGACCGGAGCTGGAGCGCTTGCACATGCTGACTCGTTCCGATTGCACCACCCGAAACAAGGCCAAGGCTGAGCGGCTGCGCCGAGCCTATGAGGAACTCGAGTGGCGCATCGACGAGTTGTCGGCCCAAGAGGAACTCGACTCGATCCGCCCCGACCTGGACGGCAACCAGATCATGGAGATTCTGGGCATCGGGCCAGGCAGGGTGGTCGGGGAAGCCTACAAGTACCTATTGGAGCGTCGCCTGGACCGAGGACCAGTCAGCCCACAGGTGGCGGCTGAGGAGTTGCTGACCTGGTGGGCCGGGCGGCAAAAGGGCTGAGTGTCAGGGCCACGTCACCACGTTTTTGGGGTGACGCCGACACGCCAGGCAGGCTCCATGCCTTGGCGGCCTTGCGGGCGACACGACATGGAGTCAACGAACTGTGAGGGAGCACCGAATCGATCAGTGTTTCCTCTCCTGAGGCAGGATGTTTGTTTCGGCTGGTGTCTGCGAGGACGCTGACTCAGCACGGTCCAGATGGGCGTTGACGCGTTCGAGTGCCCTGAGCACCCGGCTAGCGATCCACAGCAGAAGCGCCAGACAGGCGACGGCGATCACTATCGCCAGGATCATGACAATGGCAGAGGCGGTCATGGAATGGACACCACCAATCAGCTATAATATTATTAATATATCTGATTAAAGTCTAGCACTCATTGAGGTTGACGGCGGATGCTCGCCTATCGGCTTGGGTGGTTCGACGGTGGCACGGGTGGCCACTGCGGTGGAGCATCTGTCGTCGGCGTCGGCGTCGGCGGTGACCACGGCGCCATGGTGGCCGCAGGCGGGCCCAGAGTGGATGGAGCTTGTAGTTCGGCGGCTCGTTCACGGGAGTTGCGACTCAAGCCCAGGATGAGCAGGACTAGGCCGACGATGATGGAGATGACGCCGACGCTCACTCCAATGGTGACGCTCAGACCCATGCTCGCCACTGGTGACTCGGTCGAGATCAGGGCATAGCCAGACTCCTGCGACGACAGGCAGGTCACCTGGTAATCCCCGGCCTCGGGTGCGGTGAAGGTGGCGGAGCGGAAGAAACCGGTGGCGCTGGTCGTGAGTGATGTCACCGGATTGGAGGCGGCGATGTTGGCCCCGGCCTGCCTCACCTCGCATTGCGCTTGCGCGCCAAGTGTCCACACGATGTAGGCCCCGGGGTCGTCCAGGTGGACCGTTCCGGTGGCGTTGAGGTTGACTGTCGGATGAGACATCCATTCCTTCAGCAGGTGACTGGAGTAGCGCTGCCCGCCGACGATGGCGATGGCAGGGATGATGACCAGAACAATCAAGGCCACGATGATCCGGTTTTGGCGCCTGCGACGCGCTTTGACATCAGCCGACAGCGGCGTCAGACCTGGGCTCTGGCTCATCCTGGGTGACCTCCTTGGTTTCCGTGCCCATCTTAGTGGCGCGTCTCGCGGTCGGGCCTTCGGCGACCGACCAGGTGATTCCGGCGGACGCGACGATGACGCAGGCCATGGCGACCAACTCGACCGGCGTCAGGGCCTCACCGAGAATGAGCAGGGCGAACAGGGCGGCGAAGGCTGGTTCGAGCGACATCAGGATTGAGAAGAT
Source organism: Propionibacteriaceae bacterium (assembly GCA_031286045.1). Lineage (GTDB taxonomy): Bacteria > Actinomycetota > Actinomycetes > Propionibacteriales > Propionibacteriaceae > WQYJ01. The sequence continues at coordinate 891 of JAITVA010000252.1, read as the reverse complement.
TCTCTGGTCGAGGGTGCGCAGGATGTGCAGTTCGAGCGCGTAGGGAAGCACTGAGCTGAGCAGGGCGACTCCCAGGCCCGCGCCCCAGATCCAGGGCTGGTTCAGTCGCTCGTGATCGAGCATGAGGACGGGGGCCGTTAGCACCACCGCGCCGGTCAGGTTGGCCCAAGCGACTGGTTCGGCGCCGTGCCAGTGGCGCCCGACATGCGGAGCGGCCAGGATGTAGGCGCCCCAGCAGATCGCGGCCAAGACGGAGAAGCCGATGCCCGCCCAATTCGCCGAACCAGGCGACCAGCCCAAGATGACGACGCCGACTCCGGCCAGACCGATCCAGGGCAGGTCGCGCAGCCCTCTGGCTTTGAGCAGGGCCACGACTAGCGGACCAAGGAACTCGATGGTGACGGTCAGCCCGATCGGGATCCGCGCGATGGCTTGGTAAAAGGTCACGTTCATTCCGGCCAGGGCGAGGACGTACCAGGCCAAGGCCAGCCAGTCTTGGCGACTGTGGCCGCGCAGTCGCGGTCGTACGATGATGGCGAGGATCGCCCCGGCTGCGATTAAGCGCAACCAGGCCATGGCCAGGGGGCCGACCGTGGGAAAGACCGTCTTGGCCAGCGATGACCCTAACTGCATGGAGACGATCGACCCCAGGGTCATCAGGAGGGCTTTGCGCATATCGGGTAGGTTAGCCCACCTTCCCGCCCCACTCTCGGTGTGACCACGGACGCAGCCATGAACACGCTCGCGAAGGCCACTGGGACAACCCATGTGGTGGGTATTTGGGGGGTGACGGAAGATGGGGTGGCTGCTGTCACCGGTGTTGCGCGCGCGTCAAGTAGCAAGCGCAGACGGAACGAAGCGTAGTCGTGAACGAGCGCGCACAACACCGGT
>JAITVA010000230.1 GCA_031286045.1 Propionibacteriaceae bacterium | reverse complement strand
ATGACAGCCAGACTGGTGACCGACTTGCCTGAGCCGGACTCGCCGACGATGCCCAGAGTCGAGCCGGGATAAAGATCGAAACTGACTCCGCGAACGGCGTCAACGCGACCGGCCTCGCTGGGGAAGGACACGTTGAGGTCACGCACCGACAGCACTGGATTCGTCATGCCCGGCCTCCTGCCGCTGAGTTGGGGTCGAGGGCGTCGCGCAGACCGTCAGCCATCAAGGCGACCGACACGGTCAACAGCATCATCGTCCCAGCCGGGAAGAAGAAGGCCCATGGCGTGGTCGAGAGCACCTTCTGTCCATCCATCAGCAAAGAGCCCAGTGAGACGTCGGGAATCTTGATGCCGAAACCGAGGAAGCTCAAAGCCGTCTCACTCATGACGGTGGAAACGATGCCGAGGACGAATTGCACCACCAGCAAGGACCCGATGTTGGGCACCATGTGGCGCAGCACCACCACGATGCCAGGCACACCCATGTACCGAGCCGCCGCGATGTACTCGCGCTCGCGGATCGACGTCGACAACTGCCAGATGACACGGGCGGTCACCATCCAGCCGAACAGCGTCAGCACGAAGATGAGCCAGACCCAACTGCCACCGGACTTTTGGGCGATGACGGCCTCGAGCAGGAAGACCGGGCAGACCAACAAAAAGTTGACGACGCCAAGAATGACAGCCTCAGTCTTGCCACCGCGATAGGCCGCCAGGGCGCCGAGGAAGGCGGCGATCACGATCGTCAGTCCGGCCACCGCCAAGGCGATGATCAAAGATCTCCCCAAGCCGTGGACGGTCATGGAGTAGAGGTCGAGGCCGGTCGAGTTGGTGCCGAACCAATGAGTCGGGTTGGGCGGCTGAGACAAAGCCATGAAGTCGATGTCAGCGATCGCATAAGGCGTCAGCAGCCAACCGAAGGCGGCCACCAGGACCAAGACCAGGAACACGGCCAAGCCGATGACGGCCGGGACATTGCGCCGAAAGCGCTTGACGTACAAGGCCAATCTGGTGTGGCGCTTGCCCGTGTCTTGTTCGGTGGTTTGGTCGATGAACTCGCCGGTGTCCTTGGTGCTCTGTTGCAGACTCATCTCAACTCACCCTGACTCTCGGATCAAGCCACACGACGCACAGGTCCGACAGAACCGCCCCGATGGCAGTCATCAACGAAGAGAAGGCTGCCACCGCGACCGCCCCGTTGATGTCGTTCTTGAGGATCGTCTGAACCATGTACTGCCCCATGCCGTTCCAGGCGAAAATGTTCTCCGACAGCATGGCTCCGGTGAACACTGCGGGAATGGAGAAGGCGAAGGTCACCATGACGGGGATCATCGAGGTGCGCAGGGCGTGACGGCGGATGGCCTTGGCCTGAGGCAAGCCCTTGGCCCGGGCGGTGCGCACATAATCGGCCGCGATATTGTCGAGCAATAGCGACCGTTGCATCATGGCGTACTGCGCGAAGCTGATGAAGACTAGACAGATCGATGGCAGTATCAGATGCTGAGCCTTGTCAACCAGGCTGGGCCAGAAGCCTGCCACATCGATGCTGGCGGCCCCGGTCACGAAGAAGATGCGTGAACCGGTGGCGCGGTTGATTTGGATCGCCAGGTAGACCACCACCAAGGCGACGACGACGATCGAGGTGTTGAGGGCGACGATCGAGATCAGTTGAACCACCCGGTCACCCAGTTTGTATTGTCGAGCAGCCGAGTACACACCCAAGGCCACCCCGATGACGAAGGCCACGATGGTCGCCCCCATCATCAGTTGAGCTGACATGCCGATTCGGAAACTGACCTGGTCGTTGACGACCTCGCCGACTGGCGAGTGGCCCCAATCCCAATGCAAGACGATGCCGGTCAGCCAATCCCACCATCTGTGCCACAGCGGTTCATTAGTCGAGAGGTTGTAGGGCTCCAGCATGCGCTGGATCTGCTCGGGTGGAACCGGCGGGCGACGTTCGGCGTAATTGGAGGCCGGATCAAGAAAGGCAGAGGCGACAAAAAAGGTGAGGTTGACCGCGATGAAAATGCGGACCAGCCAGGCCAACACCTGGCGGATGAGGTACTTCGCCATGACTCAGGTCACCGCGCCAGGACGCGCGCACCCCGTCACACGACGGCATGCGGTCGCCATTCCCTGCTGGGAATGAGCGACAGTAAACGTTGATGACACCATTCGCGGCGGCTCTCCTCACTGTCAGTCACTCATCGTGACGTGTTAAAAGATAGCACCCCCGTCGCTCTTAACACTACCTCACGAAGTATACACACTGTCCACAATAAGGACAGAGCCGCTCACTATTTGAATGGTCTGACTAGGGCAAATGCTTTTCGGCTGCCTCGGAGGAGTCGCCGTGGCATCAGGCCTGGGCAGGGGCCTCGGGCGCACGCACGGCCGCGAAATGACAGGCCGAGACATGCCCGCCCATCTGATCGTCGCGGCTGATCAGCTCCGGCTCTTTGGTCGAGCAGATCTCCTGGGCCATCCAGCAGCGAGTGTGGAAGCGGCAGCCCGCTGGCGGATTGGCGGGAGAAGGCACGTCGCCGGTGAGGACGATCTGCTCGCGTCTGCCGCGCAAGGTCGGGTCCGGCACCGGCACAGCCGACAACAGCGCTTGCGTATAAGGATGGGTCGGATGCTCGTAGATCTGTTCCTCGTCGCCGGACTCGACGATCTTGCCGAGGTACATCACAGCCACCCGATCGGAGATATGGCGCACCACCGCCAAGTCATGGGCGATGAAGACGTAGGCCAGCCCGAGCTCGCGTTGCAGCTTCTCCAAGAGGTTGACCACCTGGGCCTGGACCGACACGTCGAGGGCCGACACCGGCTCGTCACAGATCAGGACCTTCGGATTGAGCGCGATCCCCCGTGCCACACCGATGCGTTGACGCTGACCACCCGAGAACTGGTGGGGGTAACGGTTCATCGCTTCTGGCGGCATGCCAACCAGCTCCAGCAGCTCCTGGACACGGGTGCGGATACCCTTCTTCGGCACCACCTCCGGGTGGATCTCGAAAGGTTCGGCCACGATGTCGCCGACTGTCTTGCGGGGATTGAGCGAGGTGTACGGGTCCTGGAAGACGATCTGGACGTTGCGCCGCAGGTGGCGCAGCTCAGTCGCCCCCTTCTTCAAGACGTCCTCACCGTCGAAGATCAGGGAACCCGCCGTCGGCGTCTCCAGACACATCAGCAGTCGTCCCAGCGTCGACTTGCCACAGCCCGACTCACCGACCACACCCAGAGTCTCACCGGCTCGCAAGTCCAGATCGACCCCGTCGACGGCGTGGACCTGACCCACAGTGGTGCGGAAGACCCCGCCCTTGATCGGATAGTGCTTGACCAAACCCCGACCAGACAAGATGACGTCATTCATGGTTCGCCTCCAACCGATCCCACCAGGGGCATGCCACGGCGCGACCCGGTTCGGTCACGACCAACTCGGGCGCCGCGCCCTGCCCGCATTCGGCCCGGGCGTAGCGGCAGCGCGGATGGAAGGGACAACCGGCGGGCATGGCCAGAAGATTCGGCGGCAGGCCACCGATGGCCGGAAGCACGTCGCCAAGTTTGGAGTCCAAGCGCGGCACGGACTCCAGAAGGCCCAGGGTGTAGGGGTGATGCGGGGTGGCGTAGAGCGGCCCGACCGGAGCGGTCTCGACCAGACGCCCGGCGTACATCACCGCGATCCGATCGGCCACATCGGCGACCACGCCGAGGTCATGGGTGATGAGGATGAGGCCCATGCCCGACTCAGCCTGCAGATCCTTGAGCAGGTCCATGATCTGGGCCTGGACCGTCACATCCAAGGCCGTGGTCGGCTCGTCGGCGATCAGCACGGCCGGGTCGAGGGCGATCGCCATGGCGATCATGATGCGCTGGCGCATGCCACCGGAAAACTGATGCGGATAGCTCTTGACCCGTTGTTTGGCGGCGGGAATATGCACCCGCTCCATCAACTCGACCGCCCGAGCCATCGAGTCGGAACGGTTCATGCCCCGGTGGACGCGGAACATCTCAGCGATCTGCCAGCCGACCGGGAAGACCGGATTGAGCGACGACAGGGCGTCTTGGAAGATCATGGCGATCTGGTCGCCGCGCACATGTTGGCGCGACTTCTCAGCCAAGGTCAACAGATCGACGCCGCAATACTCGACTCGGCCCTGGCCGACATAACCCGGCGGAGTGTCGAGAATGCCCATGATGGCCTGGGCCGTGACCGACTTGCCCGAACCAGACTCACCCAGAATCGCCAAGGTCTCGCGTTGGTCGAGGTGGAAGGAGACGCCGTTGATGGCCTTGGCCACACCCTCGCGCATGCGGAACTCGACATGGAGGTCGTCGACCGTCAGCAAGCGGCCGTCGGTCGGCGTCCAGGTGTGATGGTCGTCCAAAACGACCGTCCCGTGGATAGAAGGGCGCTTGGCCATCTCCCGTCTCGACGGTGGCTTGAGCAGGCGGGCGGCGGACTGCTCCAGATCAATCGTGCCCCGCCCGGTCGCTTCGACCATGGCGAGACCCTCGTCGTACATGTCAGCCATTGGTTCACCTCAGCTTCGGATCGAGGGCGTCACGGACGACTTCACCCATCAGGATGAAGCTCAGCACCGTCAGACAGAGGAACAAGGCCGGGAACAGCAGCATGTGCGGCACCTGACGGATCAGACCCAGCTCGCTGGCTCGGGCGATGGCGCGGCCCCAGGACATGACGGTGTCGGGCAGGCCGATGCCGAGGAAGCTCAGCGTCGACTCGGTGACGATGTAACCGCCCAAGTCGATGGTGGAGACCACGATCACCGGGGTCAAAGCGTTCGGCAGGATATGTGAGCCGACCACGTGCAAGGGTCCGGCACCCAGGGCTCGCGCCGCCAAAACATACTCATTCGGCTTGACTTGCAGCACCGAGGACCGCATCAGGCGGAAGATCGGGGGCCAGCCGAATATCATCATGGCGAGGACCACTTTGAGAACGAACCACATCATCGGCGAGTCGACCGAGGAGGGGATCGAGTACATCAAAACGATGGCGCCCAGCAGCAAGGGGATGGCGAAGAAAATGTCAGCCAAGCGTGACAGGACGACATCGACCCAGCCGCCAAGATACCCTGCCAGCATGCCGAGCAGGCCACCGACCACAGCGGTGACCAAGGCGGTCAACAAACCGACCAAGATCGAGGCCCGCGCGCCATAGACGGTGCGCGCCCAGACATCACAGCCCTGAGCGTCGTAGCCGAAGACAGCGCCATCGCCAGGGCCGACCCGGGCCAGAGACAAGTTGCAGTAGCCGGGGTCTTTGGAGGTGAACAGTTGAGGGAAGACCGTCATCACCAAGAAGACGAAGATCAAAGCGGCAGCGATCCAGAACAGGGGGCGCCGTCGCATGATCTCCCAGGCGTCGCCCCACAAGGAGCGGGACTTGGCGGCGGAGGTCTTCCGCTTGAGCACGACCGGTGAGGATGAAGCGGCGGCGGGGCTCGGAGGCTCCACCTTGACGGGCCGGACTTCGGGGTCGACGGGCGGCGTTGGAGTGGTCGGTGTGTCAGTCATGGCTAATCCTCGGGTCCAACACGGAGTAGAGCACGTCAACGATCAGATTGACGATCAAGAACACCAACACCAAACAGGTGATGGAACCGACCAGACCGACGCCGTCCTTCTGGTTGATACTGCGATAGATGTAGCTGCCGACGCCGTTGACGTTGAAGATTCGCTCGGTGACGATGGCGCCGCCCATCAGGGCGCCGATGCTGCCACCGACATAGGTGACCACGGGCAAGAGCGAGTTGCGCAGGGTATGGATGCCGATGGTCCGGAACCGCGACAGTCCTTTGGCCCTGGCGGTGCGCACATAGTCGGCCCGCAGATTCTCCACCAGGGAGGTTCGGGTCAAGCGGGTGGCGTAGGCTAGCGACAGGGCGCCGAGGACGAGCCCCGGCATCAACAACTCATAGAAACCGGCCGTGGCGCCGGCTGTGACCGGGAACCACTTCAGACGGATGCCGAAGATCAGCTGAGCCAATCCACCCAGAACGAAGACCGGCATGGAGATGAGGAGCAGGGTCACGACGGTGACGAAGGTGTCGGCGAACTTGCCTTGACGCATGCCCGACCAGATCCCGGCGATCAGACCGACGACCACCTCGAACAGGACTGCGATCAGGGCCAGTTTGAGGGTGGTGGGGTAACGGATGGCCAGCTCGTGCAAGACCGAGTGGTTGTAGAAGTCAGTGCCAAGGTCGCCTTGGACCACCTTGCCGAGGTAGAGCAGGTACTGCACGACGAAGGGCTTGTCCAGGTTGTACTCATGATTGAACCAGGCGACGTAGGTGGGCGAACAGGGACGCTCGCCGCAGCGGCCTGCCGTCGGATCGCCTGGCAAGGAGAAGTTCAGCCAGTAGATCAGCAAAGTCGCTCCGAGCAGTGTCGGGATCATTTGCAGCAAACGGCGAATGACGTACTTTCCCATGGACACCACCTTTCAATTACTCTCAAGCACACCCATAGACAATGTGAGGGTGACGGCGGCACCCGACGCGGTCACCGCCGTCACCCTCACGAGCGAAACTAGCTGCTACGTTACTACTTCAGCTTCACCGAGCCAAAATCAAAACGCGAGAACGGCGTCATGTCCACTGAAGCGATCTTGTCAGAGAAGATGTACTGGCTCTGCTGATACCACAATGGCATGGTCGGCATGTCCTGTCCCAAGACCAACTCTGCCTGCTGGTAGAGCTTGTTGGCCGCGGTGTTGTCTGTGGCAGCGGCGGCCTCCTTCAACAAACCGTCGAACTCGGCGGACGAGTAATCGGTGTCGTTGCTGGAAGCACCAGTGGCATACAACGGAGTCAGGAAGTTCTCGATCGACGGGTAGTCCATCTGCCAACCGGCGCGGTACAAGCCCTTCAACTCACGGTTCATGATCATGTCACGCAAGGTGGCGAAGTCAGGCGTGGTCTGAACCGAGCAGTCCAAGCCGAGGTTGTTCTTGATCTGGTTGCAGACTGCTGACGCCCAGGGATCGTGCCCACCGTCACCGTTGACCCAGATGCTCAAGGTGCCGGGGTAACCGCCGGCCTCGTCGTAGAGCTGCTTGGCCTTGGCGGCGTCGAACACACAGTTGTCGCCACAGGCGTTGGCCTTATAACCGTCGACCATGGGAGGAACCCAGCCGGTCGCCGGAACGCGCGCGCCGTTGAAGACCTGCTTGGTCACCTCGTCACGATTGACAGCCATGGACAGCGCCTGGCGCATCTTGACGTCGGCAAGCCCTGGATCGACATTGCCCGGAGCGTAGCTCAGCGCCTGGAACACACCGGTGTCCTTGGTGCCCCAACGGTCGGGAGCATCCGACTTCCACAAGTCGTCCACGAGGTTGCCCGCAGGAATCGTGTCTGTCATGTCGAGGTTGTTGGCGACGACATCGTTATAGGCGGCGCCCAGATCGTTGTAGATCGGGAAAGTCACCTTGTCGACCGCGCCGACGTCCTTGCCGGAGTAGTCAGCGAACTTCTCCAGAACAATCTCGGTGTCCGTCACTGAGGTGATCCGGTAAGGACCGGCCGAGATCGGCTTGGCCGCGAACTCGGACTTGTCCTCTGTCGTGTCGGCGAAGAAGGCGTCGGGCTGCGGCGCGAAAGCGGTGTAACCCAAGCGGACGACCAGGTTCGAGGTCGGCGACGTGGTCTTGATCGTGAAGGTGTAGTCGTCGACCACCTTCAGCCCGCTCATCGTGTCAGCCTTGGGCTTCTCTTTCTGGCAATCGCCGGACTCGCCACACTGCTCGTCGGCGTAACCTTCGATCATCTCAAAGAAATAGGAGTTGACTTGGCCATGAGGACCATAGGCGCCCCAATTCCAGGCGTCGACGAAGTGCTTGGCCTTGACCTCGGTGCCATCCTGGAACTTGTAGCCCTGCTTGAGCTTCACCGTCCAGTTGATGGCGTCGGTGGTCTCGATCGACTCGGCGATATCCATCTGCGGAGCGGCGTCTTTGGAGTTGTAGTGGATCAACTTGGCCTGGGAAGCGTCCAGGACGTTGCCGCCACAGACCTCGTTGGTGTTGACAGGCAAAAGGGAATGCTGCGGCGTGCAACCGCGGACGGTGATCGCGGTGACCGCGCCGGATCCATTGCCGCCACTGGCTCCATCCGTCGGATTGGACGAGCATGCCGTGGCGCCGACAAGCATCAGCGCGGATGAGAACACCGCTGCTGCGACCTTCATAGGTGTACGCATAAGTTTCTCCATTCGTAGTAGGTACTCCATCTTTTCTAGCATCCCGTCCCACTATGTGGAAAGTTAATCTTGAGTATTGAGATAATCCGTGACCAGACTGAAACACGTTCGTAACGTGGGCCGGTCTCATCGTACAAAAGCCGTCGTCAACCGGTGACGAAGGTCTCGCGCACCGGCTGCGCCGGGACGATCCACCCGGGAGTCGGCATGGCGCAGTGGTCCGGAGACAAGGCAGAGGCGGATACGGGGGCAGGGTGTTGCGAACACTGGACACGGCGTTGCGAAAACTGGGCAAGAGGGCTGTTCACCTTGGCGCCCAGCGTCCAGGTCGGCCGCTCACGCTCTTCCATGTTTCTCCTTATCGAGTTCTGAAAACAGTGGTGGTGGTCAGCTTCTAGGTTCTACTCCTCTAGTCGATGCTCCCAGTAGCCATAAGGGGTAGTGAGAGCCGGGAGTGGCATTCACTTATGGCTTGCTGCCCGTTGCCTAAAGGTGAGTGGTCGACATAACTGAGCAATCTTTGGCTGTTTGAGGGTCGGTCGTCGTTGTGGGTCATAGTTATGTCGCCTCAGGAGTACGAATTGGTGACATTACTGAGGCAAAGTATGAGTCAGGCGCTCAAAAGCCTCATACTTTGCTCAGCTATGGAAGGTCCGGTTCGACCGTGCGGTGGGGGTGAAAGATGAGTGAGTCTTTGCTCAGCTATGGACGGGCCACTTCGACCCTGCGGTGAGAGTCACGCAGGCTCGTCACATCAGGGTGCGAGGCTGGTTTGAGTCCGCCGATGTCGAGAAGGAGCCTGCCGATGGTAGCGATGGGGGGAGGCGATCGGTGACGCGGAGGTGGCCGATGAGGAGGCAGGCGATGGAACTCCACACAGCCCCGCCCGACGAAGTCGATCAGGTGATGGATGGGACCGGGTGATAGAGAGGACACTGGAGGGAGCCGCTGGAGGGAGCCGCTGGAGGGGGTTTCTCGTCCCAGATGTGAGTGATTTCGGTCGTGAATCAGCATCTGCTGGGACGAGAAACCTCACCAAAACGACCCCGATTGGGGTGGTTTCTCATACCAGATAGGTGCCTCACTACTGTTCTTACCATAGTTGGGGTACAGACACGTCAGCCAAGATCATCGCCAATGCGCATGGCCACCGTCGAACTATGCTTCTCGCCACCAGGACACACTCGTCGCATAGACTTCCGGGGACTGGCGAAGGCAGGGGTCTAGGAATTGTCCATCATGTGACGGTTATGGACCGGTCACTTCGGTCCTGCAGTGGGAGTCGAAGTGACCGAGTGGTCGTTGGGGCCCACCGGGCGAGCCGCGCTCTCGCCTGTCGGGCACCCATCCAGTTGAGGGGCGACTCTTGGAGGCACTCATCTGAAAGTGGCCGACTTTCTCCCCCCACCATAGGACCGGAACGGTCCAGAAGCAGTTCATCCGAAGATGGCCCATCTTCGACTCTCATGGTCGGGATGGAACGGCCCGCCAGTAGCGCCCCCGATTGCCACCCAGGCGAAAGGGGGTTGACTGGACAAGGGGAGCAGGCGAACATCGTTTCAGGAGCCCGCAAATCGCGCCGCGCACCCGGACCGTAAAACAAGGGGCCGGCGAACGTGTTCTCAGGCGAAGAGGTGCTCCTGTAGTTCTCGCTTGATGGTGTCCAACCGCTCAGCGCCCTCACCACGGACTCGGGTCAGCTCAGTGAAGGAGGCGTCGGGGGCGACCGGACGGATGACCTCCAGGTAGCACTTGATCTTGGGTTCGGTGCCTGAAGGACGTACCACCACACGATCATCGTCGGCTGTCAACAGCAGGATGCCGTCGGTCGGCGGCAAGCCGTCGTAGCCTTTCTCCAGGTCGGCGGTCGCCTCGACGAGGCTGCCTGCCAGGGTGGTCGGCGGAACGGCTCGCAGTTTCTCCATGGTCTGCGGAATCTTTGCCAGGTCATCGAAGCGGACGGCCAGCTGGGTTGAGAGGTAGAGGCCGTGGCGACGGGCCAGGTCGTCCAAGAGATCAGTGATGGTCTTGCCTTCGACCTTGAGTCTGGCCACCAGGCGCGCCACTGCCAAGGCGGTGGACAGTCCG
>JAITVA010000227.1 GCA_031286045.1 Propionibacteriaceae bacterium | reverse complement strand
ACCACTTGGCTGGCGACGGGGTGGTCGGCGGTTTGCTTGAGGGTGGCGTTGAAGAGTTGGGGCATGAGGAAACCGCCGTAGGCACCGCAGGCCGAGACGATACCAAGGGCGGCCGAGGTCTTGCGTTCGGTCGAGATGCCGGCCGACCGGTGTTGCGCGTCGGTCTGCCCCGCTGCGAAGGCGAAGACCGTCGGAATCATCCGGTACATCGAGCCGTTGCCCACCCCGGTGGCGACGAAGACCACCAGGAAGCAAGCCAGGAAGGCCCAGAAACTCGGCGTCTCGACGGACAGGGCACCGATGACGGCCACGGTGCCCGCCGCCATGACCACGAAGGCGATCACAGTGATGATGGCGCCGCCGAAACGATCAGCCAGCCTTCCGCCATAAGGCCTGGCCAGCGAGCCGACCAGTGGCCCGAGGAAGGCCAGGGACAGGCTGGCCGCGCCGACTGCGAAGGTGGAGTAGGCCGTGAACTGGTCGGCGATCAGCTTGGGGAAAGCGCCACTCAGGCCGATGAAGGATCCGAAGGTGCCGATGTAGAGCAGGGACATCAGCCATAGTTGTGGGTCCTTGAGGGCGGCCACATAGGCCTTGTAGTCAGTTTTGGCGCTGGTCAGGTTGTTCATGAAGAAGACCGCGCCGAGAACGGCCACGATGATGAAGGGGATCCAGATCCATCCGGCGATGGGCAGGTTGGGCACGTCAGCGGCCGCGGTCACCGACACCAGGATGGGAACAGCGAACTGCGAGACAGAGGCGCCGATGTTGCCACCGGCGGCGTTGAGGCCGAGGGCCCACCCCTTGGACCGCTGGGGGAAGAAGAAGGTGATATTGGCCATGGAACTGGCGAAGTTGCCGCCGCCGAATCCGCCCAGCGCCGCCACCAGGAGCATCACCGCATAGGAGGTGCCGCCTTGACCGTCGACGGGATGGTTGCCGATCGCGAAGGTCATGGCGATGGTCGGTATCAGGAGCAGAGCGGCGGAGACGATGGTCCAGTTGCGTCCGCCGATCTTCGAGACCATGAAGGTGTAGGGGAAGCGCAAGGTCGCCCCGACCAGCGACGGCAGTGAGATCAACCAGAACTGCTGACCGTCGTCGAAGGCGAAGCCATACTTGCCGAGGGAGACGACGACGATGCTCCACAACTGCCAGACGACGAAACCCAGGAACTCGGCGTAGATCGAGAAGCCGAGGTTGCGGTTGGCGATCTTCTGGCCGACTTTGCCCCATTGCTCCTCATCTTCGGGGTTCCACCCGTCGATCCAGCGGTTCTTGCGGAAAGTGAGTTGCTGACTCATGAGGACACCTTTCTTGGTCCCTTCGTTGGTGGACCAGCTCTGATCGGTCACGGCCTCGGGACATCCACCCACCATGGTCCCGGCCCCCGGACTCCACTGGCCACTATCTCGATGATCATGTCCCGATCAATAGTCGTATTTTCGAGTCATTTGGGGCGCGTGTCAAGCTGGTCACGACAGTTGACACGAAATTCACATATTCGGCGAGATATTCACACCCGAGATAATTTCCCGCACAGATCAGCGTCCCATGAAGTTGTGACCCGGGTCAGGCTGGAGTATCTTAAGGTTTGTAACGGTGCCTTTTGTTTTAACGAAGATCAACGTTCACGACGACCGATATTCATTCAGCGAGGAAGGGTTGAGGATGACGAACACGACGACGTCTCCGCATATCATCAAGCAGTGGAACCCTGAAGACCCGCAGTCCTGGGACTCAGGCCTGGCCTGGAAGACTCTCTGGACCACGACATTTTCTTTGTTGCTTGGTTTCATGGTCTGGTACCTCGTCTCGGTGGCCTCCCCGCTGCTGCAGAACGCCGGCATCGTCGACAAGAGTCAGGCCTTCTGGCTCGCCGCCATGCCGGGACTGGCCGGCGGGGCGCTACGCCTGGTGTGGATGTTCCTGCCGCCGATCATGGGCACTCGCAAGATGGTGATCTGGTCGACCGTCGCCTTGATGGTGCCGATGGTCGGCTGGGCCTGGTTGCTCCACGACCCGATGTCGGCGCACTTTCCGGCCATGATGATTCTGGCCTTCCTCACCGGTATCGGTGGCGGTGTCTTCTCAGGCTACATGCCCTCGACGTCCTACTTCTTCCCCAAGAGCAAGCAAGGTTTGGCGCTCGGCCTGCAAGCCGGGATCGGCAACTTCGGCGTGGCCTGCGTCCAACTGCTGACCCCCATCCTCATCACCATCGCCCTGTTCGGCGCCGCCGTCAACACCGCACCCAAGGGCAAGCCTGAGAACGGGTCCCACCTCACCACGGCGCCGACTTTCATCTTCCTTTTGCTTGTCATCTCCGTCGTCCTGGGGGTCGCCCTGCTCAAGTCGGTGCCGATCAAGGCCAATGTCCGCCAGCAGATGGACATCTTCCGCAACAAGCACACCTGGTTCATGACGCTGATCTACTTTCTCACCTTCGGCTGTTTCTCTGGCTTGGCGGGGACCTTCGCCCTCATGCTCAACCAAATGGTCCCTCATGTTCCGACCATCGGCTGGCTAGGGGGAACAACCATCGCATTCCTTGGGGCTTTCATCGGCTCCTTGGCCCGAGTCTTGTGGGGCCCGCTGTGCGACCGGTTCGGCGGCGGTATCTG